>NZ_JAPFEA010000005.1 GCF_026169115.1 Intestinimonas sp. | reverse complement strand
GCCTCCTCCAGCTTCTTCACGGTCTTCTGCAGGTCGATGATGTAGATGCCGTTCCGCTCGGTGTAGATGTAAGCGGCCATCTTGGGGTTCCAGCGGCGGGTCTGGTGACCGAAGTGAACGCCGGCCTCCAGGAGCTGCTTCATAGATACGACTGCCATAATTTGTTTCCTCCTTTAATTGTTATTACCTCCACCCCGTTCATCTGTGGCACGTCCACCCCCAAAGGGCACCGGACGCCGCATCCCGGACGGTGTGTGTAATACCGTGCTTTTTGCACAGCTATGGTATTTTATCATAGTCTTATCTGAAATGCAACCATTTTTTCCTGTTTTTTACCACCACGGCTCAATCATCCTCCGCTTCCTCCAGGGCAGCGGGTGGTCCGCCCTCCACCAGGATGATGTCCTCCCCGAACCGGCGCACCGACGCCCAGGGAAAGACCCGGTCCTTCTCCCGGCCCAGCAGACCGAACAGGCGCAGGCGGCCCGGCACCACCAGCGCCTTGACCTGCCCGGTCTCCAGATCCACCGCCACATCTCCCACATAGCCGAAGCGGCTGCCGCCGCTGATGTCGATGACCTCCTTGTCCCGCAGCTCCGAGACGGTGCTCTCCATCTCCAGCTCCCCCTTTCCCACAGTGTGCGCCCTTCCCTGTCACCCTATGCGGAAGGCGGGGGCGGTATGCCTCCCTCACAGGTCCCGGCGGATCTGCTTGAGGGCGCTTTTCTCCAGGCGGGAGACCTGGGCCTGGGAGATGCCCACCTCGGCGGAGACCTCCATCTGGGTCTTCCCCTGGAAGAAACGCAGGTCCAGGATATGCCGCTCCCGCTCTGAAAGGCGGGCGATGGCCTCCTTGAGGGCGATGTGCTCCAGCCAGCTCTCATCGGTGTTTTTGGCGTCCCGCACCTGGTCCATGACGCAGATGGTGTCCCCCTCGTGGTCGTACACCGGCTCATAGAGACTCACCGGGTCCACAATGGCGTCCAAAGCAGCCACCACCTCCTCCCGCTTCACCCCCATGGCGGCGGCGATCTCCTCCACGCTGGGCTCCCTCTGGTGCTCGGAGAGGAACTTTTCCTTCGCCTGGAGCACTTTGTAGGCCGTATCCCGCATGGACCGGGACACCCGCATGGCGCTGTTGTCCCGGAGGTAGCGGCGGATCTCCCCGATGATCATGGGCACGCCGTAGGTGGAGAAACGCACGTCCAGGTCCACATTGAAGTTGTCGATGGCCTTGATGAGGCCGATGCAGCCCACCTGAAAGAGGTCGTCGGCATTCTCTCCCCGGTTATGGAACCGCTGGATCACCGAGAGGACCAGCCGCAGATTGCCGGCGATGAGCTCCTCCCGGGCCGCCATGTCTCCGTCCTTGGTCCGCCGGAGCAGCTCCAGGGTCTCCTCATTTTTCAATACCTTCAGCTTGGCGGTGTTGACGCCGCAGATCTCTACCTTTCCCTGCAATCCGGCTGACCTCCCCGCACGTTACTGCTAACAGTATCTCCAGGCGGGAGGGGTACATACCCCTGCGGGGCGGCCTATATTTTTTATCGTTGGACGGATTTCGATGGACTTTTGCCTTTTGGTATCACAGCATCCGCAGGATCTCCTTTTTCAGCCGGGAGATGATCCGCTTCTCCAGCCGGGAGATGTAGGACTGGGAGATGCCCAACAGGTCGGCCACCTCCTTCTGGGTCCGCTCCGGTCGGCCATCCAGGCCGAAGCGGAGGGTAATGATCCGCCGCTCCCGTTCGGAGAGCTTCTCCAGCGCCAGAGAGAGGAGCTGCCGGTCCACGTCGTCCTCGATGGGCTTCATCACCAGGTCGTTGTCGGTGCCCAGGATGTCGGAGAGGAGCAGTTCGTTGCCGTCCCAGTCGGTGTTCAGGGGCTCGTCAAAGGAGACCTCCGTCTTCTGATTGGAGGTTTTCCGCAGGTACATGAGGATCTCATTTTCGATGCACCGGCTGGCATAGGTGGCCAGCCGGATGTTTTTGGCCGGCTTGTAGGTCCCCACCGCCTTGATGAGGCCGATGGTTCCGATGGAGATGAGGTCCTCGATGTTGATGCCTGTATTCTCAAACCTCCGGGCGATGTAGGCCACCAGCCGAAGGTTGTGCTCAATGAGGGTCGCCCGGGCCCCCTCCTCGCCCCGCTCCAGCCGGAGCAGGACGTCGGCCTCCTCCTCCCGGTCCAGAGGGGCCGGCAGGGTATCGCTCCCCCCGATATACATGATCTTTCCCGGCAGACACAGTCCCAGCCGGGCCAGGAGCCGCCACAGGAGCACCTGCCCCCGCACCATCGTTGTCATCATTTTATCCATCGTCCCTTTCCGCAGTTCTGCCTACCCTTCCATGGCGCCCACCAGGGCGCTGTACCCGCCTCCGTCTGAGAGCCGGGTGGGCGAAAGGGCGGCCAGCACCCCCCGGTACTCCCGCTCCCCCACCTTGACCCGGTCCAGCCGCACCGCCAGCAGCAGGCCGCACTCCACCCCCACCGCCTGGTAGGGCAGGAGCCGGAACCGGGTCCCGTCCTCCATTTGGGTCAGGGTACCCACCGGGTCCCTGAGCTCAGCCGCCCCCAGGGGACGGCTGAACAGAGGGGCCGCCCTCTCCCCCTCCACCACCAACACGCCGCGGCCAGTGACCGGATCGGTGAGGGTGTTGCCGGTGTCCAGCAGGGCGGTGAGCGTCACCTGCCGCCCCTCCAGAGTGAGCACCGCTTCCACCAGCTCCCGGATCCCGTGGGCCGCGCTGCGCCGGAAGACCAGGGAGGCCGCGGCATAACAGCCGGCGGCGGAGAGCAGGAGGACCCCCAGGTCCACATGGGGGGAGAGCACGCCGCGCTCCAGTCCCACTCCCCGGGCGCCCAGCAGACTGAGGGCCAGCACGCCGCCCCCCAGAGCGCAGGAGAGGGCCAGAAAAGACAAAAAGCCCCGCAGGAGCCCCCGGCTGCCGCCAAAGGCAACCAGCGCCATGGCTCCGGCGACGGAAAGGGCCACGGCGGGATGTTCGAGAAAGCCCAGTCCCGGCAGGAAGACGGCGCAGGCATAGGCCGCCCCCAGGACGGCCCCCAGGGCCAGTCTGGGGCGGCGGAGGGCCGCGCCGGACAGCCGGGCCGCCCCCAGCAGCAGCAGGTAGTCCACGATCAGATTGAGCAGGAACAGGGAATCTATGTAGACGACGGTCACAGCCAGCCCTCCTTCGTCGGTCCGGGGACCGCAGTCCTATTATAGGACCTGCCCGCCACAAAAAAGGTCAAACCAGGGCCTGGACAAAAGACGACCCGGGACCGCAAAGCGGTCCCGGGTCAGGAGCACGATTGAAGTTACAGCTCGGCCAGTGTCTGGTCCACGGCCTCCAGGGTCCGGGCCAGGTCCTGCCGGGTATGGGCGGCGGAGACGAACATGGCCTCGAACTGGGCAGGGGCCAGATAGATGCCCCGCTCCAGCATGCCCTTGAAGTACCGGGCATACCGGCCCACGTCGCTGCCCTTGGCGTCCACAAAGGTGGTGACGTCGCTGGGCGTGAAGAAGGGGGCCGCCAGGGAGCCGATCTGGTTGACGGCCACACCGGCATGGCGGCGCTCCGCAATCTCCCGCATGCCGTCGGCCAGCTCCCCGGCCATGGCACCGATGGCGTCATAGACCTCGGGGTGGGCCTTCAAATACCGCAGCTGGGCAAGCCCAGCGGCCATGGCCACCGGGTTGCCGGAGAGGGTGCCTGCCTGGTACACCGGCCCGCAGGGGGCCACCTGCTCCATGAGGGCCCGGCTGCCGCAGTAGGCGCCCACCGGCATACCGCCGCCGATGATCTTACCGAAGGTGACGAGGTCGGCCTTCACGCCGAAATATTCCTGGGCGCCGCCTAGGGCCAGGCGGAAGCCTGTGATGACCTCATCAAAAATAAGGAGGGCGCCCGACTGGTCGCACAGAGTCCGCAGTCCCTCCAGGAAGCCGGGGGCTGGGGCCACCACGCCCATGTTGGCGGCCACCGGCTCCACGATGATACAGGCCACCTGACCGGGGTACTCGTCCAGCAGGGCCTTCACCGTCTCCAGGCGGTTGAACTGGGCGGTGAGGGTGTGCTTGACGATGTCCTCGGGAACGCCGGCGGAGGAGGGGTGTCCCCCCGCCAGGGCGGAGGAGCCGGCATTCACCAGCAGGCAGTCGGAGTGGCCGTGGTAGCAGCCCTCGAATTTGATGATCTTGTCCCGGCCAGTGGCCCCCCGGGCCAGGCGGATGGCCGACATGACGGCCTCGGTGCCCGAGTTCACCATGCGGACCATCTCGATGTTGGGGACCAGTTCCACCATGAGCTCGGCCATCTCCACCTCCCGCTCAGTGGGCGCGCCGAAGGAAAGGCCGTCCCTGACCGCCTTCTCCACCGCCTCCCGGACCACCGGGTGGTCGTGGCCCAGGATCATGGGACCCCAGGAGCAGACGTAGTCAATATAGGACCTGCCGTCGGCGTCGTAGATGTAAGCGCCCTGGGCCTTGGTGATAAACCGGGGGCACAGGTCCACCGCCCGGAAGGCCCGGACCGGAGAGTTGACCCCGCCGGGGAGGACCTTTTGGGCCCGGTCAAAGAGTATTTCAGAGCGTTCCATCAGCCGATGTCCCCCTTCTTCATGGCCTGGGCCAGTTCCTTGGCATAATAGGTAATGAGCATATCGGCCCCCGCCCGGAAGACGGAGAGGGCGCTTTCGCACATGACCCGGTACTCATCGATGAGCCCTGCCGCCCCGGCGGCCTTTATCATGGCGTACTCCCCGGAGACGGAGTAGGCGCACATGGGCAGGTCGAAGGCGTCGGAGCACTCCCGGATCACATCCAGGTAGCTGAGGGCCGGCTTCACCATGAGGATGTCGGCCCCCTCCTCTACGTCCAGGGCGCACTCCTTCAGGGCTTCCCGGCGGTTGTGGGGGTCCATCTGGTAGCCCTTCCGGTCTCCGAAGGAGGGGGCGGAGCCGGCGGCGGCCCGGAAGGGGCCGTAGAAGGCGGAGGCGTACTTGGCCGAGTAGGACATGATGGGTACGTTCTGAAGGCCGTGCTCGTCCAGGGCGGCCCGGATGGCGGCGATGCGTCCGTCCATCATATCGGAGGGCGCCACCATATCGGCCCCCGCCTGGGCATGGGAGAGGGCGGTTCTGGCCAGGACCTCCAGGGTCTTGTCGTTGTCCACCTCATGGCCGCAGAGGATGCCGCAGTGGCCGTGGTCGGTGTACTCACACATACACACGTCGGTGATGACATAGAAGTCGGGGTACTTGGCCTTGATGGCCCGAATGGCCTCCTGGACCACGCCGTGCTCGTCCCAGGCAGAGGAGCCCACGGCGTCCTTGTGGGCGGGCAGGCCGAAGAGGATACACCGGCCCACCCCCGCCTGGATACATTCCTCCACCGCCTCGCACACGGCGTCCAGCCCGTAGTGGAACTGCCCTTCCAGGGCGTCGATGGGCCGCTTGCCCGTCAGGGTCTCATCCACGAAGATGGGGTAGATAAGGCTGTCCGGGGAGAGGCGGGTCTCCCGGCACAGCCGCCGGATGGAGTCGTTCTGCCGCAGTCTGCGGGGCCGGTTAATGAGTTCCATTTGTCTGACCTTCTTTGACGATGATGTTGACCAGAGCGTCCATGGTGGCCCGCTCCGCCACGACGGTGGGGATGCCGTGCTTTGCCGCCTCGGCGGCCGTCTGCTCCCCGATACACGCCCCGGTGATTTTGGAGAAGTCCATCTCCCCCACCGAGGAGACAAAGCCCTTCACCGTGGAGGCGCTGGTAAAGGTGACCAGGTCCACCTGCCCCGCCCGGACCAGGTCCCGGAGGGCGGCGGCGTGCTCGCTCTCATAGGCGGTGGTATAGCAGGGGATGTCGTCATAGGGAATGTTACTCCCTTCCAGGGCCTCCGTCAAGGCGGGAGAACCCCACTCCGCCCGGAGGAGGAGCACCCTTCCCTTGGCCAAGGCGGCCAGCCCCGCCCCCAGGTGGGCGGCGTCATAGACCTCCGGGATGTAGTCGGCCCGGAGCCCGTGTTCCCGGAGGGCCCGGTCTGTGCCGGCGCCGATGGCGGCCAGCCTGACCCCAGCCAGCACCCGGGCGTCCCAGTTTTTGGCCTGGACCATCCCCCAGAAAGCCTCCACACCGGCGGGGCTTGTAAAGGCCAGCCACTCATAGTCGGCCAGGCGTTCCACCGCCTGCTCCATGGCGGGACAGGGGGCGATGGGCTCTGTCCGGATACAGGGGTACTCAAAGACGTCGGCCCCCAGCTTCCGCAGGCGGTCTGTCAGGGTGCCCACCCGCTCCCTGGGCCGGGTGACCACGATGCGCTTTCCCTTTAGAGGAAGGGCGTCGAACCAGTCAAACTCTCCGGCCAGAGAACAGACCCGGCCCACGATGCTGATGGCCGGGCTCTCCACCTTCCCCTCCGCCGCCGTCTTGGCCAGGGTGGCCACAGTGGCGTCCAGCCGCCGCTGGGCGGGGGTGGTCCCCCGCTCCACGATGGCGGCGGGGGTGTCCGGGTCCATGCCCGCTTTCAGCAGTCCCTCGCAGATGTCGGGGAGACTGCTCACCCCCATGAGGAAGACCAGGGTCCCTTTCGTCCGGACCAGGGCCTCGAAGTCGATGTCCAGGTCCTTGCCCGCCCGGGCGTGGCCGGTGACGATATGGAGGGAGGAGGTAAAGTCCCGGTGGGTCACCGGGATGCCGCCATAGGCGGGCACGGCGATGGCCGAGGTGATGCCGGGCACCTCCTCAAAGGGGACGCCGTGCTCCCGCAGAAGCTCCAGCTCCTCGCCGCCCCTGCCGAAGAGGAAGGGGTCGCCCCCCTTGAGCCGGACCACGTTCTTGCCCTCCAGGGCCTTTTCCAGCAGGATGCGGTTGATCTGCTCCTGGGGGACGGGGTGGCGGCTGGCCTCCTTACCCACATTGATCTGCTCCGCCTCCTCCGGCATCAGCGCCAGGATGGCGGGGCTCACCAGGCGGTCGTAGACCACCACCTGAGCCGCCAGCAGGGCCTCCCGGCCCTTGACGGTGAGGAGTCCCGGGTCTCCGGGCCCCGCCCCCACCAGCGTTACCTTGCCGTACATGCCGTTCCCTCCCTGATCCGGTCAGCCAGCGCAATGCCCAGGGTCTCTCCCTGACTGCGCGGGCCGGTGATGGTGTCAAAAATGGGCTCCCCCGCCGACGTGATGTCCATACCCCGAAGGGTCAGGGTGTCCCCCTCCACCGTGGCGAAGGCCGCCACCGGCGAGGAACAGCCGCCGTCCAGCCGCCGGACGAAGGCCCGCTCCGCCATGGCACAGTCGGCGCCGTCCCGGTCCAGGAAGGCGGAGAGATAGGAGGTGTCCTCCCCCGCCCGCACCTGGACAGCCAGGATGCCCTGACCGGCAGCGGGGATCATCTCATCGGTGGAGAAATAGCGGGTGATCCGCCCCTCCAGGTCCAACCGCTTGAGCCCAGCGGCAGCCAGGACCAGGGCGGCATACTGGCCGCTGTCCAGCTTGGCCAGCCGGGTGAGCACGTTGCCTCGGACCGGAGCCACAGGCTGGCCCGGAAAGAGCGTTTTCAGCTGGAGGGCCCGGCGGGCGCTGGCGCAGCCGATGGGCTTTTGAGGGTCCAGCTCGGTGACCCCCTCGGGCAGCACCAGCACGTCCCGGGGGTCGGCCCGGCGGGAAAAGCCCGCCAGGGGGAGCCGGGGGTCCAGGTCCATGGGCAGGTCCTTGCAGCTGTGGACGGTGAAGTCCACCCGTCCGTCCAGCAGGGCGGCGTCCAGCTCCTTGACAAAGAGCCCCTTGCCCCCCACCTTGTCCAGGGTGCGGTCCAGGATCTTGTCCCCGGTGGTCTTCATGGTGACCAGTTCTATCTCACGCTGGGGGTCCTGGGCCCGGATGGCCGCCATGACCAGTTCGGTCTGGATGACGGCCAGCCAACTCTCCCGGCTCCCTGCTCTCAGCTTCTTCAATCCAATCCCTCCAATGCCTGACGCACCGCCCTGGCGGCCTCCGCCGCCCGGTGGTGATCGGCGCCATTCCGCGAGACAAGCCCCGCGGTCACGCCGCCGCCCTCGCAGACGGCGGGAAAAAAGAAGGTACACTCCTCCCGGCGGTCGGCCACGGTGACTGGGATGCCCAATGCACGGGCCTCCTCCCCCACCTGCCGGTTCACCAACCGGTCATTCGTTGCAGCCACCGCCAGAAAGGCCCCCTTCAGATCGCCAGGGGCATAGGGCCGGGCCTGCCAGTCCACACTGGGGACATCCCCGGTCCAGGCTGGGGCGACGATGGTGACCGCCGCCCCGAAGCGGGCGAGCACCGCCGCCCGGCGCGCGGCGATGGCCCCGCCTCCCACGATGACGCAGCGCCGGCCCGTGAGATCAACAAATAGCGGGAAACGGGATGCGTTTTCGGTCATGACTGCCCTCCCTCTCCCGGCTCTTGACGGCGGTGTGGACCCTGATCTTGCCCACACACCGCTCCAGATCCTCCGGGCTGATGTGTTCCTTGAGCCCGCCAGTGAGCAGGTCCACCGCCCGGCCCACCGCCAGCTCGATGAGCTCCTCCGCATCCAGGTCCTCCCCCACCTCCGGGTAGGTGAGGACCCGCTCGGTGATGGCCGCTTTCAGCTCCTCAATGGCGGGCAGACATTTGCGGTAGTTGTTCCACTCGTAGAACCGGCCCATATAATCGTCCAGGATGTCCAGGGCCTCGGCGGGGATCTCCCCCTGGTGCCGCTCGGCCCCCAGGGTATCCACGTTGTAAAGCCTGACCTCCGGCAGCTCCCCCACGGCGGCGTCCACATCCCGGGGCATGGCCAGGTCCACCACATAGGACGGACGACGGCCCAGGCGGCTCACCTGCTCCGCCGTCACAGTGTAGTGTGGGCTGGTGGTGGCGGAGAGGACAATATCCACCCCTTCCATGGCGGAGAGGCGGTCATCATAGGACACCACGCCGCAGCCGGCGGGGACCACGGTCTCCCCATGGCGGTAGGTCCGCAGGGTGACGGTGACGGCGCAGCCGGCCTCCCGGAGGAGGGTGGCCGACAACCGCCCCATCTCCCCGTTGCCGATGACCAGCACCCGCTTCCCCGCCAGGGAACCCATCTGGCTCGTCAGCACCTCCACCGCCCTGGCGGCGGCAGAGGTGGCCACGCCGGTAAGACGGACCTTGGTCTTGACCTCCTTCCCGGCGGCCACGGCATTGCGGAAGAGGGTCTCCAGCACCGGGTCGGCAGCGCCCTCCTCCCGTGCGATGGCAATGGCCCCCTTGACCTGGGAGAGGATCTGGTCCTCTCCCCAAATCTGGGACTGGAGCCCGCCGGAGACCTCCATGAGGTGGCGGGCGGCATCGCTGCCCCGGCGGGTGACAAAGGCCCGGGCGAAGGGGGCATAGCTCAGGCCCACGGCGGCGCAGAGCACCTCCCCGGGCTGGAGCTCCGCCCCCTTCTCACAGGAGAGGTAGAGCTCGGTCCGGTTGCAGGTGGAGAGGAGGACGCAGCCCAGCACCCCCTCCGTCTCCGCCCGGATGCGCTCCACCAGCGCCCCCACCTGGGCCTTGGTGAAGGAGAGCTGCTCCCGGAGCTCGATGGGGGCCAGACTGTGGTCCAGCCCTGACATCATGATGACCATTGGTCTCACCTCCTTTTTATGGGTCTTATTCCTTGACCAGAACAATGGAGAAGTAGCCGGCGCCGTCGGTCATATCGGCAAAATGGGGACAGACCAGCTCCCCCTCCATGCCGCAGTTGGCCACCAGCGCGGCCCCGTCCAGCATATCCCGCTCCGCCAGCTGCTCCCGGAGCTCTCCGATGGCCTTTCCCGCCTTCATGAAGACCTTGTTGGCCCGGATGTCCAGGCAGTCTGCGGCATCGTGGGAGGCCGGAACAATCAGCAGCCGCTCCGCTCCCTCACACAGGGAGGTGTTGAGCCGCGCAGCCACCGCACAGAAGGAGGGCACCCCAGGGATGAGCTCGGCGGCGTAGCCCCGGGCGAGGACCTTCTTGTGGACATAAATATAGGTGGAGTAGACCGTGGGGTCCCCCAGGGTGATGAAGGCCACATTTTTCCCTTCGTCCAGCCGGGCGCAGATCTCCCCGGCGATCTGCTCATAGCAGCTCTCCAGCACCGTCCGGTCCCGCACCATGGGGGTGGGACAGTAGAGCAGCTCCTTCCCTGCCACGATGTCGGACACGATATGGAGGGCAGTCTTCTCCCCTACCCCCTTGTCGGGCACCGCCACAATGTCGGCCTCCCGCAGGATGCGCTCCGCCTTTTTGGTCACCAGCTCCGGGTCTCCGGGGCCCACGCCCACGCCGTACAGCTTTCCTCGCTCCATATTCTCACTTCTCCTGTAACAGTCGATTGATCTCCCGCCGGGCCGCGCTGATGGTGGCGGCGGTGGGGGTGGTGTCCAGCCCGTCCTGCTCCCGCAGGATCTCCATGAGATGGGCGATCCGCGGCAGACGCAGGTGGTTTTTCCGCAGCTCCTCCGGCTGGGAGAAGAGCTCCTCCGGCGCCCCCTCCAGGATCACCCTGCCCCCGCTGAGGAGGTAGGCATAATCGCAGTAGAGGGGGACGATGTCCATATCGTGGGTGGCGATGAGGATGGTCATGCCCAGGCCGTCCCGCAGCTCCGCCAGCAGGTGCATGATGTCGCTGACTCCCTGGGGGTCCAGACCGGCGGTGGGCTCATCCAAAATCATCACGTCGGGCTCCATCACCAGCACGCCGGCGATGGCCACCCGCTTTTTCTGTCCGAAGGAAAGGGCGTGGGTGGGCTTGTCCCGCAGGGCGCTCACGCCGGTGCGCTCCATGGCCGCCTCCACCCGGCGGCGGACCTCCTCCTCGGGCAGGCCCAGGTTCATCCCGCCGAAGGAGATGTCCCGGTAGACGTCGGCAGAGAAGAGCTGATCGTCCGGGTCCTGGAAGACGATACCCACCTGGCGGCGGATCTCCCGGATGCCCTTGCGGTCATAGACCGCGGGCTTCCCCTTCACCATCACCGTTCCCTCTTTGGGGGTGAGGACGCCGTTGAGGTTGAGGAACAATGTGGATTTCCCCGCCCCATTGGCCCCTAGAATACCGGTGATCTTCCCCGCCCCGGCCCGCAGAGAGATGTGGTCCAGGGCCACCGTCCCGTCCTCATAGGTATAGTAGAGATCCTGGGTCTCTATGGCATAGCTCATGTAAGGAGCCTCCTTTCCACCAGCAGGGCCGCCGCCTGGAGGGCAATGGCCGCCGCACCCCAGGCATACACCCGAGCGCCGCCGGTGTAGGCGGCGGACAGGGTGGTGAGACTGCCGTCATAGCCCCGGGATTCCAGGGCAGTGTAGACCTTGTCCCCCTTCCGCCAGGCCCGGAGAAAGACCAGGGAGACCAGATCCCCCATATGGTCCAGACTCTTGCGGAAGCTGCCGTATCCCAGCCGGGACTCCTGGGCCACCCGGATACGCCCGGCGGCGTCCATCAGGACAAAAATAAAACGATAGATGAGCTCCATGAGCTCCACCAGCAGCTTGGGGACGTGGAGCCGCTCCAGGGCCAGGACGAGGTCGGTCATGGGCGTATTGAGGGCCAGGAAATACATGGCCGAGATGGCCCCCATGGCCTTGCAGAAGACCATCAGGCCCATGCGCAGATACGCCCCGGAGATCCCCCAGCGGAACCGCCCGAAGAGCCAGACCGCCCACAGCGCCGGCTCCTCCGCCCCCAGCGGACGGAGGACGATGGTGAGGCAGCCGATGACCAGGAAGGCCAGAGGCACCTTCATAAAGTGGAGGACGGTCCCGGGCCGCTGCCCGCCCAGGGCCATATTGAGGACACCCATGACCACCAGCGTCACCAGTCCCACGGCGATGCTCTCACTGAAAAGACACAGCAGCAGCACCGCCAGGGCGGTCCACACCTTGGCCACCGGGTCCACCCGCCTCAGGCGGGAGAGATAGGCATACCGGTCCGTCCCCATGGTCACACCTTCTTCTCTCCCTCCGGCTTTTTGGCGGTCAGCCTGCCCAGCACGAAGCAGACGACGCCGGAGCCGATGGCCGCCTGGAGGGCAAAGAGAAGGGATTCCACCTCGCCGCTGGCCGGCTCAAAAATCGGCTGGAACCAGGGCTCATAGTCCGGGTTGGTCTCCTCGATGAGCTCCCCCGCCATACCGTCCGCGCCGCCGAACTCGGCATCCCGGCAGTACCACAGCGGGAAGGCCGCCAACAGGACCACAAGAGCAATGAGAATCAGGTTTTTCTGCCATACCTTCATGTCTGTCCCTCCCTTACAGCACGGAGAGCTCGCGGAGCTCGGCGGCGGAATACTTCTCCAGCACATTGAAGACCACCACGGTGAGCAGACCCTCGGCAATGGCCAGGGGGATCTGGGTCACGGCGAAGATGGTCAGATACTCCGTGATGTTTCCATAGACCACGCCCAGCTGGAAGGAGGTGGTCACATAGGTCAGCAGGTCGCCCAGGGCGGCGGCGCAGAACACGGCCACCGCCGGCTTGGCCCCCGCCTTCTTCAGCCCCCGGTAGACCCCCCAGGAGACCAGAGGGCCCACGATGGCCATGGAGAAGAGGTTGGCGCCCAGGGTGGTGAGACCGCCGTGGGCCAGGAGCAAGGCCTGGAACAGCAGCACAATGAGCCCCAGAACCGTGGTGGCGGTGGGCCCGAAGAGGATGGCGCCCAGGCCCACGCCGGTGGGGTGGGAGCAGGAACCGCTGATCGACGGGAGCTTCAGGGCCGATAGGACGAAGGCGAAGGCCCCGCACATGGCCAGGAGGACCTTGGCCTTGGGGCTGCGCTCCACCTTTTTCCGGATGGACAGGAAGCCGGCTGCCACAAAGGGGATGCACACGGCCATCCAGCCAAAGGCCCAGACCTTGGGCAGATAGCCCTCGGCGATGTGCATGGCCGAGGCGCTGACGGTGCTCAGCCCCAGCACGGCCAGGATGGCCGCCGGGAGCCGGACATGGTTGTGTCTGTTTTGTTTCATATACTTTCTCCTTTTCCCTGTCACTCGCAGGTTGGACTCTGTCAGGGCAGGTCTTCCGGCTCAAGGCTCATGGCCTCCGCGCGCCTTCCCGGACCTCCTTTCTCAGCTCCAGTGGCGTGCTTGCGCGGACGCTCCCCTCTTACGGCAGCGGGACTGCGCGGGATTTTCACCCAGCTTCCCTGTTAGGTCCCGTGGGACACCCTGATCTATCTGAGAACGGGCACAGGCCCGGACTCAACCGTTTTCTTCTGCCGCCGCCAGGGCATGGCGGACAAAGAGGGCCCGGATCTGGGGGTATTCCCCCAGGCCCCGGAGGGAACAGGACACCTGGTAGCCCCGTTCCGTCAGCTGGCTCCTCCAGCTCTCCGGCTCGTCACCGGCCAGGTCGTTTTTGGCATGGTCCCCGGCCACCACCATCAGGGGGTAGAGAACCACGTTTTTCACCGCCTGCCGCTCATCCAGCCGGCGGAGGACCTCCTCCAGGCCGGGATAGCCCTCCACCGTGCCCAGCAGCACGTCGGTCCGGCCCCCGTCGTGGAGCATATACTCCAGCTGGCAGTAGGCGGCGTTGGCATAGTGCTCCGTCCCGTGGCCCATGAAGACATGGGCGGTCCCCGCCTCCGCCTCGGGCAGGAGCTCCGTGAGGGCGGCGGAGAGCGCCCGGTAGTCCTCCAGGGTGGTAAGGAGGGGGCGGCCAAGGGCCATGCGGTCAAACCGCGCCCGCCAGGGCTCGGCCTGGGCACAGAGCTTGTCGAACTCATCCCCGTTCATGATGTGGGTGGGCTGGAGCACCACGTCGGTGCAGCCCTCCTCCGCCAGCCGCTCCAGGGCTTTGGGGACATCGTCGATATCCAGGCCCCGCTCCGACAGCCGGCGCAGGATCATGCCGCTGGTAAAGGCCCGCCGCTGGACCCGTCCGGGCATCTGGCCGGCGATGTCCCACTCAATGGGCTGGATGGTCTTTTCCAGCGTATCCAGATGGGTGGTGCCGAAGGAAACCACCAAAACTGCTTTTTCAGGCATGGCTTCTCCCCTCCTCACTCCCGGACGTTGCCGGAGGCCAGGTACAGCATGGCGTTGCAGATGGCGGCGGCCACGTTGCTGCCGCCCTTCCGCCCACGGGCCACGATGTAGGGCACATCCTCCGTAAGAAGGAGCTCCTTGCTCTCCACCACGTTCACAAAGCCCACCGGGGCGCCGATGATGAGGGCGGGCTTCATGGCCCCCTCCTCCAGCAGCTCGCAGGCCCGGACCAGGGCGGTGGGGGCGTTGCCCAGGGCCAGGATGAGGGCGCCTTCCAGCCCGGCGGCCCGCTCCATGGAGACCGCCGCCCGGGTGACGCCCCGGTCCTTGGCCTCGGCGGCCACGTCAGGGTCGGACATGAAGCACACCGCCTCCCCGCCGAACTTCTCCAGCACCCGCTTGTTGATGCCAGACCGGGCCATCTGGGTATCGGTGACGATGGTGCAGCCCGCCTTTATGGCGGCGATCCCCCGCTCCACCGCGCCGGGAGAGAACACCAGATTGTCGGCGTAGTCAAAATCCGCCGTGGTGTGGATGACCCGCTTCACCACCGGCAGCACCTCCGCCGGGAAGGTCCGGTCCCCCAGCTCCGACTGGATGATCTCCATGCTCCGGGCCTCGATCTCCGCCGGGGCCACCCGCTGCAACTCTACTTTCATATGCTCATTCCTCGCCATTCAAGATCCGGTACACCCGGTCCATATCCAGGCTGGCCCGGACGCCCGCGGCCAGCTTGTCGTACTGCTCCTCCTGATAGGTCGCCCAGTCCACCGCCGCAGCGTCCGGGGTGAGCCCCTTGGCCGACAACAGAACATTGACCAGCCCCTGGGCAAAGGCCCCGGAGTCGAAAATCCCGTGGACGTAGCTGCCCCACACGTTCCCCCGGGCGGCGCCGTCCGGCTTCTCGGCCCCGTCCAGGCAGGTAAGCCGGGAGAGGGGGGCGGCGTCCTCCAGATAGGTGGTCTCCCCCATATGGATCTCATAGCCCTGGAAGGGCACATCATTGAGTTCTGCGAAGAGCCCTTCGCCGCGCCGGAACGCGCCGCTGACCCGGGTTCGCGTCTTCTCGCCCAGGAAGACGGTCTCGGTGGGCAGCAGCCCCATACCCGCCATGGAGCCGCCCCCCTCCACTCCGTCGGGGTCGGAGAGGGTCCGCCCCAGCATCTGGTAGCCGCCGCAGATGCCCAGCACCGCGCCGCCACGGGCGGCGTGCTTGAGCACCAGGGCCTCCAGGCCGTTCTGACGCATCCATTTGAGGTCGTCCATGGTGCTCTTGGTGCCGGGCAGGATGATGAGGTCGGGGCGGCCCAGCTCGCCGGGGGCGGAGACATACCGCACCGTCACTCCCTCCATCCGCTCCAGGGGATTGAAGTCGGTGAAGTTGGAGAGCCGGGGCAGACGGATGACAGCGATGTCCAGTCGTCCCACCCGGTCCCCGCCGGTGAGCCTGGTGGAGAGAGAGTCCTCATCGTCGATGTCCACGTCCAGCATGGGCACCACTCCCAGCACCGGCTTGCCGGTGAGCTCCTCCAGGGTGGCAAGGCCGGGGCGGAGGATCTCCACGTCGCCCCGGAACTTGTTGATGATGAGGCCCTTGATCCTGGCCTGCTCCTCGGGCTCCAGCAGCTTTACCGTGCCGTAAAGGGAGGCGAAGACGCCGCCCCGGTCGATGTCGCCCGCCAGCAGCACCGGAGCGCCCGCCAGCCTGGCCATACCCATATTGACGAAATCGTCCTGCTTCAGGTTGATCTCCGCCGGGCTCCCCGCCCCCTCGATGACGATGACGTCATACTCCGCCGAAAGCCCCTCAAAGGCCGCCATGATGTCGGGGATGAGGGCCTTTTTGTAGCGGAAGTACTCCACCGCCCCCATGGTGCCCCGGGGGACGCCGTTGACGATGACCTGACTTCCGGTGTCGTTGGTGGGCTTTAAGAGGATGGGGTTCATCCGCACATCGGGGGCCACCCCGGCGCAGCCGGCCTGGACCACCTGGGCCCGGCCCATCTCGAAGCCGTCGGCGGTGATAAAGGAATTGAGCGCCATATTCTGGGACTTGAAGGGGGCCACCTTCAGCCCGTCCTGCCGGAAGACCCGGCACAGCCCCGCCGCCAGCAGACTTTTGCCCGCGTTGGAGGCGGTGCCCTGGATCATAATGGCCTTGGTCACTTACAGCACCTCCCGCATGACTTTCACAAGTCGTTCGTTCTCCGGGCGCAGCCGCACCGCCACCCGGTAATAGTCCTCGCCCAGCCCCACATAGTTGGTGCAGGAGCGGATGAGGGCCCCCCGCTCCAGAAGCCGCGCCTTCAGGTCGCCCCGCCCCGGAGCCTGGAAAAGGATGTAATTTGCCAGGCTGGGGAAGGGCCGCAGGCCCATGTCCCGGAGCTGCCCGGTGAGCCAGGCCCGCTCCACGGCGATGAGCTCCCGGGCCAGGACGGGGTGAAGGGGCTCCCGCAGAGCGGCCAGTCCCGCCGCCTGGGCGGGCCCGGAGACGCTCCAGGGCTGGGCGCAGCAGGAGAGCTGGTCCATCAAGGTCTCATCTCCGCTCAGGCAGTAGCCCAGCCGCAAGCCGGGCATGGCGTAGCTCTTGGTAAAGGCCCGCAGCAGCAACAGGTTTGGAAACTCCGCCAGCTTTCCGGCAAAACCGGCCCCCTCCCCTGGGTCGGCCAGGGAGAGAAAGCACTCGTCCACCACCACCCGGATCTTCTTCTCCCGGCAGCGGGACAGGATGCCTTCCATGAGCGTCGGGTCGATGATGCGTCCCGTGGGGTTGTTGGGGGTGCAAAAAAAGGCCATGTCCACCCCCTCATCCAGGTCATCTAGCACGTCCTCGGTGAGGTCAAACTGGTTTTCCGGCGACAGGCGGTGGTAGACCACCTCGCCGCCGGCGGCCTGCACCGCATCCTGGTACTCGGAAAAGGTGGGCGCGGTGACCAGCGCCCGGCGGGGACGCTGGGAAAATGCCAGACGGAAAATCAGGTCGGCAGCGCCGTTGCCGCAGAGGACCTGTTCCGGCGTCACGCCATCACGCCGGGCGATGGCGGCGCTCAGTTCCCGGCACAGTGAATCGGGGTAGTGGACGGCCTCCCGAACCGCCTCCGCCGCCGCCCTCCGCACCGACTCCGGCATGCCCAGGGGGTTGAGGTTGGCGGAAAAGTCCAGCAGCTCCCCCTGCCACACTGCACGGGCGCCCACAAGGTCGCCGCCATGGGTATACGTTTTCAAATGGTCCTCCTCCTTTTCCTGGGGATCACAGCGCCAGGCTCAGCACCAGGGGCAGCCCGCAGAAGAGCAGCATGGCCAGGAAGGTCCCGGCATACATGAGCCGGTTGCACCGCAGGATGTCCGCCGGCTCCACCGGGCGCAGCGGGTCGCCGATGGTGGGTTTCTCCACCAGCTTGCCAAAGTAGTAGCTGCTCCCCGCCAGCTGGATGTCCATGGCCCCCGCCGCCGCCGCCTCGGTGTGGGCCGAGTTGGGGCTTTTGTGGTTCTTCCGGTCCCGCCGGAAGATCTTCCAGGCGTTGGGCCCGTCAAAGCCGGCGGGCCGGGCCGCCAGGCACAGCAGGACCCCGGCCAGCCGGGCGGGAATGAAGTTCACCAGGTCGTCCAGCAGGGCCGCCGCCCGGCCAAAGTAGAGATAGCGGTCATTTTTATATCCCACCATGGAATCCATGGTGTTGATGGACTTGTAGAGGACCCCCAGGGGAGCTCCCCCGATGGCCAGAAACAGAAGCGGGGCGATGACGCCGTCAGAGGCGTTCTCCGCCACCGTCTCCACCGCCGCCTTGGATACCCCGGTCTCGTCCAGCTGGTCGGTGTCCCGACCCACGATCATGGCCACCGCCTTCCGGGCGTCGTCCAGAGTACCGTCCCGGAGGGCCTTGTAGACCTTCACGCTCTCATCCCGGAGGGAGCGGGCCGCCAGGAGCTGATAGCACAGCACGGTCTCCGCAGCAAAGCCCAGAATGGGATGGATGCGGACGCACAGCCACAGCAGGGTAGCCGCCGTACCGGTGGAGAGTCCCGCCGTCAGGAGCACCAGCGCGACGCCGGCGGCCTGTTCTCCCTTGGGACTCTTGGGGAAAACCGCCCGCAGGGGACGCTCCAGCCCGGCGATGAGGGCGCCCATGGCCCGCACCGGATGGGGCATCCAGTGTGGGTCGCCCAGGAGGAGGTCCAGGCAGAACCCCAGGAGCAGGGCAGTAAGCCGCAGGGTAAGGGTCATGCCTTGACCCTCCCCACGGTACCGGTCACCTGGTATTCCAGAGGGTCCAGGGTGAGCACGCCCCGGTAGCCGCCGCAGTTCTGGGGATACCAGTCGTAAAACTTCTCCCGGGCCGGCCTGCCGCAGAGGGTGAGCATGCCCATCAGGAGCCCCCCGTGGGAGACGATGCCCACGTGCTCATAGCCGTGCTCAGCGGCATCCTTCCCCACAAAGGCCAGAGCCTGGACGCCGCGCCGGGCGCAGTCCTCCACCGGCTCCCCCACCACCATCTCGCCGGAGAGCCACCGCTGGTAGGCGGGGTCGTCCTGGAGCTCGGCGTGGTTTTTCCCCTCAAAGATGCCGAAATCGGTCTCCCGCAGGTCCTCCACAAAGGTCCGGGGCACATCGGGCCACAGCAGGTCCGCCGTCTGGCGGCAGCGGAGCATGGGGCTCACATAGAGGTGCTCTACCGGCGGCATCAGGGGGGCCGTCTCCCGTGCCATGGTCTCCCCCTCCGGCGCCAGGGGCACGTCCAGCCGACCCACGAAGCGCTTTTCCTTGTTCCCCTGGGTGATGCCGTGGCGCACCAGGATCACTTCCATGTCCCTTCCCCCTTCAATACCATACTCAATCCACAGAAGATCCGCTCCACCCGGTCAGCCCGTTGGGCCAGGGCGCAGCACAGCCGCCCGGTCTCCTCCCGCCAGGCCCGCTCCGCCGGGTCCACCGGCACCACGCCGCAGCCCACCTCGTCACAGAGGATGACCACGCCGGGGTTGACCTCCAGCAGGTCCCCCAGCCCTTCGCCGGGATGGGTGCGGACCCAGTCCGCCAGCCCGGCAAAGATGGGCTTGTTCCGGGCGGACGCCGGGTCGCGGGCCACGTCTTCGGGCCCGAGCCCTGTTTTTTCCAGGACGTAGGCCAGCTTTCCCTGGCCGGCCCCGCCGATGAGCAGGATCATAACAATGCCTCCAGTCGCTGCGCCAGGACCACAGCAAGGACCATGGCGCACTCGCAGACCTGGAGGAAGAAGCCTGCCAGATCTCCGGTGATGCCGCCGAACTGCCGGCGGGACATGACGAAATAATAGAGGAAGGAGAGCCCGGCCCCCGCAGCCGCGGCCCCGCCGGTGATCGGGTCCAGAACCAGCATGGCGGCAGCGCAGGCCGCCGTCCACACCAGCAGCACCACCCGGGCCCGGACCGCGTCCATGGGCTGGGTGAAGGTGGCCAGAAGGCCGCTCCCCCGGGCGTTGGGCCAGCTCACGGCGGCCAGCCCAGAAAGGCTCCGGGACAGGACAGGCCCCAGCGCCAGCACTAGCAGAGTCCGCCCCTCCGGCACCGCTTCACACCAGACGGCAAAGAAGAAGATGAGGTAGAGACAGCAGCAGATGATGGCGAAGGCTCCGGTGTGGGAGTCCTTCAGGATCTCCAGCTTCTTCTCCCGGCTCTGGTGGGAGCCCAGGGCGTCCGAGGTGTCGCAGAAGCCGTCCAGATGGATGGCCCCGCTCACCGCGATGGGCAGGAGGAGGGCCCCGGCGGCGCGCAGGAAGGGCCCAAAGCCCAGCCAGCCGCACAGTCCCAGCCACACCCCCAGCAGCAGGGAGATGACCACCCCCACCACAGGGAAAAAGCACATGGCCCAGGAGAGACTTTTCTTGTCCCACTCCACCCTGGGGGCGGGGAGCTTGGAGTACATGGCCACAGCGATCCACAACGAGCGGAACATGTCCTTACGCCCCCTTCCAGCACACCGGGATACCGCAGACCACCTCATAGACCTGATCGGCCTCCGCCGCCACGGCCCTGTTGAGCCGGGCCAGGGCGGAGAGGTAGTCCGCCGTCTCACGGTCATAGACGATGCCGTCGGAGAAGAGCTCGTTGGTGACCACCACCGTGCAGGCGCTCTCCGCCTTCAGCCTGCGGATGCCGGAGAGGACCCGCTCCTCGGCCCCTTCCGGCCCCTCCGGCCCAAACCACTCATTGGCGGTCAGGTTGGAGAGGTCCTCCAGCAGCGCCACTGCTCCGGCTGGTATGGGCATCTCAAAGAGGTGGACGGGCCGCTCCTCGGTGCAGAAGCCCTTCCCCGCCCGCATGGCCCGGTGGCGCTCCACCCGGCGGCGGCTCTCCGCATCCCAGACCTGCATGGTGGCCACATAGATCCGCTCCCCCGGCGGACCCTGGACCACCAGGTCTTCCGCATATTTGGATTTTCCACTGGCAGAGCCGCCGGAGACCAGGATCAGCATGGGACCATCCTTCCCTTTCTCTCGCTAAGAATTATGTAAGATGCTCGTAGGCTTCAATATCCGTGGCCGCAAAGGTACACATCTCCCGGTAGACCGCCGCGCCCATCTCCAGCAGGGGCATGACCGCCACCGCGCCGGTGCCCTCCCCCAGGCACATGCCGGCATAGAGGAAGGGGGTGAGACCCAGGGCTTCCAGGACCATATGTCCGGCAGGCTCGTTGGAGGCATGGCTGGCCAGCATATAGTCTTTACACGCCGGGCAGACCGCCGCAGCCACCAGGGCGGCGGCAGAGGAGATGAAGCCGTCCACCAGCACGGGGATGCGGTGGTAGGCGCCCCCCAGGAAGACTCCGGCCAGACCGGCGATGTCCAAACCGCCTACCTTGTGGAGGACGTCCAGTCCATCCGCCGGGTCGGGCCGGTTGACTGCGATGGCGGTCTCAATGGCGCGGATCTTCCGTTCCAGCCCCTCCGAGGTGAGGCCGGCCCCCCGGCCGGTGACCTCTGCTGGGTCCTTTCCCAGCAGCACCGCCACAATGGCGCTGGAGGTAGTGGTATTGCCGATGCCCATCTCACCGGTGGCCAGGAGACGGACCCCCTTCTCCTTCAGCTCACCCACCAGCTCCACGCCGGTCATGACAGCCCTGACGGCCTCCTCCCGGGTCATGGCGGGACCTTTGGTCATGTTGGCGGTACCCCGGCGGATGCAGCACCGGCGGATGCGCTCCCCTTCCACCGGCTGGGCCACCCCGATGTCCACCGGGATGACCTCCGCCCCGGCCACCCGCGCCATACAGCACACAGAGGTGTCCCCCTTGGACATATTCTCAGTGACGATGGCGGTGACCTCCTGACCGGTCTGGGTGACCCCCTCGGCCACCACGCCGTTGTCGGCGCACATGGCCACCACCGCTTTCTTGGAGAGGTCGATATTGGGGTCTCCGGTGATGCCGGCGATCCGAACAATGTCCTGCTCCAGCATGCCCAGACTGTTCAGAGGGTGGGCGATGGAATCCCACCGCCGCTGGGCCTCCTCCATGGCCTTTTGATCCACCGGTCCGATCCCGGCCACGATCTCCTGCAAGTCCATCTCTTATTCCTCCCTTTGATAGCGCGCACACGCCTCCACGAACCGCCGTGCGGCCTGGGGGCAGCCGCTGAAATGCACATGGGGAAAGCCCGCATACAGGGTGGGGGTGTGAAAGGCGCAGTCCCAGCCCCGGTCGCTCAGGGGCTTCTGGGCCCGGAAATCGCACCCCGGCGTGGTGCTGTCCCAGTAGTGGAACTCATGGGCGGGGAGGGTCTCCCCCGCCCTGCACAGCAGCCCGTCGGCACGGGCGGTCATCTCGATGTACCCAAATCGGCCCAGCTTGCCGGTATTGGCGGCCCTTCCGGGGAAGACCCCCGCCAGCTCCCAGTCATCGCGCCCGTCGGCGTCGGTGAGCTGCTTTTGCAGATAGAGAAAACCACCGCACTCGGCCACCGTGGGCAGGCCGCGGTGAATCTTTTCCCGGATCTCTCCCAAAAGGGCGGTGTTCCTGGCCAGCTCTTTGGCATAGATCTCCGGGTAGCCGCCTCCCAGATAGAGCCCCGAGCACCCCTCCGGCAATCTCTCGTCCTCCAGTGGGGAAAACTCTGCCAGCTCCGCCCCCTGGCGCACCAGCTCAGAAAGGCCGTCGGCATAGTAGAAGCAGAACGCCTTGTCCCGGGCCAGGGCGATGACCGGCCTTTCCCGGGAAATGGGAACGTCCGTCCGCTCCGGCGCCTCCAGGGCCGGGGCCGAGGCCGCCAGGGCCAGCAGGCCGCCGATGTCGATGGTCCGCTCCGCCTGCTCCGCCATGCGGTGGAGCTTCTGTCTCAAATCTCCCACCTCGGCGGCGGTGACCAGCCCCAGATGCCGGCTCTCCAGGGCGCACTCCGGCAGGTCAGGGAGATAGCCGTACACCATGACGCCGGTCTCGCGCTCGATGGTCTCCTTCAGCCGGCCATACAGCATGGGGGAGCAGCGGTTGAGGATGACGCCCCGGATGTTGGCGTCAGGCCGGAACGCCGCCATGCCCTGCACCAGGGCGGCGGCGGTGAGGGCCCTGCCCCGTGCGTCGGCCACCAGCACTGCCGGGGTCTCCGTGGTCCGGGCCAGGTCATAGGCGCTGGCCTGGGAGGACATGGCGATGCCGTCATAGTAGCCCATGACCCCCTCGATGACCGCCGTGGACCCGTTTGGCGTGTTCTCCATCAGGCTCCGCCGGACGGCCCCCTCCCCCATGAGGAAGAGGTCCAGGTTGCGGCTTTTGGCCCCGATGACCTCACTGTGAAACATGGGGTCGATGTAGTCGGGGCCGCATTTGTAGGCCACCGGCGCCGCTCCCCGGTCCACCAGGGCCTGGAGAAGGGCGCAGGTGACGGTGGTCTTGCCCCCGCCGCTGGCCGGCGCGCAGAGGAGGAGCCGGGATACCTTACGCGTCATGGCCCTTTCCCTCCCCGCTGAAGATCCAGACCGGGTTCTGGGCGTCCATCAGGTGGTACCGCCCCGCCCTCCGGGTCCGGGTCGCCGCCAGCTGGACCATATCCGCCTCCGCCAGAGCGGCGAAGCGCCGGGCGGCCTCCCCCACCGTCTCCAGAGTGACGGCGGTACACACCACCCGGGCGGCTGGATTTTTCTCAAATACGAGATCCAGGATCTCGTCCATACCGCCCGAGGTGCCCCCCAGGAAGACCCGGTCGGGGGCCGGGAGGTGGGACAGGGCCTCCGGCGCGGTACCGGGGACGACCACGAGGTTGGCCGCCCCGAGGCGGACCTTGTTCTCCTCCAGAAGGGCCACCGCCTCGGGGTTTTTCTCAATGGCATAGACCTGCCCGGCGGGGCAGGCCAGGGCGCACTCCAGGGAGACCGAGCCGGTGCCAGCCCCCACATCCCAAACGATATGATGGGGCTGGAGCCGCAGCTTGCACACGGAGATGGCCCGGACCTCCTCCTTGGTCATGGGGACGGCCCCCCGCTGAAAGGCCCCGTCGGGAAGACCCGGGCTGTTCCAAGGCCGCTCCACGGGCCGGGGGTTCTCAGCCAGCAGCACGGCCAGGTCGGCGAAGGTCTCCTCCGCCAGCTCCGCCGCCGTGCCGGTGACGATACGCTCATCGGGGTAGCTCAGCCGCTCCCCCACCGACACCCGGACCTTCCCCAGGCCCCGGCGGACCAGTTCCCGGCAGATATCCTCCGCCTTGGTGGCCCCGCCGGTGAGGGCAAAGGTCTTGGCGTTTTTCTGGATCTCTCCCGCGGCGTTGTGGCTGCGGCCATGGGCGCTGACGATGCGGGCGTCCTGCCAGGAGGTGTGGAGCCGGGCGCAGAAGTAGGAGAGGGAGGAGATGCCTGGGATGGTCTCCACCTGGCGGCCCTCCAGCAGCTTCCAGAGCTTTTTGGCCCCGCTGTAAAAGCCGGTGTCGCCGGAGAGGAGGACGGCCACGTCCTCCCGCTCCTCCTCAATGCGCCGGGCGATGTCGTCGGCGGCGATGAGGGGAACGCAGGCATGTCCCTCCCTCCAGGGCTCCAGAAGCCGGGGGGCCCCGATGAGCACCGGGCTTTCGTCGATGGCCCTCCGGGCCGCCAGAGTCAGCGTATCCGGATTGCCCATGCCCACGCCGATGAGATAGATCTTCATGTTTGTTCCTCCTCCAGCAGCCGGCCCTGTACTTCCTCCAGGGTAAGCCCCGTCTCGGCCTGGGGGCGCTCCACCACCAACAGGGTGCAGCCCGCCTCCCGGGCGGCCTCCGCCTTGGCCCGGAAGCCGCCGTAGCCCCCGGTGTCCTTGGTCACCAGGGTGCCGATGTGATACTGCCGCAGGGTGGCCACATTCATCTCCCTGGTGAAGGGCCCCTGCATGCAGATGATGTTCCTGGGCGGAAAGCCCAGCTCCAGGCACCGCGCCAGGGAGTCCGCCATGGGCAGCACCCGGGGGAAGCATCGCTCCCGGAGCCCCGGCCGGGCAAAGTGGTCCAGCTCTTTGCTCCCCGTGGTGAGGAGCACATTGCCCGGCAGCTGCTCCAGCATGTCCGCCGCCGTCTCCATATCCTCCGCCTTATGGCACCCATCCTCCCCGTCAGACTGCCGCAGCAGGCGCAGACAGGGCAGGCCGGCGTGCTCGGCAGCGGCGTGGATGTTTCGGGTGACCTCTGCGGCATAGGGGTGGGTGGCGTCAACGACCACCGTATAGCCGTCGGCCATCACGGCCTCCATTTCTGTGGCGTCCAACCGCCCCACGCGGACCTGGGTCCCTTGGGGCAGGAGGGTCTCTCCGTACTCGGTGGCCACGCACACCGTGGCGTCCATCCCACGGGCAAGCATCCACTCAGCCAGCTCCCGTCCCTCGCCGGTGCCGCCGAAGAGCAGGACTTTCATCCTCAGCCCTCCCGCTGGAGGTAGCCTCTGGGGGTCACCATTTTGCCGCCCAGGAGCTTGGTCTGCGTGCTGCCGATAAAGACGGTGGTGAACATGTCCACCTGGGTGTCCCGCAGGGCGCCCAGCGTGGTGATGGTCCCCTGCTCCCCCTCCCGGCCAATGTTCTGCACATAGCCGCAGATGGTATCGGGGGACTTCCCCGCCGCCATCAGGATATCGCAGGCCCGCTTCAGGTGGTCGGGGCGGCTGTGGCTGGCGGGGTTATAGAGACACAGGACGAAATCGCCCTTGGCGGCGCACTCCAGGCGCAGGGCGATCTTGTCCCAGGGGGTGAGCAGATCAGAGAGGGAGACCACGGCAAAATCGTGGGTCAGGGGCGCGCCCAGCACAGCGGCCCCGCCGCAGGCGGCGGTGATGCCGGGCACCACCTCAATGTCGATGGGGGGATACTCCTGGGCCACCTCATAGATGAGTCCCGCCATACCGTAGATGCCGGAGTCCCCGGAACACACCATGGCCACGTCCCGCCCGGACACCGCCGCCTCCACCGCCGCACGGCAGCGGTCCACCTCCCGGCGCATACCGGTGGACATCATCTCTTTTTCGGGGAAATCCTCGCGGATGAGGGCGATATAGGCGGTATAGCCCACGATGAGGTCGGCCCGCTCCAGGGCCTCCCGGGCCCGGCCCGTCAGATCCCGGCCCGCGCCGGGCCCCAGGCCCACAACTGTCACTCGCATGCGTTCAATCTCCTTTTTCAGAAAAGCGGATGGTGAGGGGCAGCCGGCTCACCGCCACGGTGACCCCGTCCCCCGCCTGTTTTGGTACGATCAGGGCGCCGCCCCGCCGGACGGCGGCCCGCTCACACACGTTATCCACCCCAGTGACCCCTTTTACAAAGGGTGAGGGGGTGAAGTCCCCCGGCACCGCCGAGAGTTCTTCGGCGGAATAGGTGGTGAGGGGCAGGCCCAGACTCTGGCAGAAAGCCAAAAGGCCGGGCTCGTCCTTTTTGAGGTCGATGGAGCACACCGCCCCCACCCCTCTGAGGGAGAGGCGATGGGCTGCAAGGGTCCGCTCCACCGCCGCCGCGATGGCTTGAGCCGGCGTCCCCCGGCGGCAGCCGACGCCCACGCAGAGCACCGGCGGAATGAGCCGCACGGTATGGGGAAAGGGCGTCTTTTCCGGGTCCAGAGTGAGGGCGATGCCGGCCTCTGCCGGGCCCTCGGCCACGCCGTCGGGCAGCGCACCCTGGATAGGAAAATCACTTATCAGCCCTACGGAAATCCCTGCAAGCAGGGCGGCTGATACCCGCTTGGCCCCTTCCCTGCCGTCAAGGAAAAAACCTTGCTCCCTGGCCCACTGGTCCACAGCGAAAAAGCCGTTCACATCGGTGGCGGTGGAGACCGCCGCCGTGCCGCCGGTGAGCTGTGCCGTCAGCCGGGCCAGGTCGTTGGCTCCCCCCACATGGCCGGAGAGGAGGGGGACGGCGAAGCGCCCCGCCTCGTCCACCGACACCACTGCGGGGTCGGTAAATTTGTCCTTCACATAGGGGGCGATGGCCCGGACGGCGATGCCGCTGGCCCCCACAAAAAGGAGGGCGTCGGCGGCGGAAAACTGCGCCCCGGTCCAGGTCCCCAGACTCTGATACCCGGGAACTCCCGTCTCCGGCGACAGCCGCTCCGGCACCGCCAGGGTGCAGACGTGTCCCAGCCCCTCCAGATCCCGGACCAGCCCTCCGGCCAGGTCCGCCCCCCTGCAGGTGAAGGCCGTGAGGGCGATCCTCACTTGCTGGCCTCCCGATAGCCGTGGGTAAAGGCGGGATCATAGAGCTTGGAGCGGTCATATTTGTCCCCCAGGAAGCCGCCTACGGTGATGAGGGCTGTCTTGGTGACGTGGTGCTCCTTGGCAGTGGCGGCCAGGGTGGACACGGTGCAGCGGTAGACCGCCTGCTCCGGCCAGGTGGCCTTGTAGACGATGGCGGCGGGGGTATCGGGGGCGTAGCCGCCCTCCATCAGCTCCCGCTCCACCTCCTCCAAAAGGCCCGTGGAGAGGAAGAGGACCATGGTGCAGCTGTGGGAGGCCATCTTGGAGAGCTTCTCTCCCTCGGGCACCGGCGTACGGCCCGCCATGCGGGTGATGATGACGCTCTGGGACACGTCGGGCAGGGTGTATTCGGCCTCCAGGGCGGCGGCGGCTCCGGAGAAGGAGGAGACGCCGGGGGTCACGTCATAGGAAAGGCCCAGCTCGTCCAGCAGGTCCATCTGTTCCCGGATGGCACCGTAGAGGGAGGGGTCGCCGGTGTGGAGGCGGACGGTATCCCAGCCCTTGGCCTCGGCATCCTTCATGACGTCGATGACGGCCTCCAGGGTCATGGAGGCGCTGTCATAGACCACGCAGCCCTCCTTTTTGTAGTCCAGCAGGGCGGGGTTTACCAGACTCCCTGCGTAGATGATGACGTCGGCCTCCCCCAGGAGCCTGGCGCCCCGCACAGTGATGAGGTCAGCGGCCCCGGGGCCCGCGCCGATAAAGTGGATCATGGTCACGACTTCCTTTCAAGATGAGATGGGGTGGCGGGCGGCGAGCCGGTGAGCGCCCGCCGTCTTTCCAAGAATTCCATAGCGGTTGGAGAAGAAGATGGCCTCGATCTCCATCCCCTCCCCCGCCCGGCGTTTGAGCTGTTCGTCCATGGCCCGGGTCAGGGAGACCATGACGGTCTCCCGCAGTCCGGCCCTGTCCAGGAGCTCCACCGCGTCGTCGGTGGTGATGGTCCGGTAGAGCTCCTCCACCGTCTCCCGGTCTCCGCCGCACAGGGCGGCGTGGGTACACAGGGTCTCCCGACGGCTGTCGGCCACTCGGGAGTGGGTATTCATCACGCCGGCGGCCACCTTGCACAGCTTGCCCACATGGCCCACCAGCAGCAGGCTCCGAAAGCCCAGGCCGGCGGCGTGGTCGATGGCCTCGCCGATGTAATTGGAGCAGGTACACCAGTGGTCGAGCCCCAGGCCCAGCACCTCCCGTGCAAAGGTCTCTCCGTAGTTGCCGGGGGTGACCACGATGTCCGCCGCCCCGGCAGCAGCGAGCATGTCCTCCTCCAGCCGGAGGGAGTCGATGAGGGCGGCCTCGCTCATGGGCCGGACGATGCCGGAGGTCCCCAGGATGGAGATGCCCCCCACGATGCCCAGCCGGGGGTTGAAGGTCTTGGCGGCCAGCCGCTCCCCCTCGGGGACCGAGATGACCACCCGCAGCCCGCCGTCGCAGCCGTGGGCGGAAAGGGCCTGGGCGGCCTGGGCCGCGATCATCTGCCGGGGAACGCGGTTGATGGCGGCGGCCCCCACCGGCTGGTCCAGGCCGGGCCGGGTGACCCGGCCCACCCCCTCCCCGCCGTCGATGTCGACGCCCGGAACCTCCCGGCGCTCTGCCCGGGCAAAGATGAGGGTGCCATGGGTGGCGTCGGGGTCATCCCCGCCGTCCTTCCGCACGGCGCAGGCGGCCCAGCCCGGCCCGGAGGAGGGCTGGAGCAGCTCGACCTCCACCGGGATGCCCGCCGGGGTGTCGATGCGCACCGCCGGGGGGAGCTTCCCGGTCAGGAGCAGCTCCGCCGCCCCACGGGCCGCCGCCGCCGCGCAGGTGCCGGTGGTGTAGCCGCACCGCAGCCGGTCCCGCCCCACGGAAATATAGTGTTCCAACGCGCTCAAAACATCCGCCTCCCGGCTCCTGAAACCATAAAATGGGCCCTTTCCTCTGGGGAAAGGGCCCATCAACGGCGCCGGTCTGGTCCTCTCCACCTAAGAGCAACACGATCGCTCCGCACGGCAGGTCTCCTGGCTTGCGCTTCCTCCTCGGGCGTCCCTTCTCAGCCGTCCTCCGGCCAATGGGTGTTCACGCCCTCGTCCACGCTTACAGTAGAGGTAAGACTGCGCCGGTCTTGCACCGGACTTCCCTTTTCAGCAGCTGCGTCGCTGCACCTGTGCGGATGAGTATCAGATTGTATGCAGGCCGCCGCCTTCCCGCAGACCGGCCTAACAGATATATTATAGCAACTTTGCCATAGGAAGTAAAGGAATACTTTCCGTTCCCCCCACGTTCTCCTCAAAATCCCCGGCTCCACTCAGGGCGCATCCCGGCGCCGCTCTCCAGGGCGCGGTCCAGCTGCCTCAGGAATCGCTCCCTGTCCTCCGGCAGGCTCCCCTTCAGCGGCACATAGTTGGAGGCGTGGTCGCAGGTGAAGTGGAGGGGGGCCACCTCCAGCTTTTCCAGGAGAAGACGGACCTCCCGCAGACTCTCCACAGGCGTGATGGGCTGGAATTTCCCCGCCTGGAAGTCGTCATAGAGCTCCGTTCCCGGATAGAGGGTCAGGGTGAGGGCGGAGAGATGCCGGGGCTTCATCTCGTTCATCATGGCGGCGGTGTCCAGGATGTGGCCCTCACTGCCCCCGCTGCCGCCCAGGCCCAGCAGGACCATGACCCACAGGTCCATCCCCGCCTCCCGGAGCCGGACCCCCGCCTCCAGCATCTGACGGGCGTCCACCCCCTTTTTTACCTTCCGCAGGAGGGCGTCGCTCCCGGTCTCCACCCCCAGATAGGCCCGGGCAAGACCGTGCTCCCGCAGGAGCCGCAGCTCCTCCGGCGTCTTGGTCAGGGTGCTCCTGGGGCCGGCGTAGGTGGTCACCTTTTCCAGCGAGGGGAAGGTGGCATAGAGGGTGTCCAAAATGGTGAGCAGATCATCGGTGCGCATAATGATGGCGTCGCCGTCGCAGAGGAAGACCCGCTGCACATCGCCGTAATAGGCTTTGGCCATGCGGATGTCCTCCAGGATATCGGCCATGGGCCGGATATGGAATTTCTTATCCCGGTACATGTTGCAGAAGGTGCAGGTGTTGTTGGAGCAGCCCACCGTGGTCTGGAGCAGATAGCTCTTCCACTCTCCTGGGGGCCGGTAAATATCGCCTTCATATCTCATCGGTATTCCTCCATCAGTTCTTTCATGGCTTTGCAGAGGGCAGTCATCTCTTCATCGGTGCCCACCGTGATGCGCAGGTAGTCGGAGATCCTGGGCCGGTCAAACCAGCGCACCAGGATGCCCCGCTGCCGCAGACCATCCAGCAGGGCCTTGGCGTCAGCCTTGGGGTGATGAACAAACAGAAAGTTCGCCTTGGAGTCGGTGACCTCGAAGCCCAGCGCCCGCAGCTCCGCCGCCGAACGCGCCCGCGTAGCCATCACCTTAGCCGCCTGGGCTTCAAAGTAATCCGCATCGGCGATGGCGGCAGCCGCCGCCGCCTGGGCCGCCCGGTCCACCGTATAGGAGTTGATGGAATCCCGGACGCAGCGGAGGGCGGCCATCAGATCAGGGTGTCCCAGCGCGTAGCCCACCCGCAGGCCGGCCAGGCCGTGGCCCTTGGAGAGGGTGCGCACCACCACCAGGTTGTGATACCGGTCCACCAGGGTGTCGGCAGAGGTCCCGCCAAAGTCGATGTAGGCTTCGTCCACCAGGACCACCGCCTGCGGGTTGGCCTCCAGGATGCGGACCAGGTCTTTCTGCGCCACCTCCAGACCCGTGGGGGCGTTGGGGTTGGCCACCACCACACCGCCGTTGTCCCCGGTGCAGAAGGGGCCCACCGGCAGGGAAAAGTCCGCCTCCAGCGGGATGAGTCTGGCCGTCAGTCCGAAATATTCGGCGTAAACGGCGTAGAACGTGTAGGTGATATCCGCAAAGCAGACCGGCCGGTCCGGGTCAAAGAATGCCTGGAAGCAGAAGGCCAGCACCTCATCGGAGCCGTTGCCCGCAAAGACCTGCTCCGGGGCAAGGCCGTGGGCGGCGGCGATGGCCGTGCGAAGCTGGGTACACTCCGGGTCGGGGTAGAGCCGCAGCCCTTCGTCTGCCGCCTCCCGCAGAGCCGCCAGGGCCGCCGGGGACGGCGGATAGGGGTTCTCATTGGTATTGAGCTTGATAAAGACCCGGTCCCTGGGCTGCTCCCCGGGCACATAGGGGACCATGTCCCGGATGCGGCGGCTCCAATATCTTTTCACGGCTGCCCCTCCTCCCGCAGGATCTTTTTGATGTTCTTCTCCGCCTTGCTCCGGGGCAGCATGACCTCGTGGCCGCAGCCCTGGCAGCGGAGCCGGAAGTCCATCCCCACCCGCAGCACCAGCCACGTCTTACTGCCGCAGGGGTGCTGCTTTTTCATCTCCAAAACGTCTCCAAGACGCACATCCATCGTCGGCCCCTCCTTTTGATTACCCCATTATAAGTTCCCCCGTCCCTTCTGTCAATTCCGGCTTTCCCGGCGCATATAGTGGCATATCCGCAAAAAACGGGACCACAGAAAGGAATGATCGGGATGCTCAGCTATTTTCTTCCCGAGGGCAGGCGTCTGGAGACGCCGGAAAACCGTACCGCCTGCGCCTCCTTGCGCGGGCTGCTCTCCGCCCTGGACCGGAACCAGATCCTGGAGGGCATGGCCCTCTCCTGCTCCCCGGAGCACGACCTCACGGTCTCCCTGGGGCCTTTTCTCGGCGTTATTCCCCGGGCGGAGACGGCGCTCGGCGTGTCCGAGGGGACCGTCCGGGACATTGCTATCCTCTCCCGGGTGGGAAAGCCAGTGTGCTTCCTGGTGGACCGGGTCACGGAAGGACCTGACGGTCCCCGGCTCCTTCTCTCCCGCCGCCGGGCTCAGCTCCTGGCCCGGGAGGGCCTCCTGTCCCGGCTCCGCCCCGGCATGGTCATTCCCTGCACCGTCACCCACCTGGAGCCCTTCGGGGCCTTTGTGGACATGGGCTGCGGTCTGGTGTCCATGATCGGAATCGAACAGATTTCGGTCTCCCGCATCCCCCACCCCGCCTGCCGCTTCTCCGCAGGGCAGGAGATCTTCGCCGCCGTGGTGGACACCGACCCCGCCCTGGGTCGGGTGCGGCTCACCCACCGGGAGCTGCTGGGCACCTGGGAGGAAAACGCCCGCCGTCTCTCCCCCGGTATGACGGTAACGGGCTGGGTCCGCGGCATCAAGGACTACGGCGTCTTCGTGGAGCTCTTTCCCAATCTGTCCGGCCTGGCCGAGCCCCGGGAAGACCTGCAGGAGGGGGACCGGGTCTCCGTCTACCTCAAGGCCATCCTCCCGGAGCGCATGAAGATCAAGCTCCTGGTCATTGACCGGCTGCCCCCGGAGTCTGCGCCGCCGCCCCTCACCTACTTCGTCACCGACGGCCGTCTGGGCCACTGGCGCTACGCCCCGGAGGGCTGCCGCAAAACCGGGCTGGAGACAGATTTTCTCTAAGGACTTTACGCCGACTCGAACATCTGTTAGAATAGAGGGGACACTTCTATCCTCTCTATTCTTTCTTTTTGGGAGGTCTTTTTATGGCGTACCGGCCTTTGGCGGACGAAATCCGCCCCACCAGCCTGGACGAGGTGGTGGGCCAGCGGCACATTCTGGGCCCGGATGGACTGCTGCGGCGGATCATCGAGAGCGGGAACATCCCCAACCTGGTCTTCTACGGCCCCTCCGGCACCGGCAAGACCACCGTGGCTAACCTCATCGCCGCCCGGACCAACCGGACCCTGCGGCGGATCAACGCCACCACCGGTTCCCTTTCCGACGTGAAGGATGTGCTCTCCGACGTGGGCACCATGCTGGCCCCCAACGGCATTCTCCTCTACCTGGACGAGATCCAGTACTTCAACAAGAAGCAGCAGCAGTCCCTGCTGGAGGTCATTGAGAAGGGGGACGTCACCCTCATCGCCTCCACTACGGAGAACCCCTACTTTTACGTCTACAACGCCGTGCTCAGCCGGTCCACTGTCTTTGAGTTCAAGCCGGTGGAGCCCGCCGACATCCTTCCCGCCATTGATCGGGGCATGGCCATCATGGCGGACCGGCTGGGGGCGGAGCTCTCCTGTGAGGACGGGGTCCGGGAGTCCATCGCCTCGGCCTGTGGCGGCGACGTGCGCAAAGCCATGAACGCGGTGGAGCTCCTGATGAACACCGCACGGCGGGAGAATGGCGTGCTGCGGGTGACCCTGTCCGACGCCCAGGTGGTGGCCCAGCGCTCCGCCATGCGGTATGACCGGGAGGGCGAGGACCACTACGACATCCTCTCCGCCCTGCAAAAATCCATCCGGGGCTCTGACCCCGACGCCGCCTGCCACTACCTGGCCCGGCTGCTGGAGGCGGGCGACCTGATCTCTGCCTGCCGGCGGCTCATGGTCATCGCCTGTGAGGATATCGGTCTGGCCTACCCCCAGATCATCCCCATCGTCAAGGCCTGTGTGGACGCCGCCAACATGCTGGGACTCCCCGAGGCCCGCATCCCCCTGGGGGATGCGGCGGTGCTCATGGCCACCAGCCCCAAGTCCAACTCCGCCCACATCGCCTTTGACGCCGCCCTGGCCGATGTCCGGGCGGGCAAGACCGGGGACTACCCCCGGCACCTCCAGAACAAGCATGCCGACTCTGCCGGTATGGAGCGGGAGCAGGGCTATCTCTACCCCCACGACTTCCCCCACCACTGGGTCCGTCAGCAGTATCTCCCCGACCGCCTCCTGGGCACCCGGTACTACACCTACGCGGAGAACAAGGCGGAGCAGGCCGCCCGCCGCTACTGGGAGGAGATCAAGGGGCCCGATTTCTGAGCGACTGACGCAAGAAGCGCCGTTCCTGTCACAGACAGGAACGGCGCTTTTGTCGTTCAGGCGCTTATTTGGAGCGATAGACCGCCTTCATGGCCGCGTAGGTCATATAGCAGTCCAGCTTGGACACGGTCTCGAAGGGGGCGTGCATGCTCAGCACCGGCACGCCGGCATCCAGGGTGTCGATGTCCCGGTTGGCCATATAGCAGGCCACGGTGCCGCCGCCGCCGGCGTCCACCTTGCCCAGCTCAGCCATCTGCCACACGACCTCGGCCCCATCCAGCACGGACCGGATCTTGGCCACCACCTCGGCAGAGGCGTCGGAGGAACCGGACTTGCCCCGGGCGCCGGTGTACTTGGCCAGGCCGATGCCGTAGTTGACCATGGCGCTGTTGCGCTTTTCATAGACCTCGGGGAAGTTGGGGTCATAGGCGGCGGTAACGTCGGCGGAGAGGCAGAAGGACTTCTCATAGCAAGCCTTCAGGGGCACCTTCTGGCTGTCGCACAGGTCGGACATAAAGGTGTCGAAGGCGGCGGACTGCATGCCGCTGACGCCCTCGGAGCCGATCTCCTCCTTGTCCGCCAGCATGCACACGGCGGTCTTGGCGGGGGTCTCCTCCAGGTCCAGCAGGCCGGCCAGGGCGGCGTAGCCGCAGACCCGGTCGTCGTGGCCGTAAGCGCCGATGAGGGAGCGGTCAAAGCCCACGTCGGAGGCGCGGAAGGCGGGAACCACCTCCAGCTCGGCGGAGATGAAGTCCTCCTCCACGATGCCGTACTTCTGGTTGAGGATGTCCATGACGGCCAGCTTCACCCGGTCAGAGCCCTCGTCGCCGGCAAAGGGACGGCTGCCGATGAGGACATTGAGGTTCTCACCGGAGATGGCCTCGCCCATGCTCTTCTTGGACTGCTCAGCGCCCAGGTGGGGCAGCAGGTCGTCGATGGTGAAGATGGGATCGCCGGCGGCGGGACCCACCACCACCTTCACGGTGGAGCCGTCCTTCAGGGCCACCACGCCGTGGAGCTCCAGGGGGATGGTCACCCACTGGTACTTCTTGATGCCACCGTAGTAGTGGGTCTTGAGGAAGGCCAGTTCGGCCTCCTCATAGAGGGGGTTGGGCTTCAGGTCCAGGCGGGGAGAGTCGATGTGGGCGGCGCAGATGTTGGCGCCCTGGTCCAGGGACTCGGTCCCCACCACGGCCAGCATGATGGCCTTGCCCCGGTTGGAGCGGTAGACCTTGTCGCCAGCCTTGAGCTCCATGCCCCGGACGAAGGGCTTGAAGCCCTTGGCCTCGGCCATGGCGATGGCGCTCTCCACCGCCTCCCGCTCGGTCATGCTCGCGTCCAGAAACTTCTTATAGTCCTCACAGTAGCTTTTCAGCTCCGCCTCCTGGGCGGCGCTGATCCGGTCCCAGCCGTTCTTGGGCCGGTACAGGAGCGCATCCCGGCGCTGATCGCCGGCAGTCTTTTTCTCTTCCATGGGAATGACCTCCTATTTATCGATCTAAAATTTCGGTAAAGAGGACCAGGGCCCGGGCCCCGAAGGTCTCGGGCGTATCGTCCTCTGTATTTTCCAGGATATAGCCGCAGTTGGCCCGGAAGAAGTCCTCCCCCTTCTGGGCGCTCACCCGTTTGCGGGCGTATGCTTCGGAAATGCCTTCCCGGGCCATGATGCGCCGGACGCGCACCTCTGCCGGGGCGATGATCCCCACGATGGTGTCGCACCGCGTCCCCAGACCGCTCTCAATGAGGGCGATGGCGTCGATGGCGGCGGCGGGGCAGCCGGAATCCTCCGCACCGGCGAGCAGCTGGCCGATGGCCTCCCCCACGAAGCGGTGGGTGATGGCGTTGAGCTCAGCCAGGGCGGCAGGATCGGTGAAGACCACCTCTCCCAGCTTTTTGCGGTCGATCCCGCCGTCGGCGTCGCAGATGTCCCCAAACCGGGCCGTCAGGGCCCCGCGCAGAGGGGCGCTCTCCGTCAGCAGCCGGTGGTACACCGCGTCGGCGTCGATGATGCAGGCCCCCAGGGACGTGAGGGCGTTGAGCGCCGTGGTCTTGCCCGCCCCGGTGGGGCCGGTGATGCCAATGATCTTCATGCCGGGACCTCCTTGGCGGACACCTCCGCCTGTTTCAATATGCAGCGTAGCCGAATGGCCAGCACCAGGTTGACCACTGGCATGAAGCTGAGCAGGATATGGACCACCAAGGCGCCACCGCTCTTTTTTGCCAGCAGACAGCCCCGGAGCATACCGTGGGCCAGATAGAGCGCCTGCACAACCCACAGCAGGCCGATGAGCATAGCGCACAGCAGGATGAGGGGGTCAATGACGATGGCTGCGATGGCCACATGGAACACCAGGTGCATCATGGGCCACAGGACGACCAGCACCAGAGGGTAGAAGGGCAGCATCCATGCCGGCCCTTGAAACATGCTTTGGAGTCCCACCGCAGCCAGCACATAGCCGCCTACCACCACCATCTGAAGGGGCAGGCCCACGATCAGGCCGTCATCCAGTAGTCGGACTGCCCGCCGGGCCGGTGAAACGTTCCTTCGGTGCATGGGGGTGAGGTTGGACCGGAGCAGCACATAGAGCCCAAACAGGGTCCCGGGCAGCGTGGACAAAGCCACCTTCCCCCACACCAGCAGAGAACCGCCCTCCAAAGTCTCCATGAGGGCCAGCAAGGCCAGGGCCACCGTCCACACCACGGAGCAGAAATAGCCCAGTGCGGTCAGCAGCACACAAATTGGATGCCCCAAATCCATCTTTTTCCGGACATCCAACACCACCAAAAGGATGAGGACCAGACAGACTACCAGTACCGCCATGGAATTTTTCCCCCCTCCACCGGTATCATACACCATTTTTTCCGTTCCGTCTACAACCTCAGCTCAGATCAACGATATGGAAGCCCGCCGCCTTGTTGAGGCGGTTGGAGACGGCCAGACCGATCCCTCCCTCGTCGGGGCATTGGGACCAGATGGCGGTGACATCGGTGCCGTCGAAGGCCCGGAGGGCATCGAAGACATTGCGGGCCTGGGCGGCCTTGTCGGCCGCCGGACCCAGCCGCTCCACGGTGTGGCCGGCGTAGAGACCGGCATACTCGTCAAAGCAGACCACGCCCTCCCCCTCGCCCAGGTGGGCCTGGATGTAGGCGGCAGTGGCCGCCGCCTCCCCCTTCACCACGGTGACGGGGGCCTTGGGGGCGTAGTGGCGGTATTTCATGCCGGGGGCGCGGGGGTGCTCCCCCGCCCCCATGAGCCGGGTGACCGCCGGGTCCACATCCACCTCCCCCAGGGCCTCCCGCAGGGATTCCAGGGTGACGCCGCCGGGCCGCAGGAGCCTGGGCGGCGCAGCGGTGAGGTCGATGATGGTGGACTCCACCCCCACGGCGCAGGGGCCGCCGTCCACGATGCCGTCGATCTTCCCCTCCATGTCCTCCAGCATGTCGGCCATGTTGGTGGGACTGGGGCGTCCGGAAGTGTTCCCCGACGGAGCCGCCACCGGCACGCCGGCGGCGGCGATGACGGCCCGGCACACCGGGTGGGCGGGACAGCGCATGCCCACGGTGTCCAGTCCGGCGGTGACCGCATCTGGCACCACCGGCCTGCGCCGCAGGATCATGGTGAGGGGGCCCGGCCAGAACCGCTCCGCCAGAATGTAGGCGGCCTCCGGGATGTCCGCACAGTACCGCTCCAGCCAGTCTGCCGACGGGATGTGGAGGATGAGAGGATTGTCCTGGGGCCGGCCCTTGGCCTCGAAAATATGGGCCACCGCCGCCGGGTCCAGGCCGTTGGCCCCCAGGCCGTACACCGTCTCGGTGGGGATGCCCAGCAGTCCCCCCCGCCGCAGGATGGCCGCGGCCTCCTCTATCTGGACGCCGGTCATTTTCTCTGTCTTCATGCTCTCTTCGCCTCGTTCCCCGTGCTCAGCGCCACTGCTCCCGGCCCCGCTCCCGGCAGGTGAGCACCAGACCCACCACGCCGGCGGCGATGAGAACCGCACCGAACACGATATTGATGATGGAAATGGCTGTTTTCATCCGGTACTCCCTCCTCACTCGTAGATGCCAACCGGCACCCCCGCCAGCTCAATGGTGGTGTCCGGGGCGAACTCAGCCTTTTGCAGATAGCCCTTCACCGTTAGAATACCGTACTTGGGGTTGACCTTCTCATCCTCCAGCTCCAGCTCAATGTGGTCCGGGCCAGAGCCGGTGAGCCAGCCGTCGTCCTCCAGCAGGAGGGCCAGGTCGGATTTGACAGCCTCCAGGGTCAGACCCTGGGGCAGGGTATTGAAATGGATCAGCAGTTCCATGGTCTTCGCACTCCTTTTATTCCTCTTGGCCGGCCTTCATGCGCTCGGCCTGGTCGGCGGTGACAAGGCCGTCGATGACCTCGTCCAGGTCCCCGTCCATAATGGCGTCGATCTGGTAGAGCGTCAGGCCGATGCGGTGGTCGGTGACCCGTCCCTGGGGAAAATTATAGGTACGGATGCGCTCGTTGCGCATGCCGGTGCCCACCTGGCTGCGCCGCTCCGCCGTCACCGACGCCTCCTGCTCCCGGACCTTCTCCTCATAGAGCCGGGATCGCAGCAGCTGCATGGCCTTGTCCCGGTTCTGGAACTGACTGCGCTCCTGCTGGCACTCCACCACCGTGCCTGTGGGCTTGTGGATGAGCCGGACGGCGGAGGAAGTCTTGTTCACATGCTGTCCCCCAGCTCCGGAGGAGCGGAAGACCTGCATCTCAATGTCGGCGGGGTCAAGCTCAAAATCCACCTCATCCACCTCGGGCAGCACCGCCACTGTGGCGGTGGAGGTGTGGATACGCCCTCCCGACTCGGTCTCAGGCACCCGCTGGACCCGATGGACGCCGCTTTCAAATTTCAGGCGGCTGTACGCCCCCTCCCCGTCAATGGTAAAGCAGATCTCCTTCACGCCGCCCAGCTCGGTCTCGCTGGACGAGTCCACCTCCACATGCCAGCGCCGGGACTCGGCGTACATGGTATACATGCGGTAGAGGGAGTGGGCAAAGAGGGCCGCCTCCTCGCCCCCCACGCCGGCCCGGATCTCCACAATGACGTTTTTTCCGTCGTTGGGATCCCGGGGCAGCAGCAGGAGCTTGAGCTTCTCCTCCAGTTCGGCCAGGTCGGCCTTGGCGGCGGCATACTCCTCCTGGGCCAGCTCCTTCATGTCCGGGTCGGACAGTAGGGACTCTGCTTCCTGGAGGTCCTGCCGCCGCCTGACACAGGCCCGGTAGGTCGTGACCACCGGCTCCAGCTCCCGCTGCTCCCGGTTGAGCCGGGCCACCCGGTCCGGGTCGCCGTAGGTCTCCGGCGCCGCCAGGCGGGCCTCCACCTCGGCGTATTGATTTTCCAATACCTTGAGCTTTTCTTCCAGCATAGTGTGCTCCTCAAAATGGGTTTTGATGTCTACCGATCCAGCAACCAGGACTTGACCAGGGCAAAAGGCTCCCGAAGATACATGGACAGCCGGGAGGGCAAATGACTGGAGGGGGCCGCCAGGGTGGAAAGGGCGCCCGTCCCCTCCCACGCCCGGCCCCACAGCAGCCGGATGCGGGCAAGGTGGAACCCGTTGGACACCGCCAGGACCTTCCCTGCGGGCTCCACCGCGCCGTCCCGGAACAGCTCCATGGTATACCGAACATTCTCCCAGGTGTTTCCGGATTGGTCCTCCAGCACGATGTTCTTCCCATTCACGCCGTGTTCCACCAGATAATCGTACATACACTGGGCCTCGCTCATGGGCTCGTCAGGGCCCTGGCCCCCGGAAACCACCACCGTCATGTCCGGATGATCCTCCAGATAGGTGAGGGCGGCGTCCAGCCGGTCCCGGAGGAGCTCCGACGGTCCCCAGGGCTTCACCTGGCAGCCGAAGATGACCATGACCTCCGGCTCCTCCTCCCCCTGGGCGATCTCGGTCCGGGCACCGGTGAGCACCACCCCCTCCAGGGCGGCAAAGGCGATGAGAGCCAGGGCCAGAAGGGCCAGAAGGATGCGCCGCAGCACCCGCCCTGTGGTGACCGGGCACCGTGCCGTGAGACCGTAGAGCACCAGGTATCCGCCCCCCGCCGCCGGGAAGGCGGCGAACTTCCGCAGGCTGAAGGGGGCGAGCAGGAACATCCCCAGCCCAAAGGCCAGCAGAAGCACGCCCAGCCCCAGCAGGATGCCGCCCCAGCGGCCATTCCCCTGATAAGGCCGGTAGGCTCTCCTGTTCACTCCGCCTTCACCTCCTCCAGCTCGGCGCTCAGCCGCTCCCAGACGGCATAGAGATGGGCGATCTCCTCCTCCAGGGCGTCCCGCTGCTCGTAGAGCTCGGTGAGCTTCAAATAGTCGCTGCTGGCCGCCTCGATCTCCTGGGTGAGGTCGTACATCCGCTCCTCGGCCCGGGTGACCTCCCGCTCGGCGGCGGCCACCTCCTTCTCCAGCAGCTTGGTGCCGCCGGTGCGCTTGGGCTTCTCCTTTTTGGGGGGCGCCTCCTCCCGCTTTGGCGGCGGGACGGGCAGTTTCTTGTCCTTCCAGGCCCGGTATTCGGCAAAGGTGCCGTCAAAATCGGTGATCCCGCCGTCCTCCAGCATCCAGATCCGGGTGGCAAACTGGTTGATGAAGTACCGGTCATGGGAGACAAAGAGGAGGTTGCCCGTATAGTCGGCCACCGCCTCCTCGATCCACTCCCGGGAGTTGAGGTCCAGGTGGTTGGTGGGCTCGTCCAGGATGAGGAGGTTGATCTTGCTGTCCATGAGCATGCACAGCCGCAGACGGGACTGCTCGCCACCGGAGAGGGCGGAGACGCTTTTGAAGACGTCCTCCCCCCGGAAGTCAAAGGCGGCCAGCCGGTCCCGGGCCTCCTGGGTGGAACAGTTCTGGGCGTAAAGCATGGTGTCCACCAGATTCCGGTCAGGCCGGTCAAAGTGGATGATCTGGGGCAGGTAGCCGATCTTCACCGTGGGGCCCAGGCGGATCTTGCCCTCATCCGGGGTCTCCTCCCCCATGATGAGCTTGATGAGGGTGGACTTTCCGGTCCCGTTGTCCCCCAGCAGGGCGATGCGCTCGCCCCCCACCACCTCCAGGTCCACATGGTCGAAGAGGGTCCGGTCTCCGAAGGATTTTTTCAGGTCCTTCACCACCATGACCTCATCGCCCCGGAACTCCCGCTCGCCGAACTTGATCTCCAGCTTTCGGTCCTTGCGGGGCTTGTCGGTCTTGCGCAGGCGCTCGATCCGCTTTTCCATGGAGAAGGCCCGCTTGAATACCTTGTCGTTGCCCGAGTAGGCCCAGACCCGCAGCCGCTCGGCCGCCGTCTGGAGCTGCTCGATCTTGGCCTGCTCCTTTTCGTACTGCCGGAGCTGTTCCTGGTAGCGGCGCTCCTTCTCCTCCACATAGTAGCTGTAATTGCCGGCATAGAACTCGGCTTTGCCGTTTTCCAGCTCGATGACCCGGCTGACCACCTTGTCCAGGAACCAGCGGTCATGGGAGATGGTGAGCACGGTGCCCTTGAAGCGGGAGAGATAGTCCTCCAGCCACTCGGTGCAGCGCAGATCCAGGTGGTTGGTGGGCTCGTCCAGCAGCAGCACATCGGTGTCCTCCAGGATGAGCCGCCCCAGGTTGACCCGGGTCTTCTCGCCGCCGGAGAGGTCGGCAAAGGGCCGCTGACGCATGTCCGGGGAGATGTCCAGGCCGTTGCAGACCTTGTTGAGGGGGGTCTCCACGTCGTAGCCGCCCCCCGACTCGTAGGCGGCGGACAGGGCGTCGTACCGCCGCAGGAGGGCAGGGTCGCTCTCCCCCGCCGCCATTCGGGCGGTGAGGGACTCCATTTCCACCTCCATGGCGCTCAGCCGCTGGAAGGCCGCCCGCAGCACCATCTCCACGGTGTAGCCGGCGGGATAGACGGGGATCTGGGAGATGAGTCCCACCCGCTTGCCGGAGGCCACCGATACCTGGCCCTCGTCCGACTCCAGCTCCCCGGTGAGGATACGGAACAGGGTGGTCTTCCCCGCTCCGTTTTTGCCCAGCAGGCCCACCCGTTCCCCGGTGTCCACCTGGAAGGTCACCCCATCCAGGATCTTCCGGCCCACTTCAAATTCTTTGCTGACGTTTGACACAGATATGTCTATCATTCGTTTACTCCCGCTCCACGATGTGGTATGATATGAACATCAAATCTCAACTGTAAGGAGGTATGTCCCATGGACGCCATCCGCTGGCTGGGGGAATCCCTTGCCCTTCTCGATCAGACCCGGCTCCCCACGGAAGAGATCTGGGACGACTACACCGACTATCGAAGGGTGGCCGAAGCCATCCGCCGCCTGGTGGTCCGGGGGGCGCCGGCCATTGGCATTGCCGCCGCCTACGCCGTGTGCCTGGCCGCCATGGAGTTCCGGAACCGGGCCCCCGGGGCGTTCCGCTCCGGCATGGACCAGGCCCTGGAGACCCTGGCCGCCAGCCGGCCCACCGCAGTCAATCTCTTCTGGGCCCTGGACCGGATGAAGCGCATCCTCGCCGCTGGCGTCGGTCCGGAGGTCATCCCTGCCCTCCTTCAGGAGGCCGAGGCCATCCATCGGGAGGACATCGCCATGAACCGGAAGATCGGCCGCTTCGGCGCAGAGCTGGTGCCCCACGGCGCCCGCATCCTCACCCACTGCAACGCCGGGGCCATCGCCACCGGCGGCTTCGGCACCGCCCTGGGGGTGGTGCGGGCCGCCCACGCCAGAGGGAATGTGGAGATGGTCTACTGTGACGAGACCCGCCCCCTCCTCCAGGGGGCTCGGCTCACCGCCTGGGAGCTGGTGAAGGACGGCATTCCCGCCACCCTCATCACCGACAACATGGCGGCCTCCCTCATGGCCCAGGGCAAGATCGACATGGTCTTCCTGGGCTGTGACCGCATGGCCCGCAACGGCGACTTCGCCAACAAAATCGGCACCTACGGCGTGGCGGTGCTGGCCGCCTACCACGGCATTCCCTTCTACACCGTCCTGCCCTCCTCCACCATCGACATGTCCATCCCCGACGGGAAGCACATCGTCATTGAGGAGCGTGACCCCGCCGAGGTCACCCATTTCGCCGGGGTACAGACGGCGCCGGAGGGCGTCGGGGTCTGTAATCCCGCTTTTGATGTAACGCCCCACCGGCTCCTCACCGGGATCGTCACCGAAAAGGGCGTCATCCATCCGCCTTTCGACGAACGTCTGGCCGCCCTGTTCGGCTGAATCTATCCTCCAAAAGCCGTGCCGCGATTGCGGCACGGCTTTTTCCTTTTACAGCTTTTATGGCTCCGCCGTGATGGATTTGAGGTAGTCCACAAATTCCTCAAAGGCCATACCACGGGATGCCTTGACCAGGATGGTGGCGTCCGGGCGCACCAGCTGCCCCAGGATGGGCTCGGCCTCCTCCTTGGTCCGGCACCAGTAGGCGTCGGCCAGACCGGCCTCCTGGGCCGCCTGATAGATGTGCTGGGCCAGCTCGCCCACCGCCAGCAGGCAATCCACCCCCGCCTTGGCCAGGTAGGTGCCAACGCCGGCGTGGAGGGTGGGGGCGAAGGGCCCCAGCTCGAACATATCCCCCAGCACGGCAATCTTATACCCTCCGCCGGTTTTGGCCAGCACCTCCACCGCCGCCCGCATGGACTGAGGGTTGGCGTTGTAGGTGTCGTTGAGGACTGTGATGCCCTCCCCCCGCTTGAGGATGTTCATACGCATCTTGGTAGGGGCAAACCGGAGGATGCCCCGGGCGATCTCCTCCCCCGTCATACCGAAGTGTTCCGCCACGGCGGCCGCAGTGAGGGTGGGATAGAGCATGTGGCTGCCCAGGGCGGGGATCCGGGCGTCAAAAGCGGCCCCAGGGGTGGTCACATGGCAGCAGACGCACTTCTCCCCGTCCGCCGATACGTCCGTGGCCCGGTACTCCAGGCCCTCTGCCGCGCCCACTGACACCGTCTCAAAGGGCAGAGTGGGGCGCAGGCCGGTGAGGAGGGGGTCATCCCCGTTGAGGATCACAAAGCCCTTTGCCGGGTCCATGTGGGTGAAGATCTCGCACTTGGCCTTGAGGATGTTTTCCCGGGAGCCCAGATTTTCGATGTGGGAGTCCCCGATGTTGGTGATGACGGCCACGTCGGGCTCCACAATGGCGCTGAGGTACTCAATCTCCCCAAAATGGTTCATTCCCATCTCCAGCACACAGACCTCGTGGTCGCGGTTCAGGCGCAGCAGGGTGAGGGGAAGCCCCACCTCATTGTTGAAGTTGCCCTCCGTCTTGAGGACCCTGAACCGCTCCCCCAGCACCGCCGCCACCATGTCCTTGGTGGTGGTCTTCCCCACGCTGCCGGTGATGGCCACAAAGGGGATGGAGAAACGCTTTTTGTACCACCGGGCCAGATCTCTCAGGGCCTTCTGGGTGCTGCTCACCTTGATATAAAATTTTCCGGGCAGATAGCTCTCCCGCTCCCGCTGGGTAAAACAGCCGGCGGCCCCGCCCTCCAGGGCGTCGTTGATGAAAGCATGGCCGTCAAATCGCTCCCCCACCAGGGGAATGAACAGCGCGCCGGGGTCCGGCTTCCGGCTGTCGGTGAACACATGGGTCACGGTCTGGTCCAGCTGGTCGAAGCCGCCCAGCAGACTGCCGTCCACAGCGCCGACGATCTCTCGTATGGTAATGGGCTCCATAGTATGACCTTCTCCTTTTCCGCGTCTCTCAGCGCCCGGCCCTTCTGGCCTCCAGAGAAGCCAGAAGGATGCGCTCGCAAAGGGTCGGATAATCGATGCCCACCGCCGCTGCCTCTTGGGGCAGGAGGCTGGTGGGCGTCATGCCGGGCAGGGTATTGATCTCCAGAAACCAGGGCTTCCCCTGGGCATCCACAATGAAATCACTGCGGGAGTAGACCGCCAGACCCACCAGGGCATGGACCTTCCGGGCCGTCTCCTCCAACAGGGCCTCCAGGCCGGCGTCCACCGGCGCCGGGCAGACCTCTACCGCCGCTCCGGGCTGATATTTGTTCTCATAGTCGTAGAAGCCCTCCCGGGGAATGATCTCAATGGAGGGCAGGGCCTCTTCCTCCAGTACGCCCACCTGGATCTCCCGGCCCGAGACATACTGCTCCACGATGACCCGGCCTCCGAAGTTCAGCCCTTCGGTGAGGGCGGCGGCCAGCTGGTCGCAGGTATGGGCGATGGAGACGCCGATGGAGGAGCCCGAGTCCATGGGCTTTACCACCAGGGGGAGGGTCAGGCTCCGGCTCAGGGCGGAGATCTCCTCCGCGCCGTATTCCAGCAGCTTCCACTGGGGAGTGGCGATGCCGGCTTGGGCGCACAGCCGCTTGGTCAGGTCCTTATCCATGGCGACGGCGCTGCCCAGGTGGCCCGAGCCGGTGTAGGGGATACCCATGAGGTCCAGGGCGGCCTGGACCCGCCCGTCTTCGCCGCAGGCGCCGTGAAGGGCCAGGAAAACGGCGTCGGCCCCGGCGCACAGTTCCAGCACCCCGGGCCCGAGCTGGCTTGCGCCCTTCCACTTCCGGCGGGCCTTCACCGCCTCCAGGTCGGGGGCGGCGTGATCCACTCTCCGCCATTTCTCCGGGGCCGGGGCGTCATAGACCTCCTCCGGCGTCCCCTCCCAGTTCTCCAGTCCAAAATACAGGTCCACCAGGGCCACCCGGTGGCCGCGGCTCCGCAGGGCCTCCGCCACCATGACCCCCGAGGACAGGGATACGTTCCGCTCCGGACTCAGCCCGCCCGCCAGAACCACGATCTTCATGCACACAAAACTCCTCTCAGGGATGGATGCTCACTGCCAGCATATGCCGAATCGCCGAAAAAGGCGCTCAGTTTCCAGTGTTTCTCTCACGTAATTTATTATTTTACCATATAGACATAAAAATCTCAACAGAAATGTCCGCCCCTGGGCGCAAAGGCGCGGCGCAGATGGTCCCCATCTGCGCCGTTTCTCTCCGTTTTCCCGGTTTTTCGGTTCCCGGTCAGCTGGCCGGGTCTTCCTCCCCGGACCAGAGCTCCCGGCGAAGGACCATGTGTATGTGGTCCTCCCACATGCCGTTGATCTTCAGGTATTTGAGGGCCAGTCCCTCGTGGTAGAAACCGGCCTTCTCCGCCACCCGGAGCGAGGCGCGGTTCCGGGGCATGATATTGGCCTCGATACGGTGGAGCCCCAGGTCGGCAAAGGCAATGTCCGCGGCGGCCTTCACCCCCTCGGTCATATACCCCTGACAGAGGAGGGCCCCATCCAGCTTATAGCCCAGGTGACAGGACTGAAAGGCCCCCCGGACCAGGTTGCTGAGCCCCACCATGCCCACGATCCGCTCCGGCTCCTCCCGCAGAGAGAGGTAAAATCGATAGCCCCGGTCCTCCTCCGCCAGGCGCGCGTCCTGCTCCAGGGAGGCCCGCTGGCGCTCCAGCGTGAAGAAGTCCTCCCCCCGCTCCGGGTCAAAGGCAGAGAAAAAAGTCCGGTTCCGGCAGTAGTAGTCGGTCAAGGCAGGGGCAAAGGACGGCGCGGCCAGCCGAAGGGCCAGCCGCGCCGTCTCATAGACAGGCTTACACCTCATTATTTGGTGCCGAAGATCCGGTCTCCGGCGTCGCCCAGGCCGGGAACGATGTAGCCGTGGTCATTGAGCTTCTCGTCCAGGGCGGCGCAGTAGATCTCCACGTCGGGGTGGTCCTTGCGGACCCGCTCCACGCCCTCGGGGGCGGCGATGATGTTCATGAGCTTGATGTGCTTGACGTCATAGTTCTTGATGAACTGGATGGCGGCGGAGGCGGAGCCGCCGGTGGCCAGCATGGGGTCCAGGATGATGACGTCCCGCTCGGAGATGTCGTTGGGCATCTTGCAGTAGTACTCCACCGGCTCCAGGGTGTCGGGATCCCGGTACAGGCCGATGTGGCCCACCTTGGCGGAGGGGATCAGGGTCAGGATGCCGTCCACCATGCCCAGGCCGGCCCGGAGCACGGGGACGATGGCCAGCTTCTTGCCCGCCAGGGCCCGGAAGGTGCCGGTGGCCACAGGCGTCTTGATGGTGACCTCCTCGGTGGGCAGGTCCCGGGTGGCCTCATAGCACATAAGGGTGGCGATCTCGGAGACGATCTCACGGAACTCCTTGACGCCGGTCTTCTCATCCCGGAGAATGGACAGCTTGTGTTGGATCAGAGGGTGGTCGAAAATGTGTACCATATTATCCATGTCATTCTTCCCCTTTATCGTTTTTCATGGTCATTTCTTTTTCTCTGGCCAGCCGCTCCCGCTCCGCCTGGGAGAGCCGGTGGTAGACGGGCGAAAGGGCCGCAGCGGACACCAGTCCGTCGTTCCGGGCCAGCTCCAGAGCCCCACGGGCCACTCCCCACGCGCTCTGCATACGCAGATGGGGCGGCGCCAGCTCCACCGGCAGGCCGCGCCTGGTCAATTCATTATAGCACAGCAAAGCGCCGTCTCCAACCAGTATTTGCGTTTTTTTGCACGCCTCCAGCTCCGCCGCCAGATCCTCAATGGAGATGGCCCGGTCAGGACACAGCCGGGTGAGGGCGCCGCCCCCGGCCTGGAACCGGGCGTTGTAGACCTGAGACCGACGGGCGTCCATGACGGGGCAGATCTCTCCCTCCACATGGGCCAGGCTCCAGGCCATGGCCTCCAGGGTGGAGACGCCGGCACAGGGCTTGTCTCCGGGCCAGGCCAGACCCTTGGCCGCCGCCACGCCGATGCGCAACCCGGTGAAGGAGCCGGGCCCCGCCGCCACGGCGATGACTTCCATCTCTTCCAGGGTAAGGCCGCAGTTTTTCAGCAGGTCGGCGCACATGGGCAGGAGGGTGCGGCTGTGGGTGAGGCCGCTGTGCTGGAAGGACTGGGCGATGAGCCGCTCGTCCTCGCACACCGCCGCAGAGCAGGCCACCGCAGAGGACTCCAAAGCCAGGATCTTCAATCCAACCTTCCTCCTCCCACAGTAATGATCCGCTGACTGTCGTCCCCGCCCCGGCGGATGTCCACCCGGAGGCAGTCGCCGTCCAGCGCGTCGGAGACGTTCTCGCTCCACTCCACGGCGCACACGCCGCCCCGGGCCAGGTAGTCCTCCCAGCCGATGTCGAAGAGCTCGTCAGCCGAGCCCAGGCGGTACATGTCGAAGTGGAACAGGGGCAGTCTGCCCCCCTCATACTCATTGACGATGGTGAAGGTGGGGCTGGTCACCCGCTCCCGGACGCCCAGGCCCCGGGCCAGGCCCCGGACAAAAGCCGTCTTCCCCGCGCCCAGGTCCCCGGTGAAGGCGATGACAGTCCCCGGCGTCAGCCGTCCGGCCAGGGCCTCCCCCAGGGCCTCAGTCTCCTCCGGGCTGTTGGTCACATGCTCCAACGAGCTCCCTCCTCTTTTTTACCATCCAGTATACGATATCTGATTTATTATAGCATAAAAAAACACCGCTGTAAAACCTGTTTACGAAATCCGCCCAAAGTGGTACAATATCATCTATCCTTTCATGTCTTATCCCTTCCGGCCGGACTGCCGCCGGAATGTAAAAAAGGAGTGTTCACCGCCCGTGTGGCTCACTGACTGGGTCAAAGAATTTTTCCGCAAGGCGGACATGGTCCTCCTTGCCCTCATCCTGGCCGCCTCCCTCTTCGGGGTGGCCCTCATTTACAGCGCCACCCGCTACCTCTACCCCAACAACACCCGCTACGTCCCCATTCAGCTCGTGGCCATCGCCCTGGGAGTGGTGGCCTACTTTGTCATGTCCTTCGTAGATGTGGAGCTCTTCACCGAAAAGAGCTGGAAGTGGATGTTCGGCTTTAATGTCTTCATCATCCTTCTGCTCAAGACCCCCTTCGGTACCGGGGCGGAGAGCACCGGCAACAACTCCTGGCTGGCCTTTCCCTTCCTGCCCATCAACATCCAGCCCGCCGAGGTGGCCAAGGTCTTTTTCGTCCTCCTCCTCGCCCTCCAATGCCGCAAGCTCCAGGACTGGGGCATCAGCCGCTTCACCTCCGTGGTCCAGCTGGCGGGGCACACCCTCTTCATGGCCGGGCTCATTGCCATGGTCTCCGGGGACTTCGGCATGGTGCTGGTCTACCTGGGACTCTTTGTCGTCATCGCCTGGACGGCGGGGGTCAAAAAGCGTTGGTTCCTCCTGGGGGCCGCTTCGGTGGTGGGGGCCTTCCTCCTGGTCTGGGACCACATCCCCGCCTACATCCAGGGCCGGTTCACCGTGGTGGTGGACCACATCCTGGGCAATCCGGATACCCTCCACAACCAGACCCAGGGGGACGGCTGGCAGCAGACCCGCAGCATCCTGGCCATCGGCAGCGGCGGGGTCTTCGGCCAGGGCTATCTCCAGGGCACCCAGACCCAGAGCACATCCAAGTCGGCCCTCCCCGCCCGGCACACCGACGAGATCTTCGCCGTGTGCGGCGAGGAGCTGGGGCTCATCGGCTGTGTGGCGGTGATGCTCCTGCTCACCGCCATCATCCTGCGCTGCATCTGGGTGGCCCGCCGGGCGGCCAGCCCCATGGCGGCCTACATCGCCATGGGCTACGCCGCCATGCTCCTTCTCCAGACCGGCATCAACATCGGCATGTGTCTCTACGTCTTCCCGGTGGTGGGTCTCACCCTCCCCTTTTTTAGCTACGGCGGGTCCTCCATCATCACACTCTACGCCTGCATGGGCATCGTCTCCGGCATCAAGATGCGCTCCCTGCCAAGCTGGCTGCGGGACCGGAGCCAGCTGAGCTAGCTTCGGGGCAATTTCTGCCTTCCGGACTGGAATAATCTCTCGGCAAGCGTCCAAACTAAGACCACATCCTGACCCTGTGTCATTGAAGGAGGTCTTTGTTTTGAACTCTCCCCATTCCCTGCGCCGGGGCGTGCTGCTGCTTCTGATGGCCGCGCTCTCCGTGCTCATGGCCCTTCCCGTCTCCGCCCAGCTGCTCAGTCCTGAGCCGGAGGCCCCCGCCGTGGCCACCTTTGCCAAAAACGGTACGCCCCGGGAGGTCTTCACCTTCTCCGCCGACGACTTTCTGGTGGAGAACAGCGACGTGGGCCTGGACTCCATCGTGCTCGCTTCCCTGCCCGACTCCAACGCCGGCGTGCTCACCCTGGGCGGCATAGATCTGGCCGCCGGCGAGGCGGTGGCTCTGGAGGCCGTCTCCGGCATGACCTTTACCCCCAATTCCGCCCCCACGGTGGCCACCACCAGCTTCTCCTTCACCCCCGTCTTTGCCGACGGCTCCGCCGGCGCGGACGTCACGGTGGACCTCTACCTGCTCACCGCCGAAAACTCCACCCCCATCGCCCGGGATCTGGCGCTGAGCACCTACAAAAATGTGGCCGTACAGGGTCAGTTCTCCGCCGTGGACCCGGAGGGCGAGCTACTCACCTTCCGTCTGGCGGACAAGCCCGCCCGGGGCGCTGTCACCCTGTCCGAGGACGGCTCCGCCTTCTTCACCTATACTCCCTATGAGAACAAAACCGGCAAGGACTCCTTCACCTACGTGGCCGTGGACGCCGTGGGCAATGTCTCCGAGCCCGCCACCGTGAAGGTGAAGATCGAAAAGGCCAACACCAAGGTGACCTACGCCGACATGGAGGGGCAGAGCGCCCACTGCTCCGCCCTGCGGCTGGCCGAGGAGGGCATCCTCATCGGCGAGTGCATGGGCGGCGCCCACTTCTTCCAGCCCGACCTGCCTGTGAGCCGGGAGGAGTTCGTGGCCCTGGCCATGCACACCATCGGGCTTTCCTCTCTGGAAGGCGTCACCCGCACCGGCTTTGCCGACGACGACGTCATCCCCACCTGGGCCAAGGGCTACGTGTCCTCCGCCCTGAAGGCGGGCTACGTCCAGGGCGTGGTCAGCGCCGACGGTGTGGTCTTCGACCCCCAGCGTACCATCACCCGGGCGGAGGCCGCGGTGCTCCTGGACCGGATGCTCCAGGTCACCGACACCGCTGTCACCACCCTGTATACCGACTACGACGCGGCCCCTGCCTGGGCCTGTCAGGCGGCGGCCAACCTGGAGACCGCCGGTGTCCTCCAGGCCAATGCCGACGGCGCCCTCGCCCTCTCCGACTCCCTCACCCGGGCCGACGCCGCCGAATTGCTGTGCGGAGGCCTGGACGTGCTGGAGAGCCGGAAAGACCAGGGCTGGTCCCTCTGGTGAGCGCCGCCCTCTCCCTGTACCTGCCGTTTTCGCGACGCTGATCTTCTCAGAAATGCAGACCGCGTGTCCCCCGGAGAAGGGGGACACGCGGTCTTTTTGAATCAATAGCTGTTGAGTGGGACGGAGCCGTCGTCTCCCGCCTTTTCGATGCGCTGGATGACCATTTCGTAGCTGAATGCCTCATTGACCTGGACGAGGACCCGGTCCCCCACCTTTTTGCCCAGCAGGGCCCTCCCCACCGGAGACTCCTTGCTGATGAGACCGTGGAGGGCGTCCTGCCGCATGGTGGTGACCACCTGATAGGTCTCAGTCTCGTCATCCTCTTCCAGATAGACCGTCACCTTGTCGTAGAGGCCCACGGCATCCTCCGCGGAGGCGTCCGACACCACCACCGCCGTGCGGATCATGTTTTCCAGAAAGCGGATGCGGCCCTCGTTGCGGTTTTTCTCCTGCTTGGCGGCCTTATACTCAAAGTTCTCGCTCAGGTCGCCAAAGGCGCGGGCCTCCTTCACCGCCTCCAGCAGCTTGGGCCGCAGGGTGATCCGGCGGTAGTCCAGCTCCTCCTGCATCATCTGGATATCCTTTTGCGTCAGTTCATTGTGCATGTGTCTGCCGCCTCACTTCTTGAGTTCCCTGCGCACCGCCTGGGCGATGACGGCCTGCCCCTCCGGGGACCGGAGCACATCCAGCACCATGCCCCGCAGCAGCTCCTGCACGCCCTTGCTGGCCAGCATGGCGTCCAGCATACCGCCCTGGGCCGGCTCCGCCGCCTTGGATTTTGGGGGCTTGGGGGCGGGCTTGGGCACAAAGACCGGCGCCTCGTCGGTAAAGGCGGCGGCGTCCATCCAGTCCTCCTGCCGGGTACGGTCGCTGCTCTCCCCCCGGAGATAGAAGAGGGAGACCCCGAAATAGGACGCGATCTTCTCCTGCTGCTCCTTGGTGGGGGTCTGACGACCCGTCTCAAATTTTTCAACGGCGCTCTTGGGGAGCCCCAAAGCGGCGGAGAGAGCGGGGCGGCTCATGCCCCGTTCCTCCCGCAGCCCCTCCAGGCGCTGGGCCAGTGTGACCATAAAATGACCTCCTTGGTGTGCTTTTCGATGCTATGATTATACCATATCCGTCAAGGGCGCCCCCTTTTGCCCGCGTGCACCGAACTGTCCTCTCGCCAAACCGGTACAGCCGTGGTATAATGGATGCGCCGGCCATGCCGGCCCATACAGCCCGCTATGGGCAGAGATAGGAGCGAACCACATATGGACCACTGGATCAACAGCGCCGTCTTTTATCATATCTATCCCCTGGGCTTCTGCGGCTGCCCGGAATACAACCCCGGCGGAGCCCCCGTCCACAGCCTGGACAAGCTGAGGGACTGGGTCCCCCACCTCAAAGAATTGGGGGTGAACGCCCTCTATCTGGGGCCGGTCTGCCAGTCGGTGAAGCACGGCTACGACACCACCGACTACTACCAGATCGACTGCCGCCTGGGGGACGTGGACTCCTTCGCCGCACTCTGTGATACCCTCCACGAAAACGGCATCCGTGTGGTGCTGGACGGCGTCTTCAACCATGTGGGCCGGGAGTTCTGGGCCTTCCGGGACGTGCGGGAAAAGGGGCAAGCCTCCCCCTACTGCGGCTGGTTCCAGAACCTCAACTTCGGCGGCGGCTCCCCCATGGGGGACCCCTTCTGGTATGAGTCCTGGGGCGGCCACTACGAGCTGGTCAAGCTCAACCTGAAAAACCCCGAGGTCCGGGACCACCTGCTGGGGGCCGTAGGCATGTGGATGGACCGCTTCCACATCGACGGGCTCCGGCTGGACGCCGCCGACTGCGTAGACTTCGACTTCTTCCGGGCCCTCAAGCACTACACCAAGTCCCGTGACCCGGAATTCTGGCTCATGGGCGAGATCATCCACGGGGATTACGCCCGCTGGGCCAACCCGGAAATGCTGGACTCGGTGACCAACTACGAGTGCTGGAAGGGCAACTGGTCGGCCCACAATACCAAGAACTACTTTGAGATCGCCCACTCTCTGGGGCGTCAGTTCGGCCCCGGCGGCATCTACCGGGGGCTGCGGCTCTACAACTTCACCGAAAACCATGACGTGGACCGGCTCTCCAGCACCCTCACCGACCCCGCGCTGCTGGAGAACGTCTACACCCTTCTCTATACCATGCCCGGCGTGCCCTCCATCTACTACGGCGGCGAGTGGGCCGTGGAGGGAAAGCGCACCCCCCACTCCGACGTGGCGCTGCGGCCCTCCCTGGACCTCGCCGACATGGAACGGCGGGACCAGGGCCTGTGCCGCCACCTCTCCGCCCTCTCCCGCATCCGCCGGGCCTTCCCCGCTCTGGCCGTGGGGGACTATGAGAACGTGGTCATCAAAAATGAGCAGCTGGTCTTCCGCCGCGCCACCCCGGAGCAGCGGATCTATGTTCTCTTCAACCTCTCCCATCAGGAGGCCCCCCTGGAGTTCCCCCACAATGAGCCGGTGCTCCAGGACGTGCTGGGCGGCGACGCGCTCTTCCGCAATGACGGTGGCCGGACCTGGCTGGTCATGCCCCCCTGTTCGGCCAAGATCCTGGTGGGAGCCCTGGACCGCTTCACCTGGCAGGCGGAGGAGCCCCAGGCTGTGACCGCCCCCGTGAAGGCGCAGGCCGAGCCTGAGCCCTCTGCCACCCCTATCCCGGAGGTCACGCCGGACCCCGTCCCTGAGCCCCGGACTGAGCGCCCCGAGTCTCAGCCGGCTCCGAAGGCAGAACAGCCGGAGCCCGGGACGGACGCCGGACAGGTGCTCCTCCTGTTGGCCCACCCCAGCGGGGACAGCCTGAATGCCGCCCTGGCCCAGTCCGCCGCCGACGCCCTCCGGGCCAACGGCTACGGCGTGTGGCTCCACAACCTGTGCGCCGAGGGCTTTGACCCGGTGATGACAGCCGACGAGGCTGCGGGCGGCCCATCCGCCGACCCTCTGGTCCTCCAGTACCAGGAGGAGCTGAAGCAGGCGGATGGCATTGTAGTGGTCCACCCCAACTGGTGGGGGCAGCCCCCCGCCATCCTCACCGGCTGGCTGGACCGGGTGCTGCGGGAGGGCGAAGCCTATTCCCTGCCTGTGGACGGCGCAGCCCCCGCTCCCCTGCTGAAGGCCAGGGCCGCTCTGGTCTTCAACACCTCCAACACCCCGGCGCCGGTGGAGGACGCCGTCTTCGGCGACCCCCTCCAGCGCATCTGGCAGGACTGCGTCTTCGGACTGCTGGCCCTACCCGCCTTTGACCGCTGTCTCTTCCGCCCGGTGGCCGGGAGCACCCCGGACCAGCGGAAGCAGTGGCTGGAGGAGACCGCCGCCATGGTATCCGCCTACTTCCCCAAAAAGCGCCGCTGAGAAAGGAGAACCGCCGTGAACAACAGCGCCAAGCAAGGCTCTATCAGCTTTTTCGGACTGGTGGCCATGGGGGTGGGGTGCATGTTGGGCACCTCCTGGCTCCTCCTCACCGGCACCTGGCTGGAGACCGCACGGGGACCCCTCAATCTGGCGGTGGCTTTTCTGCTGTGCATGGCGGTGGAATTCCCCTTCGCCTTTGCCTATATGGAGGCCATCCCCATGCTCCCCCTTCCCGGCGGAGAGGTGGTCTACGCCACCGCCGCCTTCGGCTGCCGGGGCGGCTTTCTGGTGGGCTGGGCCGGGGTCATGATGAACACCATCGTCTTCTGCTGGGTGGACCTGGCCGCCGTGTCTCTGCTGGATGAGCTCTTCCCCGTCCTGGGCCAGACCGGACTTCTCTATACCGCCGGGGGCTATGCCGTCACCCTGCCCAACGTCCTCATCCAGTTCCTCCTGGCCGCTGTCATTCTCTACATCCAGTACCGGGGCGCCAACGTGTGCGCCGCCCTGGCCAAGATCGCCACGGTGGTCCTGCTCTTCATGTGTCTGGCGGGACTCATCGCCGCCTTTGCCCACTTTGACCCAGCCGTCTACGCCTCCGGCGGCGGTCTGGACTTCGACTTTACCGGCTCCATGTCCCTCCTCTCCCTGTTGGTCTTCTCGGTGGCCGGATGGGAGACGGTGGCCAAGGCGGCCTCCGACGCCGAGGGCAAGGCCGCCCGGAAGGCGGGGCTGGCCCTTGTGGTCTGCCTGGTGCTGGTCACGGGCCTTTTGTGCCTGGTCTCCACCGCCGTGGCCGGCAACATGCCCTGGCGGGAGGCCGTGACCTCCACCGCCCCCTTTGCGGACATTCTGGTGGACATCACCGGGGCCCCGGTGGTGCGGGTCCTGCTGCTGCTCACCGCCTTCGTGGGGGCCGTGGGCGTCATGAACTCCACCCTCTACTCCGCCGCCCGGATGCTCTACGGCCTGGCCGGCTCCGACCTGATGAGCCGGTGGTTCTGCCGTCTCCACCCCAAATACGGCACCCCCACCCGCTGCATCTGGGCCTCGGCGGCCCTGGTCCTCCTCGCCCCCTTCCTGGGGAAGCTCTTCTTCCTCCCCCTCATCAACACCGCCTCTCTGGCCACCATCGTCATGTGGGTGACCACCCTCTTCTCTGTACTGCGGCTGCGCCGGACCCATCCGGAGCTCCGGCGGCCCGTCTCCATGCCCGGCGGCAGGGTGACGGCAGTTCTTGGGATCATCGCCTCCCTCTTTCTGACCCTCAATCTCATCCTCCCCTTCTCCCCCGGCGGCATGGGCGGGCTGGACTACCTGCTCTCCGGCGTGCTGGCGGCGGCGGGCGTCCTCCTTTACCGCACCCGGGACCGCTCCGTTACCGATGCTGACCGCCGCCGGCGGATGTTCGGCGGACTTCTGAATGAAATGTAAAATCAGCAGCGCCTCCGGCTTTTGCCGGAGGCGCTGCTGATTTACACCCGCTTTACCTTCACCTGGAGCTCGGTGAGATATTCCTCCTCCAGGTCGGTGTCGTGGGCGTCGATGCGATAGAGCTCCAGGGGCGCTCCGTCCACGGCAAGGTCCAGCTCCTCCGCCCCCCGGAACAGCGTCTCACAGTGTTCCTCCAGCCGCTCATAGGAGCCGCGGTAAAAAAGACTGGCGTACTCTCCCGCCGGCAGTACCGCATCCCACTCCTGGTCCGGTCCGGTGAGGAAAAAGACGAAGGCGAAATGCTTGTAATCCCCCGGGCACATGGCCTTCCGGTCCAGGAGGGCCCCCATGGTCTGTTTGCCCATGATCCGGATGGTATTGCTGTGGCGTTTTTCCAGCTTTTTGAGGAGGAAGTCGATCTCCTTTTCCAGGATCACATCCTCCTGGAGGATGACACAGGGCCGCTCCGGCATGGTGCGGCAGGTCACCACGCCGGTCTCTACGTCCCGGAAGCGGAGCAGACGGTCCCGGCGGTCCCGGCTCTCCCCCTGCATTTCCGTCAGCTCTGCGATCTTTCGCTCCAGCAGTCCCTCCTGCCGCTCCAGAAAGGCCAGGGTCTCTGCCACGCTCCGCCGGTCCAGGTAGGCCCGGATGTCCTCCACCGGCACCCCCAGCTCCCGCTGGGCCCGTACGATGTTCAGGGTGCAGATGTCCCGGATGTGGTAGACCCGGTACCCGTTCTCCTGCCGCTCCGGGTGCAAAAGCCCCTTTTCCTCATAATAGCGCAGGGTGTCCGGGTGGAGCCCAAAGAGCTTGGCCAGCTCGTGGATCTGATAAAGGTCTTTCATCTTTTTTCCTCCTGGCCCTTGACCTTCGTACGGTCCGAGGGTTTATCCTATACTTGCAGACGCCGATCAAATCTGGGAGGTCATCGTATTATGGACCTAATGAAGCGGTTTTTCAAGTTCGTCGTCCCCTCCATCATCTCCATGTGGATCTTTTCCCTCTACACGATGGTGGACGGGGTCTTCGTCTCCCGCGGGGTGGGCGAGATCGCCCTGCGTGCAGTGAATCTCTCCATGCCCTTCACGTCCTTCATCTTCATGCTGGGCATCCTGCTGGCCACCGGTACCTCCACCATCATCTCCATCGCCCTGGGGCAGGGGGATCTGGAGCGGGCCAGGGGCTACTTCAATCAGAATCTGGTGGTGACGGGGGCGGCCAGTCTCCTGCTGACCCTGTTGGTCCTCCTCAACCTGGACGCCGTGGCCCGCTTCCTGGGTGCCACTCCGGACACCCTGGTCTATGTGAAGGAATATGTGGGCACCATCGCCGTCTTTGCCGTCTTTTTCACCGTCTCCTACAATCTGGAGGTACAGGTGAAGGCCAACGGCGCCCCCCACATCAGCACCGTGGGCGTCATCTCCTGCGCCCTCATGAACGTGGTGCTGGACGCCGTCTTTGTCCTGGTCTTCCACTGGGGGGTGTGGGGCGCCGCCTTTGCCACCGGCCTTGCCCAGGTGACCTCCACGGCGGTCTTTTCCGGGTATTTCTTCACCCACCGGCAGCGGCTGCGGTTCCAGCCCTTCCGATGGGAGCTGTCCGCCTATCGGCGCATCCTCCCCCTGGGTCTCTCCGAAGGGCTCAACGAGCTCTCCAACGGCCTGGTCATCTTCTTGTTCAACCACATCATCCTCCGGGTCATCGGGGAGAACGGACTCACCCCCTACACCATCATCAGCTATGTCAACACCCTGGTCCTCATGACCATGACCGGCATCGGCCAAGGCATCCAGCCCCTGGTGAGCTTCCACCTGGGGGCCGGGGAGCGCCCTGTCTGCCACCGCCTCCTCCGGTATGGCGTCACCCTGGCCCTCACCCTCTCTGTGCTCTTCTTCCTCCTGGTAGAGGTGGGGGACAACCTCATCGTGGGCTTCTTCCTGGACCATGAGAGCCCCATGTTCGACTACTCCATCTCCGCCCTGGGGCTGTACGCCTTCTCCTTCCTCCCCCTCGGACTCAATGTGGTGACCGCCGCCTTCTTCACCGCCGTGGAGCGCCCCGCCTTTGCCCTGTCCATCTCCTTCGGCAGGAGTCTGGTGCTGATGGCCGGCTCTCTGCTGGTCCTCTCCACCCTCTTCGGTGACACCGGCATCTGGCTTTCCACCCTCTGCTCCGAGCTGCTGTGCCTGTGTCTCACCGCCTTCTGCGCCCTGCGATACCGCCAGGGCCTGCGCAGAGTCTCGCAATTATAAAGCACAAGCCAAGTCCCCGCGGCCATTGGCTGCGGGGACTTAGCATTTCTACGGGCTCTGCCTCAGCTCCATTTCACTGCGCGTTCTTCTGGAAAAAGGCGCACCAGGGCCGCAGGGTGCAGTTCTGGCAGTCGGGCTTCCGGGCGGTGCACACCGCCCGGCCGTGGAGCACCAGCCGGTGACAGAAGTCGTTGGACTCCTCCGGCGGCAGGATCTTCCGCAGCTGGGTCTCCACCTTGGCCGGGTCCTTGGTGCCGTCGGTGAGGCCCAGCTTGCCCGAAATGCGGATGCAGTGGGTGTCAGCCACCACCACGCCCGGAGTGTGGTAGACGTCCCCCAGGATCAGATTGGCCGTCTTCCGGCCCACGCCCGGGAGCTTCAGCAGATCCTCCATATTGTCCGGCACCTGTCCGCCAAAGCACTCCAGCATCATCTGGGAAGCGGCCACGATGTCCCTGGCCTTGGCCCGGAAAAAGCCGGTGGAGTGGATGTAGGTCTCCACCTCGGAGACGTCGGCCTGGGCCAGGGCCTCCAGGGTGGGGAACCGGGCAAAGAGGGCCGGCGTCACCATATTCACCCGCTCGTCGGTACACTGGGCCGCCAGGCGGACGGAAAACAGCAGCTCATAGGGCTTGGGGTAGTTGAGGGAACAGATCCCCTCCGGATAGAGGGCCTTGAGTTCCTCCACGATGGCTCCGGCCCGTTCTTTCTTTGTCATGTCGGCCATTCCTTTCCATGCCGTACTGTCGGCGGTCTGCCGCCGTTCCCCGTTATCATACCATAAATGAGGACAAGATGCGACCGTGTTTTTCCAAGAATGACAGTTGTATTTCTACGGCAGTTGCGCTATAATGCTTACATGTCACTTTGACACATTACATCCTTGATGAGAGGTGTTACGGCAATGGTACAAGAAATCATCGACTTTCTCACGGTCTCCGATCCCGAGGTAGGCGGCACCATCGCGGCCGAGCTGGCCCGGCAGCGGCGGAACATCGAGCTCATCGCCTCCGAGAACATCGTCAGCGAGGCGGTACTGGCAGCCATGGGCACAGTCCTCACCAATAAATACGCCGAGGGCTATCCCGGCAAGCGTTACTACGGCGGCTGCCAGGAGGTGGACGTCACCGAGAACATCGCCCGGGACCGGGCCTGCAAGCTCTTCGGCGCCGACCACGCCAACGTCCAGCCCCACTCCGGCGCCCAGGCCAACTACGCCGTCTATCAGGCCCTTTGCGACCACGGCGACACCGTGCTGGGCATGGACCTGGGCAACGGCGGGCACCTCACCCACGGCTCGCCGGTGAACTTCTCCGGCAAGAACTACCACATGGTCTCCTACGGGCTCAACGACCAGGGCTACATCGACTACGATCAGGTCCGGGACCTGGCCCGGCAGCATCGGCCCAAAATGATGATCGCCGGCGCCTCCGCCTATCCCCGCATCATCGACTTCAAAGCCTTCGCCGACATCGCCCATGAGGTGGGCGCCTATCTCTTCGTGGATATGGCCCACATTGCCGGACTGGTGGCCGCCGGGCTCCACCCCTCTCCCGTCCCCTATGCCGATGTGGTCACCACCACCACCCACAAGACCCTCCGGGGTCCCCGGGGCGGCATGATCCTCTGCAAGGAGGAGCTGGCCAAGAAGATCGACTCCGCCATCTTCCCCGGCTCCCAGGGCGGTCCCCTCCTCCACATCATCGCCGCCAAGGCGGTGGCCTTCGGCGAGGCCCTCAAGCCCGAGTTCAAGGACTACCAGGGCCGCATCGTGGAAAATGCCGCCGCTCTGGCCGGCTCCCTCACCGAAGCCGGCTTCGACCTGGTCTCCGGCGGCACCGACAACCACCTGATGCTGGTGGACCTGCGAAAGGCCCACATCACCGGCAAGGAGTTGGAAAAGCGGCTGGACGAGGTCCACATCACCGTCAACAAAAACGCCATCCCCAACGACCCCGAGAAGCCCTTTGTCACCAGCGGCATCCGGGTGGGCACCCCCGCCGTCACCACCCGCGGCTTCGGCGTGGAGGAGATGAAGGTCATCGGCTCCCTCATCTGGCAGGCCGCCACTGATTTCGACGCCAAGGCCGACGCCATCCGGGAGACCGTGGCCGGCATGTGTGCCAAGTATCCGCTTTACCAGTAAGCGCTCGGGCCGCAGCCGCCGGGAAGACGGCTCCCCCAGACGAAACCATATACCATGATAGAAAGCCTGTGCCCGGCCGCTCG
>NZ_JAPFEA010000115.1 GCF_026169115.1 Intestinimonas sp. | reverse complement strand
TGGTTACTGATGAGGATCACCTCCGATACTCAATGGGCTGGGTCAGCTTGATGACCGCTGCGGTGCTGATGAACATCACAGCGGCAATGGCTGCCAACAGCGCCTGCCCCAGCGGGGTGTGCATCAGAACATCGTACCAGTCCTGATTGAGCCAGTACAACAGCGGGATATTGCCGATGACCAGCACCTGCATGGTGATAAACTCCTTGCGGGGCTCAAACACCAGATTCTCCAGCTCACCGTTGACGATCCGCATATCGGAGAGTTTAGCCACGATGGGAGTCAGGATGGTCTTGAGCCCCCGGTCGTGTCGGCAGGTCAGCAGAGCGGCCACCCACTCCCGAAACACGGCGTTGTCGATCTTCGTCCCCATGTCCTGGAGGGCGGCGTCCACATCGGGGTCCACCAGCTTGATCCGGGTGAGAAACTCCACAAACACACTCCGGACGGGCGGGTTGAGATAGTCAATGTTTTCCTCCACTGCCGTCTGGATGTCCTCATTGCGGAGATAAGCTGTGGTGATGATAGAGAGGGCGGTTTCCAGTTCAGCGGCGATGTTCTTTTTGTAGTGATTTGCGGTCAGACGGATAAACCAGAACGGCACGAACATCATGCCCACCGCCAGCACCGGCACCAGGAAGAGGTTGCCCAGCGTCAGGGCGAAGGCGGCCCCTACCAGAAAAAGAAGCAGGGACAGGGCGCACACCATGGGAAACTTGGCGGCCCGGCCAGTCATCCGCAGAATGGTCTGTGTCTCCTCGATTTCCCGGCGCAGAAAGGATTTCTTTTTGCGCCGTGTACTCTCATTAACCTCCGACCGGATGCTTTTGGGCTTACTGGTGATTCTGCGGAACACCCCTTCAGTGAAGTCCATAGGGGAGATGTGTAAAAGGACAAAACAACCTGTGATCAGCCCTATACAGGCAATCAACTGGATCAGATTCATACAGATTCGCCTCCTTCCTTGCCGGTTTCAGGTTTGGCAGGCGGCTTGGACTGTGCGCTCCTGGTCTTCGGAGCGGGCGTTGCCTGTCCTGCCTTTGCCGGACTGGAGCCTGACTTACCCTTAGAGGGAGCGGACTTTTTGCCCACGAGCTGAGTCAGCACCTCCTGCGGCATACCATTGTCGATGAACCGCTTCTGCAGGCTTTCCGAGATGGGGTTGACCGCCTCGTGGCGGCCCTTAATACGGTATTTGCCGTCCTCCAACCGGTTTTCTTCGATTTTGAAGTGATAAAGGGTGTTGTACCGGCGCTCCCCAGTGGGCAGGATCTCACACTCCATGATCTCCATGATTTTACGGCTCTTATCCTCCAGCTGCTTGGCGAACACCACGATGGGGAATGCCTCGGTGACCAGATCCATGAGGGTATCGTCGGCCATCTCGTGCTTACGCTTGCAGAGGGTGACCATACGCCGCCATGTAGCCTGGGATAAGTTGGAATGAATGGTGGTCAACACGCCGTGGCCAGTACGGGCGGCCTCCTGTGCGGCATACGCCTCCGCAGACCGCATCTCGCCCACACAGATGATGTCGGGGTGGTACCGCAGGGCCATGTCCAGCAGCATATCCTGATCGATATTCTGCTTGGCGTTCTCGCTCTCACGGGTGATGGTGTGAATGACGCTGTTGCACACCCGGCCATCTTTCTCCCGCACCAGGTCCAGCTCACGGGAGCCGTTCTCGATGGTGAAAATACGCTTGTTGTCCGGGATGGTGGTCAGGAGCCAGCCTGCCACCGTAGTCTTGCCGGAACCGGTGGCCCCGGCAACGCAGACGGAAACGCCGTAACGCAGGCAGGCGGCCAGAAAGTCCAGCATGGGGCCTGTGGCTGTTCCACCTTTTACGAAGTCCTCTTTCTGCATATTCTGCGGGTTGACGATACGGATGGATGCCGTGACGCCCACATCCTCGTCCACCAAAGGGGTCTTGAGGACCGCGATGCGGATGTTCTTGCTGAGATGGCCCAGGACGGCGGGACTGGCATTGTCCAGCACCATACCGCTGACATGGAGCATACGGCGGATCACATTGACGGCGTGTTCAGGGCTGTCGAAATGTTCCTCCAGCTTGACCGTTTCGCCATTGGCGTACAACACCTCGATATCCCGCCAAGAGTTCACATTAATCTCCTCAATGCCGGTTCCGAAGATGTACTTGGTGAGCAGGCCGAACTCGGCCATCTCCGTGTAGAGGGCGTCCACCAGCTGGTCGCCGGAATAGCCTTTGACCGCGATGCGCCGGTCCTGCACATATTTGGTGATGTACCGTTTGATCTGGGCCTTGGCGTCTTCATCGCCGCCCTCGGTGATGAGGGCGGAATACTTGCCGGAGATATATTCCTGCACATCCTGCAGGACGGTGTTGAAATCCTGCCCTTCATTCTCCGGGGTGAAGAAGAGAGAATGCGCCCGATAGCCGCCTGCAGACTCTGTATTCAGGGACCGCCTGGGGAGATCCTCCGCCATGTTCACGCTATCTGTGGGATCAGCTTCAACCCCTATCCCATCATCAGCTGGGGCGTGACGCAGCGGCTCATCCGCGGGCTGGGGTTCTCCAACGCCGGCTTCATGCTGATTCTGACCCATATTGCCGCTTACCGGGCAGTCCGGGCCGAAATAGAGGGGGAGTTCTTTCTTCCGCCCGTCCGGACCTGTCATGATATGTGTTGCGGCGGCTTTCTCAGCGGACGCTTTGGGAGCGAACAGGGACTGACTTCGCTTCTCGCCTAACACCCAAACACCTCCCTGGCAATCTTCTCGATCTCCTTGCGGAATACCCGGCTGTCCTTCATGGATAGGTCCGCCAGCAGGTTGCCGGCCAGATACTGTCCCTCCAGCTCCGCCGAATGGGGCAGCGTGAAGGCCACTGTCCCCAGCGCCTGACTCATGTGATCCCCGGCCTGCTGGGGCTTTACATTGCTGGCGGTCTTGTACTGCTTGTCCGTATCCCATTTGGCATCCCGCAGGAGGGGAAGTTGGCTGGACAGGTAGCTGATGCTCTTGAGGTCGGCGTTGGCCAGCCGCAGGACGGAATCCGCCTCCATGAGCGCCACAGCGGAGAGGATGTCGTTGGCGATGTAACTGCCGCAGTCAATGACCACATAGGGAGCGATCTCCCGCAGGCAGTCGATGAGCTCCCGCGCCTGCACCTCGTTGTAAGGCGGGTAGGTGTACTCATTCTCTCCCTTGAGCATCCCCAGCATGGTGAGGTAACCCAGGCGTTTGTGGGTGACCAGGTTGTTCTTGACCAGATTCTCCGACACATGGGCGGCGGCCAACACGCTTCCGAGGGAACGCTCGCACTCCAGATCTGCCGCCGGGCAGATACAGGGAAGCATTGGGGCTGTCATGTCGCAGAGAAGGAGGATCACATTCCGGCGCTTGTCGGCCAGATACTTGGCCAGCCGCACGGCCACGGTGGTCTTGCCGCTGCCGGGGCTGCCCCACACCGCCAGCACCCCGCCGCTCTGATCCTCCTGCTCACAGGCGTCCTCCTGGCCACTTCCTCGGGAAAAAATACCCGCTTTCTTGAAGTTCAGCATCAGGCCACCTCCTCGGTTTTCGCGGGCGCCTCCGTTTCTGCGGTTTCGCTGGAGTCAGCGGCGGGTTCGGACTCTGCGGGATTCTCCTGTGGTTTCTCCTCGGGGTCCGGCTCCGGGGGATACAATTCCAGAATGATCTCGTCTTGAGAGGTCAGGAACTTGTCGGCATTCTCCCGGTCGCCCCGGTAGACCAGCGCCAGATGGATGGTCCCCTCGGCCTCCAGCTCGGCCAACACTTTGGCCTGCTCGGGGGACACCAGCAGGGTGACAGTATCGGGCAGTTCCTTGTCATCCTCCTCGTCCACAGGCTCACCGGTGTTGGCGTCATAGCCGGAGGAGGCGGTAACACTGATGATCTCCACATACTGCAGCTCAGCGGGGACAACGGTCTGGCCCTGCTGCTTGTAGTCCGGGGCGATCACCGACACAATGTCGCCGCTCTGCAGCTTGCCGGAGAGCCCCTCCGCAAAACTTTTGATGGACACGGAGATGGCCTGCTGGCTCCCGTCCAGGCTGTACAGGTAGGCGTTTTCCGCTGCTGGGGCGTCTGAGAGTTTGGAAGGGATGATATAGTCGCCCACAGCCAGATCCGCAGTAGCGTATTTACCCACGGCGCTCTCTTTCTGCCGAAGGACATCCTCTGGGAGATTATAGCCGCCCACCTCCACGATCTGAACCATGCTCTCGGTGATCTCATCGCCGGCCCGGATGGGCTGGACTACCCGCACGATCTCAGCTTTCTGGCTGATGCTCTGGTTGAACAGCGGGGTCAGACCGAAGCAGATCAGCAGGGAGAGCAGGATGCAGATTACACCGACCACGGTGCGATTTTTCAAAAAACTCATACTGGCATTTCCTCCTTGATTTCATGTTGGGTCGGAAAGTCCGGGCATTACGCCCGAACCGATCTGGCCCTTCTGCTCCGCTTCAACCGGGGCAGAAGAATGGCGGCCGCCGTCAGGGGCAGGGTCACGCCAACGATGGTGAGCACAGTCTTTCTCGTTACATGGAACTTCTTCATAGCAGTCAACCTCCAAAACAGTATAGTGCGGCAAAGCCGATGGATAAAAATGGTCCCAGCGGCAGCGCCGCCCGTGTCATTGCGGGTAGCGGATGATGAATGAATTTTTGAAATAACATAGCGGTGCAGAAATACAGCACCGCCAGCAGCAGACCCAGCGCCATCCCCCAGATCCCCCGCCAAAAGCCCAGCACAAAGCCGGCCGCAGCAGTGAGTTTGATGTCGCCGCCGCCCATGCACTCCGGCCGGATCAGGGCGGCAATCAGCAGGGGCAGAGCCGCCAGCACTCCAAAAAACTGGGCGGGGCTGAAGGAGATCAGCCCCACCGCGGCGGTCAAAAGACAGAGGAAATCCGGGATAGTACGCTTGCGGCAGTCCACCGCAGAGGCAGCGGCCAGTGCCGTGAGAAACAGGAACGCCTGCACCGGGTATCAGCCCTTGTAGTCAAACATTTCCTCTACGCGCTCGGTCACGGTGGGCAGGACGGTGTCCCCGAACAGAGTGTAGAGGCCAGCCAGGAGCAGGGCGCCCAGCACCACGGCAATCAGGATCTTGATGGCGGTGTCGATGTAGCCCTCGCCGCGAGTGTTGCAGAGAGGGGCGGACAGGTGGGCACGGGCGCAGGTCATGGCGCAGTGGGCCTTGCAGGTCATCGTCTTCACGGTGTTGGACATCTTGTTGAACATCTTCTTCATAGAGAGTTCCTCCTCAAAATTTTAGATTGTTGATTGTTGTGTGGTCAGTGGGTCACATACCCATCTTCTGAGCCTGCTGTGCCGTGGGGTCCGGCGCGGACTGGGGAGAGCGGTTCATCCCCTGCGTCAGTGCCTGCTGGTAGGCGGTCACGACAGCCGATTCCAGTTCGGCGCGTGCCTCCCGTGTGTACGGAAAACAGATGTCCTTGATTTCACCCTTGCTGTTGATCTGGCCGGGCATGGATACAAACAGCCCATTGCTGCCCTCCATGAGCTTGACGCCCCGGACGGCAAAACAGCCGTTGATGTTCAGCGATGCGGTGGCCCGGCAGGGACCGTCAAACTGGATAGAGTGGATACGGACATCATACTGCATGGGAAGGACAGGAGTATCCTGCTGGGAAACCTCTCCCTGGGGGTTTTCACTTGTGGTCTGCGCTTTTGCCATGGTGTGTTCCTCCTTTTCTGAATATAAAAAATAAGTGGCTTTTCTGCTCTTGGGTCACAGGGTCATGGTCATGCCTGATTCCTGCTCCGGGGCTTTCAGTTGGACGGGGACGATAGCTGTGCGGTCCACATAGTAGAACTCGCTGCCGGAATCGTCGTAGAGTTCGACAAGGTCTGAGATGGCCAGCGGCTGTCCGTCGCTGCCCAGGGACCTGCGACAGAATGCCTCCCAGATCCCATCCAGACTGTTGGTGCTGACAGTGCCGTCAAACACTGCCTGGTAACGGGTAAGGTCAGGTCCGCCATATTCACCACTCATGCGGTCCAGCCCAATGAAGCGCATGGCGGCGGGAGCTGAGGGGCCGAGCTGCCAGATACGGCAGGATTTCAGGGCTGGCCCGTTGTCTGCTGCCTTCTGGTATCCACCGCTGGAGAGACGGTCATAGATGCCGTCCTCCCACCGGACAGCCAGCCCCTTCCTTGCCAGCCAGTCCTCCAACTCCTCACGGCGGAACATGGAGTCCGCCACCACTCCCTGTTCTGTCCTGTAGCCCACTGGATTTCCATAGTAGAGCAGACATCGGTTTTTCATTTCCACACTTCGCATGGCGGCACATCTCCTTTCTGCGGTTAAGTCATGTCCATCCCTCCCATACCCGCGTTCTGCCCTTGAAGCTGAAGCTCCTCCAGTTTCTCTCTGGCCCAGCCGGGGAGGAATTCCTCTTTCAGAACGCCGGTGAAATCTGTGCGGTTCCATCTGGTCTGCTCTCCATCGCCCAGGCAGGTACAGCGGATGGAACGGCCGATGGCATTGGGCCTGCATCCAAAGCCATCATGGGCCAGCCAGAGCTGGTTCTGGGGCGTCCAGCAGGACTCCTTGAGGGTGTCTGGACTGAGCACCAACACCCGGCCCTCATAGTCCAGAGATTCATAGGAGTTGGGTTCGCAGTGCTCCGGCCCAAATAGTTCCAGCTTGCCGTATGCCTCCCTCACTTGACTGATAAATGCGTCCAGATACGCCAGGGCGGTGTCCACTTCAAAATAACGGTTATGGGCATCATCGGGTGGGACATAGACTTTCTTTTGCCATTCCTGGTTTTCCGTGCTGAGCTGCTCCTTGTAAGGTCCCAACCTTTCTATCGTGTTGGCCAGGACGAAATTGGTCCGCTTGAAGCCCCACCGTTTCAGCACCGTTTGGGATGCTTCCGGCTTTAATGCGCTGCGGCGGCCGTCGCCATAGACGCGGATGACGGCTTCGATGTCCCGCGCACAGGATACATTGGCGTGGAAACTTGCATCCCAGAGCGTAGCTTCCCCAAGTCTATGGGCCTCTGAATGCGAGTTGGGATAGAGGTAGATATCCTGTTCCATCTTGCCTCCTTTACGGCAGACGCCATTTGCCCGCTGGGGGGATCGTCAGCGGGCTGATGCCCAGCTCATTGAGCAGGCAGCAAAGCTCCACCGAAAGCTCCCGCAGTTCCTCCGTTGAGGGGACGATGATGAGCGCTCCATCCGCGGCCAGAACCGCGACTTCTTCTCCCACGGGGATAGATGCCTCGGATAACAGTGCGGCGGGCAGATTGAGTTCCATACCGCTGCTGGTGTATCCGGTACACTCAGCGTCGTCACAGGTTCTGGTCACCAGGAGGCTGTTTGCGTCACAGTCGCAGATGTACTGGTTCGCTGGGGTGGTGATGGGAACTTCTTCCCCCGGCTCATAGCCCATTCCGCGCATGAAAAATGCAGGCAGGGTCAGAGACCCGTCTACACCGACCCGAACCGTTGTATGGATCTTACTCATCGCCGTGTTCCTCCTGCCCATTGCATGCGGTGCGTTCTCCGTAGATGAGATTCCCCACCATCAGCTGTTCCTCCAGCTCGCCCAGGCAGATTCCGGCTTCACCCAGCATCTCCAGCAGGTAGGGAGGCACATCCCGCAGGTCATGGTCATATCCGGCCTCGGCAATGGTGACGGTCTTTTCTTCGTCATCCACATAGACACAGAGCTTGGCCCCGGCAGGGATGCCGGCTTCTTCCCGCAGGTAGTCTGGCAGTTCCAGCATGCCGTCCTCCAGATCATCGAATGGGCAGCCATCCTCGCAGTCATCACAGGTGCCACAGACTCTGGCCAGATGGACGGTGAGCTCCGTGGCCAGCCGGTGCAGGGCATCCATCGCCTGGATCAGTTCCATGGTGGTCATTTGCTTTTTCAGAACGACCACCGCGCTGTCCAGCGTGTGGATCTCGACCTTTTCTCCGCCCTCAAAGCCACTGATCTTGAACGCTCCGCCGGGAATCAAAAGAGTACCATTGTTTATCTGTTTGTTGAATTTCATCTTCTTCTCCTTATTACATTGAAATTGTAGAACGGGCTGGATTGGATGCTCCCGGCCATTCCTGTCCTTGTTGGGCAGCCAGCCCGTCCCGGAAGGCTGTCAGATCTTCTCCTGTCGGCGTATAGCGCCTTGCTTCAAGGGCGGCCATCAGCGCATAGGTCTGGCCAACCTCGGACAGCAGTGCCCGAAGATCGTCCGCAACCATATCCGTCCCCATCCGGCGGAGCTGCGCGGTAAAGGTGATTCGGTAATGCGGCTGGCCGGGGATGCTGTCGATCCGCATATCCATTCCCAAGTTGGAATCGTGTTGCGGGCGGATATAGACCTGACCCACTACGCTGGGGCAGACCTGAAGGCGGCCCTGACTCATTTCCTCAATCAGCTGAGCCGCCTGCTGGAGCTTTTCCAGTTCAGAGAGCTGTTCATCCAATTGCCTCACCCCCGTTCCAGTCAAACAGCGTCATTTGAGAGGGAACCGCCCGGCTCCGCTCCCGCAGGTCATAGTTGGCGATAAGCAGTTCCGGGAACTGAGCCCCATTGTCGTACCTCTGCTTGATGTTGTTGATACGGGTGGTTTCCATGAGGTAGATGCCTGGCCTGTCGTACAGCCCGCGGACAAAGGCGTCGTCGTTGTAGGAGAGCAGGAATTTGCCCTCGATCCGCATCAGGGCGTCCCGCAGGCGGATGTGGTCGGCTTCGGTGAAACCGTCTTCACCAATGTTCTGGTAATACCCCTCGGTGGCATGGTAGGGCGGGTCGAGATAGAAAAAGCTCACTGGCCGGTCATATTGATGGAGCAGTTTTTCAAAGTCCTTGTTCTCAATAACCACCTTGGCAAGCCTCCGGTGGGCCTGCTCGATGAGCGAAAAGTTGCTACGCATATCGTGGGGCTGGCTGCCAAAACTGGTCAGCCCGGAGGCGTAGCTGTAGCGGATGAGCTGATAGAACCATGCCGCCCGTTGGACATCGCTGGCGGGGCTGTCCCGCGCCAAGGCGGAGCGGATGCGGTCAAAGTCCTCCCGTGCGTTGAGTACATACCGCAGAGCCTCCATCAGTTCCTCCGGTTTGTCCCGCACACAGCGGTACAGGTTGACCAACAGGCCGTTGAAGTCATTGTAGACCTCAAAGTCGTTGCCGGGAGGCTTGTGGAACAGTACCCAGCCCCCGCCGCCGAACACCTCAATGTACCGCTCATAGTAGAGGGGGAACAGCCGGACGATCAACTCCCGCAGGGCCTTCTTGCCTCCAATCCAGGACATGAAACTGTTCAGGGCGTATCACCCCCATCCAGCGGCAGGCGGGTCTGTGCGGTATCCTCTCGCTCCAGAGTCCGATCCAGTCCCCGGATGGCGGCCGCGATTCCGCTGATCCGCCTGGTCAGATGGGCGATGGTGGCCCACACCTCCTGATCCGTGGCGGCATAGAAGTATCCACTTCCGTTGCTGGCGATGGGGACGCCATCCCGCCGCAGGGCATTGACCATGTGTCGAACCTGAATCCCTTTGATGCCGAAGGTCAGTTCCAACTCCCGGCTGGTGGCGGCGTTGAGAGCTCCCATGTGGTACTGCTCCAGATATTCCGCCAGCCGTTCTTTCTCCATGAATGCCTCCTTTCCGGGCCTGTTTTCCGAAAAAGGGCATAAAAAAGAAGGGGCCGTTTTCCCCTTTCGGAAAACGGCCCCTGTGTCATATTCTACATCCTGTTTTTACTTCATCGAATCACCCCCAGCTCCCGCAGCGGACAGATGCGGTTTTTGTGACTTGGCAATAGATCGGCTATATTGACAGAGCGGGACTGTGGTGCTCAGGCTGGCTATACTCATACCGGCGCTCTCCACCGTTCCAGGCTACATAGCCGTGGTCGGTGGTCGAGAGGCCATATTGACCCATATTGGCCTCTGCGTAGGCAGCCCCGTCAAAGGCGTCTGTTATCAGTCTGCTGGGCGGGATCACGCCGTTTCGGACCGCAAGTTCCCGCCCGTATGCGGCCAAGTCCATGCCGCGGGGGAAGAACTCATAGTGCTGGAGATTCTGGGCGAGATCCAGAGCCAAATCCAGCCGGTGGCAGTCCTCCAGCTCCAGCACCGCCTGCCATTTGTCCAACCAGTGGGGTGCCCCCTGACCCTGTTCCGCCCAAACATAACCGAAGTCAATGGCATGGCGAACCAGTTCGCTGGCTGAGTCGTACTGGTCGAGAATACCCGTCAGCTGGGGCAGGCAGCAGTCCACCTCCAGTGCGATGCACTCGCTGAGGCTCTCTGCCTGTAGCGAGTCCAGCCCCAGCAGGAGTTCGTCCGGATGGTTTGAGTCGATATACTCGCCGGAATCCGGGAAGCCAACCCAAATCCCCTCCATATTGCTCCGGCTGGCCAGTTTAACTCGTATGGCATAGTCACCGGCGACCGGCTGGAGGGTGGGATCTTCCTCTACGAAGGGATCTGCCAGTTTGATGTTCCGCACATAGTGACCGTTACAAAAGGCTCCATTCTGCGACTGGTGGTAGGCGGCCCCCAAATGCTCCGCATTCAGGAATGGACGGGCGGCATCCGAGGAACACTCTATGCTCTCCATGACAAATTTTCCAAGCGCGGCCTCGTCTCCCGCGCCATAGAAGAGGTCGTAACAGTCCAGTTGGGACGCAATCCGCATCACATGGCCGATCTCTTGGGGCTTCTCCAACTCCATCGCCCCTTGGAACAGGATCTTTTCTTTCTCTGTCATATTGGAAAAGCGCCGCTCCAGCCAGTCATGCTCCGATTTTGTAACATAGAAGCCGTCCAGCTTGTCAAAGAGGGCGGCGTTTTGATCTGACATCGCTCACATCATCTCCAGTCCTTGTCCTATTTCCTGTTCCGGCTGAAATACCGGGAGAGGCTGGCCGTCCTTTCTGCGGATCAGACCATACTCTGTGATAACCCCCAGCCGGTCATCCAGCATCTTCTGGCCGATCTGGGCCGCCTGCGGGGTCTGGAACAGCTCCTCTGGTAAAGCAGAATACTTCTCACGGAACATCATCTCCGCATAGCCCCAGGTCTGCGCTACCTCGGGACGGAGTTCGTACTGGTCAATCTCGCCCATCAACCGTGTGGCGTCCTGCAGACTGGGGTGGTCAACCACGGATAAAAGCGCCTTATACTTGACCATATCCGATTCGGGCCACTCCCGTTCTATTTGAGCCAACCGCTTGGCAAATTCGTCGGCCTGTTCAATGCCATCCTCATCGTCGATAGCGTTGTTGATAGCATCTCGCAGGAAGGGGATCAGGCAATCCACACAGCGGAATGCACATTCATCCACTGAGGCGGCATCTACTTTTTCCACCGCTCTCCATATACCGGCATCCGCTGCGGGAAGATTCAGCACTGCGGTTTTGTCGTTATCATAGCTTGGGTCATTGAAAAATCCCTTACGCACCTCCAGCACCACCGGAGCATCGGAGCGATGGAAGCAAGCCGTTTCATTGGACTGGCACACATAGATGTCCTTGATTTCTCCACCCAGTTCCGCATAGCCGAAGTCGGTGAACACGCCGCCATGATCCTCCTGATGCTGTTCTCCCAGCAGTTCCAGCAGTCTTTCCCGAAAGCCGCTGCCCTCCTCTGTGGTGTCAAGCAGAGCCATAGCCTCATTTGAGAGCATTTCATTTGCGTATAAAAACGCCCCCAGTTCTTCATGATTGGAAACTCGGGGCGCAAAACAGCAGATATCGGTATTGTAGGTCAGGTTAATCAATTGGTTCAGCGGAATGGGAGCGACGCGGTGATTCTGCTTGATTTTCAAAAGAGCATCCATCCCTTTTTTCTGCTCCTCTGTCAGTGAGGCCAATCGCTGGGCAAACAGGTTTAGGTCGTATAGATTAGCATTCCACCCAATCATGGCATGCGTGAGGCCATTGTAATGGATGCAGGTTAGCTCATTTTTGCAGAAGCTACCGTCTTTGATTCTCGCCTTTTGGAGTGCGTCGCTGAACTCCGCAAAGGATGCTGGCATTTTCATTACCGTGGCCGTCTCATAAGATTTAGGTCCACTGTTGCTGATCTCCACCTCGAAAATTGTCTTATCCAAGAGTAATCCCTCCCTGTGTAGACTCTTGCTCAGGAGCCTCGGGCGGTTCCATGTCTGAGTGAACTTCGTTCACGGTTTCCAATATGGATTCCAAGTCTCTTTTCCGAGAAATATTCGCAAAATCCACGGAGCGGCAGTATACTTCGCCATCCTTTCCCACAGAGCACTGTGTCTGCTCTTTGCCTCGCATCTTTTTCGATTTCACTGCCAGGCATCCGTCATCGGCAATTCGTGAGGAGAAGCCCTTTTCCTTTAACCGCTCCGACAATACCGAAAAAAACTGCCGCGTTCTCCCATCAAGATCCATTTTATACGCCTCTTTCTATAAACTCATTCCCTGCATCTCAATATCTTCTGCAGGAGCGGAAGGGGCCTCATAGAGTGTGCTTCGGCCATAAGCGATGCGGATGATATCCTCTGCGGAGTAGTCGGAGCCAGCGCCAAAAAGATGCCTGAACTGCAGGCGGTCTGACGGAGCAATGTACCATGTGGAATACTGAGACTTCAGCCCTTTCAGGGATTCAGCCGATGTTTTGAAGGTCAGTTCCACTCCGTCCTTCTGTACCGTGACATTGACCGTCTTTGCGCCACTTTTTTGGAGGGCATCTGTAATCGCCCGCATCCGATAGACCAGTGCATCGCTGTCCTGGCTGAGCATCTGATACTCTGCCAGCAACGCATCCTTCTTTAGAAACTGCGCCAGAAATTCCTCCTGGTTGTCCCGCATGTACTGTTCCGCAGTTGTTTTTATATAATCCTCCGGGGATTTGAGGTAGGAGAGCAGGGTGTCTTCTGTCAAGGATGTATAATACTCACTGTGAAACTGTACATCGGGTTTCTCCCCAGAAAAAACGAGGGAAGCTGCCTCCCGCCCTGCCTCGGTTCCCTTGTAATACCGGTATGAATTGATGTTCCTCTCACTGGTGAGTTCCCTGACAGAGAGGCGACTTCGCTCATTGGAAATGGCCGCCTCAACATAGCGGTCGACCTCCTGAGCGATGCGCTTCCCAAACGCCGTAGAATCCTGGCATTCTTCTTCCGTCAGTCCGGAGACAAAGTTGGGAAGGGGGTCATCCAGAAGATGGAGCGCCTGGTGTTGCCGGTCGTACAGGCCGCAGAACTCCAAACGGTCGCTCCAGCTGATCCTCTCTCCATAAAATGTTTCGCATCCAAAGAGGTAATCAATCTCTGGCGTTGCGGGAACTTTCACTACTGAGCCCAAATGCTTGCCCTTTTGCAGAACTAAAACTGGCACAGCGGCATTTTCCAGCCACTCTTGAAACTCCTGCCGGGGAAGTGGGGCCTGCTTTTGCTGCGACATTACAAAATCCTCCCATTTTACTGTTTCTGCTCAAAGTTTGCACAACTTGTCTGTCCCGAGTATGACTCTTCATAGTGTTTGGGGTCAGCACCAGGCACATCCCACCCAGCCATGCTTCCTATCTCCATAGCTTGCCGCTGGATGGGGGTGACGCCCAGGTCTTCGTTCAACTCATCCGCCAGTTCCACATTCCCTTCCTTGTCGCCGGTATCCCAGTCGGAGGGGTAGTAGCCAGTTTCACCCCGTTTGATGCAGATAAGCTGTCCGGTGGTCCGCAGGGTGGAGAAGCACAGTTCCGGCAACCCCTCGGCCACCTTGGGGGCAAACCGTTCCTGTTCGGTTTGGATGCTCCAATCATCAGGCTGCCACAGATGGACATACAGCTCGCCGCCGTCCACCTCGATGGGGCGCTGCTCGAAGCCTTCGCCCCATCCGTCAGAGGCTTGTCCACCCAGGTACTCTTTTAAGATGGTAAGCTCTTCCGGAGTCAGCTCTCCGGCCACCCGGCACTCCGCTACGCCCCAGAGCTGGCGATTCCTGACCTCAACAGTAAACACCGCCGAGCGGACCTTGTGATCTACACTGTCGTCCTCACCGTACCAGTGCATGAGGCCGCTCTCGTTTTCCTCTGGTACCCGGTTTTTTACCAGAGCGGACAGAATTTGTCCCTCATAATCCATGAGGGTGCGGCCATCCCACTCCTCACCGTCCTCTGACATATCCCCCCACTCGTCCCGTCCATAGAAGTCCGCTGTGAGCGGCATATACAATTTGAATGTCTGAGGCTCTGGCAGATAGACCGAGAATCGGTCTTCTCCCAGCACCAGAGCCAAGGTACATCCATTGTCCCACTTTACATGGAATTGCCCGGCATCGTCGATATAATCCAGTTTCCCGGTACTGCCGGGGGAAATGGGCCGGGGATTACCGCCTATCTCTGTGAGTTGGATGCGGGAATCCTTGGGGAACTGCTGCCGCAAGAAGTCCAGCCACTCTCTCGGTACGCTTTGCATTTACATCTCTCCCATTCTAATCCCAATATCCGGCTGATTTAATTGTTGATAGAGCCGTTCCATCGCCTCCGCCACCACGAGGTCCGACCGGAAGCTTTCCAGTTTTTCGTGATCCGTAAAGAATTGCTGTTCACCGCTCTGGAAATGAACAAAGTCCACTGTGGCGATACCGTCCTTAATAACGCCCAGCCGTTTCTCACTGGTATTGCTGTCCTGGTAGATTTGGATTGCTTCCTCCAGAGTCAGATCTTGCCTGATTATCTCCTGCGGGGTATTGGTGTCCGTCATGACAAACCAGGCATAGGTGTGGGGAATGCTGGGATCTGCGGCTTTCCTAAGAGCCTGCTTCCCAGTTTCAGTCAGTCCATAGTTGCAGGGACGGCGTGAATTGTCCTCACCGGCAAAATCCAACAGGATATCGTCTACCGCTTTTTTGACCTCCGGATCGTCTGTCAGCGTTTCAAAGCGGAAGCCGGTTGTGCTGCGGAAGGGCAGTTCCTCCCGGATGGCCTGGAGCAACGCCTTGGAATCCGTGAACTCCTGCTGTTCGCCGCTGGCGAAGGTTACCCGACCCACCACAGGGTGTTCCTGTCGGTACATCTCCTGCTGGCAAAGATCATAGCAATAGAGGTATCCCTGATACTCGCCGGGAAAGGGAGTACAGCGTAGACAGAAACGGTAATTTTCTGTTTCCGCAATATAGCCATAACTCCTGCGGTCCTCTGTGATGGAGCCGCCATGCTGCCAGCAGTAGGCGTCCATGGCCCCCAGATTCTTCAGGAGTCCAGTCTGACGCAGGTCGTCCACAAATCGCTGCAGCACCTCTTTGAACTCCGGGGTGTTGAACCTATCCTCGTTATGGGGCCACCAGGTGTGCCAGAACTCCTTCTCACCATGGCCGAAATCCATGCGGAGGTGGCCTACAGTACCCAGTGCCTCGTCCAGCTTTTCTTCGGAATAGAACAGCCCCACCTCATCCAGGGAGGCGGGGCGCAGTACAAACTCACGATTATCCTGGGGGTAGGCCAGATCATGCTCCTCGCAAAACTGCTCCAGCGTCATTTCTTCTCCCAGCAGATAAAATGTGCCGTTGACCCGGCGCGAAGCAGTACCTTCATGCTTTAAAGGGATTGGAGAAAGTACGGTTCCTGCATGATAGTCAGCGGCATGATCCACCAGAGTGGTTCGGGTGCTGGGAGATTTATGTGTCCCCCGTAGGTCATAGCAGTACCACCCATCAGGAATGATATCCCGCTGAATCAGCCAGTTGGTGAACAGCACAGGTTTTCCAAGCAACGCTGCGTGTTGCATGGGGTCTGTCCAGATGTTAATGCTCATTTAATCCCTCCCATATTCACAGTGTTTTCCCACTCGTGCTGGTTCCACAGCGTATCTTGTATCTGCGTACAGGGATTAATGCATCTGCAACCCATCTTGTACTTCAGGGAACGGATCACTGAGCTTTCGGAGCAGGCCAAATTCGGTCCTTCTCACACCATCCTCCCGCATATAAAAGTTGCCCATTGCTTCGAAATCCGTAAAGCCATCGAGGGTAGAGATCAGCTCCTCGTCCGCCCCGATCCGCTCCAACACCTGCTTGCCATATTCCTCCGGATCGTCCGGTACACGCTCGTAGTCATCCAGTTCGATGGAAAACCTCAAAGCCTCCTGGAGCGTTGCCGGCTGTTCCACCTCAAGGACAGAGAGGTATTTCAGCAATGCGCCATCCTCCTGATCCATTATCCGGATATTTTCCGCCAACTCGTCCAATTGCTCCAGTCTCAGATCCATCCCCTGGAGAGGAAGATATTCCCCCAGATAAGGCCGCAGGGCCTCCACCCGAGTGAGTTTCGCCATATTGAGGCTGTCCACTCCCAGAAGTTGTCTGGCGCTCTCCAATTGCTCAAAGGTCGTAGGCAGAGTGATCTGCGCTGTTTCGCTCTGTACACGAACAGGGCAGGGGTTTTCCATCCATATCCGGAAAACGCCGTCCAATCTCTCGTTCTCCAAAAGTTCAGGTGTCTTTTTCTGCACATAATTGCCGCTGGAATATTCTCCTCCATGCTTTTCCCGGTATTCAGCCCCCACACGGGCATAATTGATATAGGGCTTGAAGCGATCCGGAAATGGTGTGATCCCTTTGTTCACAAGGTAGATGCCCAATTCTGAATCAGACGACACATTGTTGACGAGCATATACTCATCCAGCCTGTCCGCCACAGTAAGGGCCCCCTCCAAGTTCCAGACACACTCCGCATCCAATGCCCCGGAAAAGATGGCGGCTTTCGCCGGAGAAAGTGCCTCTGTGCGTTCCGCCAGTTTTTGTAGTTTTTGAAACTGCTCCGAATCTTCTACATCCACATCGTACAGGCATCGGTAAAGGACCGGTACATTGCTGCTCACATCCAGGATGGCGGTGGCTGTGGTATCGAGGCTGATTCTGTCCAGGGAGGCAAATGCCTCCCCAATCTCAGCGGGACTGGCGGGCAGTTGCAGACGGACAGTTTCTTCTCCTTTTCCCCGGCTCAGAGTCAACAGAATCATCGTTACATTCCTCCCATCTGAAATTCCTGTTCCCGCTGGTGCTGCTCTGCCGGACCGCCGGCCATCAGCTCCCCCAATGTCAATGTGCCACAGTAGGCCACATATCCTTTCTCCGTGAAGGCTCCTGTTTCCTTCTCCATACGGAGTTTGCCGTAACGCTCATAATCATAGAACTCCTCCAGATTGGGGTCATATTCATAATGGCCGGAGTCCTGGATCATGTATCTGCCATATTCGGCGGGAGTGCGGACTTTGGGTGCAAACTCAAACAGCTCCAGATTTTTGGCCAGTTCGCGTATCTCGCCGGCACACTCCGGCTTGGCCATCTCCATGACCGCCGTCAACTTTTTCTGTTCCAAATCAGACAGTGCAGCGATGGCCGTCGCCATATCATTCAGCGCGAATAGATCCTCCCGTTGTCCCTCCAGGACCTCCTCCACCTCGGATGGAAGCAGACTGTCCTCATACCAGATGCGGGCATCGTGGATGTTAACGCCTGAGCGTGCAATTCCACGCTGGAGCTGTTGCTCGGAGCAGGGCAGGAGCAGCCAAGTGATTTGATCTATATTTTCCGGCTCCTGCCGGGAGGAAAGCCCTACCGCCAGCAGATTCGGCTGGTAGTGGTAACAGGGGAAGTGGCGGCCGTCATAGAGCTGCTCCAGTTTCATCCCGTTATCATAGACCACGCCATAAGGGGTAATCCTTCCTTCAAGATGATTGAGGATCAGGTCCAGAGCGAACTTGCGGCCATCCAGCCGCTCGAGCTCCTCGATTCTGCAGCCCCCACCCTGCATCGTCATGTAGTGCTGCCGCCCAATGGCGTCCAGGTCGGAGAAGTCTGTGATGACCGTGGCCTGCTGGCAGCAAAAGGTCAGATTGATGAAATCCTTTATATTTGAGACGCCCAATTTGCAGGCCATTCCCTGGAACTGGGCAGCCTCACCGTCATCAAAACTGTCCAGCCGTTTGGCCAGATAGTCCAGCTCATCAAAATTGACCAATGAGCCAACCAGCCTGTTCAGTACGGTATAGAAGCTGTCCAGTTCATCCACCCGGCAATCCTGCCGGAGCGCGTCACCGATTTCCAATGGCTCCAGCAGTTCGATCATGCGGTCATATTTCTCATCGGGGATAGGGAATGGAACCGTAATCTGCCCATATTCCGGGTGCTGAGCGCTGCTCAGTACCGCTTTCAGCACATAGCCCATTCTGGTGCCTCCTTACTCGCATCCATGACCGCCTTTCCATATCTGGCAATCATGGTTGCGTAAATAATATTGTGGAAGTCCAGATCACTCACCAGTTTTGGGTGTGCCAAATCTTCTGCCTCCATGGGTGACTTCAGGTCATACAGCCGTCTGGCGGAATAAAAGATGGGGTAATCCTGTATCGCAAATCCATGGGGTTTGGATACGATGCGGCTGAAATCAATGGAATCGTGTGAAAGAGCGGAGAGCGCCGGTTGCCAGAGTCGCTCCTTTGAGGCGAGAAGATAGAGCGCCGCCAGATAGCCAGGAGGCGCATCATCCCATACCCTGTCCGCAAAGCGGCTTCTGAGGTGGACGGACACTGTGTGCAGGACTGCCTGATCCGGCCCGCTCCAGTGTTCCACAGCCTGAATCCTCTTGTGCAGGCCGGCATGAGGGATGTGTCCGAAATATTCCAGAATCAAATCCAGGTACTCAATCGCGCCGGACTTCAACCGCTCCGCGATATACGGACAGGTGCGGACTTGACAGGATCGGCGGCGGTAATGCAGGCAGTACCGGCAATCCACATCCTCCGGCTTGTAGCAGAAGCGGCTGAGGATCATCATCCCGCCGCCGCGCTTCTGGAAGCCAGGGACGCTCATCATCATATGCTCCAGACCAGCTCGAGGGGTATTCTGAGCGAAATATCTTGTCATGGCACACTCCTTCTTTCAAAACAAAAAAGCGGGAGCCGCTTATGCTGCACAGTGTGTGCAGATGCGGCTCCCGCTTTTTCTGATGTCACATATCAATTTGTGGCTCCTGTGCTTGTCCCTGCTCCAGTCTGTCCGCCAGATCTGGGACAGTGTATTCGATCTTTGTCCTTGCGGTCTGCATGGCTTTGAGGTGTCCATCTTCCAGCTCTGGGCCTTCATCCAGCAGGTAGTCTGTGGCCCGGTAGAGTTCAGTTAGCTCCTCCGGTGAGAAAAGCTGGGTCTTGGAGATCAGCCCGGAGCGGACGGCAAAATCCTGCTTGGCCCCGCAAAAATCTTCATCATAATAATGTCCGTAGCTCACGCCGGTTCTGTTATAGTCCCAGATCCAAGTGACAAACTGATAGCCCCTGCCATTTTCCAACTCCCGGCCAGCCAGCACTGCGCCGCCAAAATCCGCCAGCAGATGGAATTTTTCGCTCAGACCGCTGATATGAAGGGTGGGCGCAGTTTGAACCGCCTCAACATAAGTGTACACTTCATCTGCGGTCTGTGCGACTCTGTGGTACAATTCACTGGCCTCCGGATTATTGCTTCCGGCAGGAAAAAGGAACACATCGTTTCCTGGAGAAACAAAGAGGACAGGCTGACCATGGAGGAAAATCTCCAGCCGCCTATCCTCTACATTGGATGATTCAACTCCGCCTTCTCTCAGGCGCCGGGAAAGTTCTTCAAAAAATTTTTTCAATGGTTAAACCTCATTTCTTTTTTATCTGTTGGGACGACAACAAAAAAGCGGAGATTCTATCATCGAATCTCCGCTTCAATAACTATATTGGTTTTTCTCCGGGGGAAGGGAATCAGGTGTCCGTCCTCTTTGTGTTTTCGTATGGATAGAACAATGACTCACACATTTGGTCTGTGTGAGTCATTGTTTTTGGTGGAGATAAGCGGGATCGAACCGCTGACCTCTTGAATGCCATTCAAGCGCTCTCCCAGCTGAGCTATACCCCCATGATGCCAGAAACCCTTGATTTTGCTGGATTTCTGAGCTATTCAATTTTTTGACTTTACTCTCCGTTGCGGGGGAGCACACCCGGTTGCTTGCGCTCCCAGCTGAGCTATACCCCC
>NZ_JAPFEA010000011.1 GCF_026169115.1 Intestinimonas sp. | reverse complement strand
GCCTCGCCCGCCGGCGGCGGCGTGGAGCTGCGCTGTCCGCTGGAGTTCCGATATCTGTCCCTGCTGCCCCGGCAGACTGCCGGCGTGGCCCAGGTCCGGCTGGAGGAGGATGCGCCCCGGGACCCGGCTGCCCGGCCCTCCATCGTGCTCCGGGCGGTGGAGGAGGGGGAACGGCTCTGGGACATCGCCAAAGCCTATGGGACCACCATGGAGGACATCGTTCAGGCCAACAGCCTGGGCGAGGATGCTCTTACGGCGGGGCGGGTCCTGCTCATCCCCAAGAAGCGGTAAAAGGAGGGGTCTCCATTGGAAGAACGGAATATCTATGAGGACATCGCCCGGCGCACCGAGGGCGACATCTACATCGGCGTGGTGGGTCCGGTGCGGACGGGCAAATCCACCTTCATCAAGCGATTTATGGAGACACTGGTGCTGCCCAACATCGAAAATGTCTACCGGAAGGAGCGGGCACGGGATGAGCTGCCCCAGAGCGGCTCCGGCCGGACTGTGATGACGGCGGAACCCAAGTTCGTCCCCGAAGAGGCGGCGGAGCTCACCATGGAGGGGGGGACCCGCATGTCGGTCCGGCTGGTGGACTGCGTTGGCTATCTGGTGCCCGGCGCGGTGGGACAGACCGAGGACGACCAGCCCCGGATGGTGACCACCCCCTGGTTCGATCACCCCATTCCCATGACGGAGGCGGCGGAGATCGGCACCCGAAAGGTGATCTCCGAGCATGCCACCATCGCCGTGGTGGTGACCACGGACGGCAGCGTTACCGACATCCAGCGGGAGGACTATCTGGAGGCGGAGGAGCGGGTCATCACCGAGCTCAAGGAGCTGGGGAAACCCTTTCTGGTCCTGCTCAACTCGGCCTTTCCCAACTCAGAGCGGGCCAGGGCCATCCGAAACGACATTGCCGGGCGGTATGACGTGACCTGTGTGGCGGTGAACTGCCTGGAGCTGGAGCAGTCCGACGTGACGGACCTCATCCGGGCGGTCCTGTTTGAGTTCCCGCTGCGGGAGCTGGACCTGAATCTTCCGGCCTGGGTGGACGCCCTGCCGGGGGACCACCCCATCAAAAGCGGACTCTACGCCGCCATTCGGGAGCAGGCGGGCGGGCTCCGGCGCATCCGGGATGTGGACGGTGTGATCTCCGCCATTGGCGGCAGCGAGGGGGTCAGCCGGGCCCAGGTCACCTCGGTGGAGCTGGGCACCGGCCTGGCCGCCGCCGACCTGGAGCTGCCCCGCAGCCTGTTCTACGAGACCCTGTCCGCCCAGTCCGGGTTTGCCATCCAGGACGACGGGGACCTCATGGGGCTGCTCACCCAGCTCTCCGAGGTGAAGCGGGCCTATGACAAGGTGGCCGACGCCCTCCGGGAGGTGCGGGAGACCGGCTACGGCATCGTGGTGCCCACCACGGACGAGCTGAAGCTGGAGGAGCCGGAGATCGTCCGGCAGGGGGGACGATACGGGGTCCGGCTCAAGGCGTCCGCCCCCTCCATCCACATGATCCGGGCCGACATCGAGACCGAGGTCTCGCCCATCGTGGGCAATGAAAAGCAGTCCGAAGAGATGGTCCACTATCTCCTCCAGGAGTTCGAGGGCGACACCAAGGCCATCTGGCAGTCCAACATTTTTGGCCGCTCCTTCCACGAGCTGGTCAGCGAGGACCTGAACACCAAGCTCAAGCGGATGCCGGAGGACGCCAGGAGCAAGCTCCAGGAGACCCTCCAGCGCATCATCAATGAGGGCTCCGGCGGTCTCATCTGCATCATCTTATAAAAAATGCCGCGGACCAGCCGGTCCGCGGCATTTTTGTTATATGGGTTCCCGCACCACAGAGACGGTGTCAAAGCCCAGCTCCGCCATAAGGGCGGCGGCCTCCGGCGTGATGCGCTCGCCGCTGACGGCAATGGGAATGGCAGGGGGGCAGGACACCGCCGCGCCGGCACAGATCCGGCCAGCGGACGCCCCCACCGGGACTTCCTCCCAGGGGGAGAGCATGGCCGCCCGGGGGGAGAGGACCCGTTCGCCCGGGGCAGGGAGGGCGGCGGGGACGCGGGAAGGACCGGGCCGGAAGCCGGAGAAGGCAGTCTCCACGCTTTGAAAATCGGACGCCACGGCGTCCGCGGCGTACATGAGCACCACCTCATCGGGGTCGGCATACTCCGGTTCCACACGGTTCCGGCGCAGCAGCTCTGCAAGCTCGTAGCCGGAGCGGCCAGCCGCCCAGGCATCCACCACCAGCTTGAGGGGCTCGCCGGAGCGCACCGGAACGCCCCGGGCGGCCAGCCGCCCTTTTAGAGCGTCCAGCTGCCGGACCACCTCCGCCAGCCGGGAAGGGAGGTCCTCCGCCAGCCGGCGGTTGCAGGCGTCCAGGGACTGGAGGATGAGATAGGAGGGGCTGGAGGACCCGAAGAGGGCCAGGGACTGCCGGGCCGCCCCCTCGTAGGGGGCCAGCGCGCTGGCCGAAACGTGAAGATAAGCGCCGCCGGTGAGCACCGGCAGGGTCTTGTGGGCGGAATCGCAGCACAGGTCTGCCCCCAGGTCCATGGGATGACGGGAGGGGGAGAGAAAACGGAGGTAGGCCCCGTGGGCGTTGTCCACCAGAAGGGGGACGCCATGGCGGTGGCAGACCTCCGCCAGACCGGCGATGTCCAGCATGCCGCCCAGATAGTCGGGAGAGGTGACGTATACCGCCATAGGCGGCGCGGGCTGCTCGTCCAGCGCCCGGTCCAGACCGGCAGGAGAGAGGGGACAGGCGCACAGGGGACTCTCTCCCTCTGGGCGGAGCCAGCGGGGCTCCAGGTCCAGGAGGGCGCAGCCGTGGAGAAAGGCTTTGTGGGCGTTCTGTCCGGCCAGCACGGTCCGGGCGGCATGGGGCGGGCGGTGGAGGAGGGCCAGGTGGAGCATGGCCTTCACACACTGGGAGGAGCCCCCGGCGCTGTAAAAGGTGTGGCGGGTGCCGAAGAGGGCGGAGGCGTTGTTCTCGCTCTCCAGGATGATCCCCTCCGGGTGGGAGAGGTCGTCGGCGCCGTCCACCTCGGTGATGTCCAGGTCCTCGCAGCCCAGGGCGCCCCGGCCCTTGTGGCCGGGCATGTGGAGCCGGGCGGCGCCGGCGGCGGCATAGCCGCGCACAAAATCACAGATGGGGGTATTCACGCCTGACCGTCCTGGCTCTGGGCCACCTGGAGCATGATGGCGCACTCCATCCGTTTCTTGAAGAGCTCACAGCCATAGGAGTAGACGCCCCGGATGCTGCCGGAGGCGTGGTAGCTGTTGGCGGCGCAGCCGCCGGAGCAGTAGAGCCGGGCCCAGCAGTCGGCGCACTCGGGCCGGGCGTAGGCGTTGCAGGAGCGGAATTCGTCCTGGACGGCGGTGTTGGTCACCCCGTCCCAGATATTGCCCAGGGAATACTTGGGGTCGCCCACGAACTGGTGGCAGGGGAAGAGCTCGCCCCAGGGGGTGACGGCCATGTATTCGGTGCCGCTGCCGCAGCCGGAGATGCGCTTGTAGATACAGGGGCCGTGCTTCAGATCCAGAATGTAGTGATAGAAGGTGAAGGGGCGGCCCTCCCGCTGCCGGCGGAGCATCTCACGGGCCAGCTGCTCGTACTGGTCAAAGAGGATGGGCAGGTCCTCCTGGGTCAGGGCGCAGGGGTCGTCGGGGGGGCAGACCACCGGCTCCATGCTCAGCTCGGTAAAGCCCAGGTCGGCCATGTGGAGGATGTCGCTTACAAAGTCGGTGTTGTGGTGGGTGTAGGTGCCCCGGATGTAGTAGCTCTTGTCGCCCCGGCGCTCCACAAAGTGCTGGAATTTGGGCACGATGGCGTCGTAGCTGCCGTTGCCCGCGTAGTCCTTGCGGAACCGGTCATGGACCTCCTTCCGCCCGTCCAGGGAGAGGACCACGTTGTGCATCTCCTTGTTGCAGAAGTCGATGACCTCGTCGTCCAGCAGCACGCCGTTGGTGGTGAGGGTGAAGCGGAAGTTCTTGTTGTGGATGGGCTCCAGGCTCCGGGCATAGGCCACCAGGTCCTTGACCACCTGCCAGTTCATCAGGGGCTCGCCGCCGAAGAAGTCCACTTCCAGATTCCGGCGGGCACCGGAGTGGGCCACCAGGAAGTCCAGTGCCTGCTTGCCCACCTCAAAGGACATGAGGGCCCGCTCGCCCTGGTACTTGCCCTGGCTGGCGAAGCAGTAGGAGCAGCTCAGGTTGCAGGTGTGGGCTACGTGGAGGCACAGGGCCTTGATGACGTTGGAGTGGTTCTTGTAGTCAGCCGCCATGGGGGCATAGGTGTCCGGGGTAAAGAGCTTGTGGTCCTCTTTCAGGGCCGTCACATCGTCGATGCAGGCCCGGACCTCCTCCTCGGTGACGTCGGGGCGGTCAGGGTAGTCGTCCAGGATGCGCCGGCAGATCTCGTCAGGGGTGTGGTCAGGGTAGAGGGCGATGATGTCATAGGCCACCTCGTCCACCAGATGGACCGAGCCGCTGCAGGTGTCCAGGACGATGTTGTAGCCGTCCAGCTTGTATTGATGTACCATAAAATTGATCCCTCCACAGGATGATCGTCTCATTAGGATGATTGCTTCATTGGCATGGAGCCTTGGGCCGTCTGCGGCAAAAAAAGTGCCGCCTCACTGCGAGGCGGCACCCAGGGTCTGACGTCTGCTTACTGCTCGTTGTTCTCGCAGGGCTGGTTGGCCACGCCGCAGCTGGTCTTGCAGGCGGACTGGCAAGAGGTCTGGCACTCGCCGCAGCCGCCGGTGGTCACGCTCTTGCAGAGGTCACGGGTCTCAATGGTCTTGATTCTATCCATGGTCCAAGTCTCCAATCATTTCATTCTGTTTCTGTGCATGGCACAGCTTTTCCTCTATACAGATTAAAACAAGAATGGCCGATTGTCAAGAGAAACCTCCCGTCAATCGGTAAAGGCGAAGGTCCGGAGGGCGGAAAGGTCGGTGAGAAAGAGGGCGCGGTAGCCGGTCCTGAGCCAGCCCCGGCGGGTAAAATCCCCCAGGACCCGGCTCACGGTCACCCGGCTCACCCCCACAGCGGCGCCGATCTCCTCGTGGGTGCAGCGCAGAGCGCCGTCGGGCTCCGGGGGAAGGGAGAGGAGGTAGCGGGCCACCCGCTGGTCCGCCGGACGGAAGGACATGCCGTCCACATGGTCGGAGAGCAGGCGTACCGTCCGGGCGAGATACTCCAGCAGGGGCATGACCAGCTCCGGGTGGGCCCGGAGGACCCGGTCCAGCCGCTCCCGGTCGATGGAGACCGCCCGGCACTCGGTCACCGCCACCGCGGAGGACACCCGGGGACAGCCGTCAAAGAAGGCGGCCTCGCCCATCAGGTCGCCCGAGCGGTGGACGGTGAGCACCCGTTCGCCCCCCGTCTCCGAGCTGATGTAGCTCCGGGCGCTGCCCGAGAGCAGATAGTAAAAGGCGTCGGCCTGGGCCCCCTGGAGATAGATGAATTGCCCCGGGGCATAGACCCTGGGGGACTGCCCCTGGGCCAGAGGCGCCCAGGGCGCGGTTTCCTGACGTTCGGCCATCTCTGTTGTCCACCCCGCTTTCTTTTGCCGGTATTGTATCATACTTTACATTCTTTCGGCAAGTCCTCTGTCATAATAAAGCCGATCAAACAAACAGGAGGGACCAAGCATGGGCATGACCATGACCCAGAAGATCCTGGCCAGGCACGCGGGCCTTGCGTCCGTGGAGGCCGGACAGCTCATCGAGGCCAGGCTGGACCTGGTGCTGGGAAACGATATCACGGCTCCGGTGGCCATCACTGAATTTGACAAGGCGGGGCTTACCCAGATCTTTGACAAGGACAAGATCGCCATTGTCCTGGACCACTCCGTCCCCTGCAAGGACATCAAATCGGCGCAGCTGTGTGCCCAGGCCAGGGCCTTTGCTCAGCGCTTTGACATCACCCACTTCTATGATGTGGGCCAGATGGGCGTGGAGCACGCCCTCATCCCGGAAAAGGGCCTGGCCGCCCCTGGGGAGGTCATCATCGGCGCCGATTCCCACACCTGCACCTACGGCGCGCTGGGGGCCTTCTCCACCGGCGTGGGCTCCACCGACATGGCCGCCGGCATGGCCACCGGCCTTGCCTGGTTCAAGGTGCCCTCCGCTATCCGGGTGACCCTCACCGGCAAGCTGCCCCCCTATGTCAGCGGCAAGGACGTGGTCCTCCACCTCATCGGCCTCATCGGCGTGGACGGCGCCCTCTACAAATCCCTGGAGTTTGCCGGGGAAGGGGTGGCCGAGCTGGCCATGGATGACCGCTTCACCATCGCCAACATGGCCATTGAGGCCGGCGCCAAGAACGGCATCTTCCCCGTGGACGACCAGACCCGGGACTATCTCCGGGGCCGGGTGGACCGCCCCTGGGAGGCGGTGGAGCCCGACGCCGACGCCGTCTACGATCAGGAGGTGGTCATCGACCTCTCCGCCCTCCAGCCCACGGTGGCCCTCCCGCACCTGCCCTCCAACACCAAGACGGTGGACGAGGTGGCCGGCCTGCCCATCCAGCAGGTGGTCATCGGCTCCTGCACCAACGGGCGGCTCAAGGACCTTCAAGAGGCGGCCGATATCCTCCGGGGCCGGAAGGTGGCCAAGGGCGTGCGCTGCATCGTCCTGCCCGCCACCCAGCAGATCATGATGGACGCCATGGCTCAGGGCCTCGTTCAGATCTTCATTGAGGCCGGCTGCGCCGTCTCCACCCCCACCTGCGGCCCCTGTCTGGGCGGCCATATGGGTGTCCTCTCCAACGGAGAGCGGGCGGTCTCCACCACCAACCGCAACTTTGTGGGCCGCATGGGCCCCACCGACTCCGAGATCATTTTGGCCAGCCCCGCCGTGGCGGCGGCCTCCGCCGTGGCCGGCTGCATCGCCGACCCGGCCAAGCTGTAAGGAGGAGAAACGGCAATGAAGATCTATAAATACGGCGACAACGTGGATACCGACGTCATCATTCCGGCCCGCCACCTCAATAACCCGGACCCCAAGGCCCTGGCCTCCCACTGTATGGAGGACATCGATGAGACCTTTGCCTCCACCGTGGAGCACGGCGACATCGTGGTGGCCGGGGCCAACTTCGGCTGCGGCTCCTCCCGGGAGCACGCCCCCCTGGCCCTCAAGTCCTGCGGCGTGAAGTGCGTCATCGCCAAGAGCTTTGCCCGCATCTTTTACCGCAATTCCATCAACATCGGCTTCCCCATCCTGGAGTGCCCCGAGGCCGCCGAGGCCATCGCCCCCGGCGACGCCGTCTCCGTGGACTTCCAGACCGGCGTCATCATCGACGAGACCAGCGGCAAGACCTTCCAGGCCGCCCCTTTCCCGGCCTTTGTGGACGGCATCATTGAGGCAGGCGGCCTCCTCCATTCTCTGAAAGCGCGAGGTGTGGCGAAATGAACTATAAAATTGCCCTCATCAAGGGCGATGGCATCGGGCCCGAGGTGGTGAACGAGGCCGTGGGCGTCCTGGAGGCCGTGGGCGAAAAATTCGGACACACGTTTGAATTTGTGGACGTGCTCCTGGGGGGCTGCGCCACCGACGCGGTGGGGAAGAGCTACCCCGACGGCACCGCCGAGAAGTGCAGGGCCTGCGACGCCGTCCTGCTGGGCGCCGTGGGCGGCCCCAAGTGGGGTTCCGACAAGCCCCCGGAGCAGCGGCCCGAGACCGCCCTGCTGGCCATCCGCAAGGACCTGGGGCTCTATGCCAACCTGCGCCCCGCCACCCTGCGCCCCGCCATGGCCGACGCCTGCCCGCTGAAAAAGGAGACGGCGGAGAAGGGCATCGACCTCATGATGGTCCGGGAGCTCACCGGCGGCATCTACTTCGGCAAGCGGGACAGGTATCAGACCGAGGACCGGGGCCTGGAGTGTACCGACCTCATGGCCTATTCCGAACAGGAGATCGAGCGGATCGGCCGCCGGGCCTTTGAGCTGGCCCGGCTCCGCCGGAAGAAGGTCTCCAGCGTGGACAAGGCCAACGTGCTGGAGACCTCCCGCCTGTGGCGGAGCGTCATGCACCGCCTGGCGGAGGAGTACCCCGACGTGCAGTATGAGGACGTGCTGGTGGACAACTGCGCCATGCAGCTGGTCCGGGACCCCGGCCAGTTCGACGTGGTGGTCACCGAGAACATGTTCGGCGACATCCTCTCCGACGAGGCCAGCATGGTCACCGGTTCCATCGGCCTTCTGCCCTCCGCCTCCATCGGCGATACAGCCCCCGGACTCTATGAGCCCATCCACGGCTCCGCTCCCGACATCGCCGGTCAGGACAAGGCCAACCCCATCGCCACCATCCTGTCTGTGGCCATGATGTTCCGCTACTCCTTCCAGAGGGCGGCGGAGGCCGACGCCATCGAAGCGGCGGTGGACGCCGTCCTGGCCGAGGGCTGGCGGACCCCCGACATCGCAGAGCCCGGCGTCACCCCCATCGGCACCAAAGAGATGGGCCGTCTCATCCGGGCACATATCTAAAAACAGATATTCCAGGCGGCGGAGCGTGTGATGCGTTCCGCCGCCGCGGCGTTCAGAAGGGAGGCCAACGGGCGAAATCCCTTGCATCCCCCCGGTATTTCTGCTAGAATCTTGGGTGATAACGGAGAAGGGAAGTGGCGTCTGTGGTGCTCGCAATCGATATCGACAACTCTACCACCAATGTGGGGCTCTTCGGCCCGGATGGGAGGCTCTGCTTCCGTTCCGGCCTGACCACCAGCCGCAACCCCACCCGGGACCAGTGTGCCATCAGCCTGATGAACCTCTTTGCCCTGTACCACGCCGACCTGCGAAATGTCTCCGGCGCGGTGATCTCCAGCGTGGTGCCGTCGGTGACGGCCCACATGTCGGGGGCTGTGGAGCTGCTCACGGGGAAGGCCCCCATGCTGATGGGGCCGGGGATCCGGACGGGGCTCAACATCAAGTCGGACCTCCATAATCAGCTGGGCTCCGACATTGTGGCCTGCTCTGTGGCCGCCATGGACCAGTACCCCACCCCCATCATCATCATCGATATGGGTACGGCGGTTACCATGTCCTATCTCCACGACAGGACCTATGAGGGCTGCATGATCTTCCCCGGCGTGCTGGTGGCCCTGGACGCGCTCTCCGAGCGGGCGGCAGCCCTGCCCCACATCTCGGTGGAGCCGCCGGCCTCCATCTTCGGGCACAATACCGTGGACGCCATGCGTTCCGGTGTGATCTACGGCAACGCCAGCATGATCGACGGCATGATAGACCGGATCGAGGAGCACGGACAGCCCGCCGCCACCGTGGTGGCCACCGGAGACAGCGCGCCGGAGGTTCTGCGCTTCTGCAAGCACACCATTCTCTACAACGCCGACCTTCTGCTCCAGGGGCTCTACTTGATTTACCGGAAGAACACGGAGGGGCGGCGGCGCTCCTGAGCACGGCGCCCCTGTCCGGAAGCCGGACGGCGGGCGCCGCTTGCGCGCCGGCCTTTTTTCCCGGAATGCTTGCAATTCAAGAGCCGTCATTTTATAATGTTTCCAGTCAAACCGCATCAGATCGGGAGGATCAGTTATGAAAGAACTGTCACAGCTTGCGTCCATCGTCCGGGCCTCCACCACGCTGGCCATCGACGCCATGTTCAAGCAGATGAAGTCCGATGGCGTTGACGTGATCGGCTTCGGGGCCGGTGAACCCGATTTTCATACGCCGGACAACATCAAGGAGGCGGGCCATGCCGCCATCCGGGACAACTTTACCTGCTACACGCCCACCGCCGGCATCCCGGAGCTGCGCAAGGCGGCCTGTGTCCGGCTGCGGGAGGACTGCGGCCTGGACTATGCGCCGGCCCAGATCGTCATGGCCAGCGGCGCCAAGCACGCCCTCTACGCCGCCCTCCATGCGCTGCTGGACCCCGGAGACGAGGTCATCATCCCGGCCCCCTTCTGGGTGACCTACTTTGAGATGGTCCGTATGATGGGCGCGGTGCCTGTCATCGTCAAGGCGGAGGAATCCGCCGGTTTCAAGATCACCCCTGGGCAGCTGGCCGCCGCCGTCACGCCCAGGACCAAGGCGGTCCTCCTCAACAACCCCTCCAATCCCACCGGCATGGTGTACGGCAGGGAGGAGCTGCGGGCTCTGGCCGATGTCTGTGTGGCCGATGACCTCTATATCGTCGCCGATGAGATCTACTACCGTCTGGTCTACGATGGCCGGCCCTTCACCAGTGTCGCCGCGCTGGGGGAAGACGTAAAAGAGCGGACCATCCTCATCAACGGCGTCTCCAAATCCTATGCCATGACCGGCTGGCGGGTGGGTTACGCAGCCGCGCCGGAGCCCATTGCCAAGGTCATGTCCAACTACCTCAGCCACTCCACCGGCGCGCCCTGCTCCATCGCCCAGAAGGCGGCAGCTGAGGCCCTGGCCGGACCCCAGGACACCATTGAGGAGATGCGCAAAGCCTTTGAGCAGCGGCGGGACCACCTGGTGGAGCGGATGAACGCCATTCCAGGCGTCAGCTGTCTCAAGCCAGAGGGGGCCTTCTATGTCATGATGAACCTGCGTGAGCTGCTGGGCAAGACCATCCACGGCGCTGTCATCCACAACGCCGATGACTTTGCCGACGCTTTCCTCAAGCACGGCCTGGTGGCCACGGTGCCCTGTACCGGCTTCGGCGCCCAGGATTTCGTCCGCTGGTCCTATGCCACCTCCATGGAGAACATCGACGAGGGGCTGGACCGGCTGGAGAAGTTCCTGGCAGAGTGAACCACAGGGGCCCCGCAAAGGAAACGATGATCGGAGGGATGGCCCATGGGCCGGACAGATCGCTATGAAAGTCCGCTTTCTTCCCGCTATGCCAGTGATGAGATGCTCTATCTCTTTTCCGCCGACAAGAAATTCACCACATGGCGCCGCCTGTGGGTGGCCCTGGCCCGGGCGGAGATGGAACTGGGCCTGCCGGTGACGGCGGAGCAGGTGGCCGAGCTGGAGGAACACGTTAACGATATCAACTATGAGGTGGCCGCCGCCGAAGAAAGGCGGCTCCGCCACGATGTGATGGCCCATGTCCACGCCTATGGGGCCCAGTGTCCCAAGGCCATGCCGATCATCCATCTGGGGGCGACCAGCTGCTATGTAGGGGACAACACCGACATCATCCTCATGCGGGAAGGTCTGCTCCTGATCCGGGACAAGCTGGTGCGGGTCCTCCATACGCTGGCCGGATTTTCTGACAAGTATAAAGCCTTGCCCACACTTGGATTCACACACTTTCAGCCCGCCCAGCTCGTCACGGTAGGGAAGCGGGCGACCCTGTGGATGAACGAGCTGCTCATGGACCTGGAGGAGGTGGAGCACCGACTCTCCACCCTGGCTCTGCTGGGCTCCAAGGGCACCACGGGCACACAGGCCAGTTTCCTGGAGCTCTTTGACGGGGACCATGCCAAGGTCAAGCTGCTGGAGGGAAAAATTGCAAAGGAAATGGGCTTTACAGATGTTGTACCCGTAAGCGGACAGACCTATTCCAGGAAGATGGACGCCAATGTGCTGGCCACCCTTTCCGGGATCGCCCAGTCGGCCAGCAAGTTTGCCACCGACCTGCGGCTGCTGTGCCACCTCAAGGAGGTGGAGGAGCCCTTCGAGAAGGATCAGATCGGGTCCTCCGCCATGCCCTACAAGCGCAATCCCATGCGCTGTGAGCGGATCTGCGCGCTGGCCCGCTATGTGATGACCGACGCCCAGAATCCGGCTGTCACAGCCGCGACACAGTGGTTTGAACGGACCCTGGACGACTCGGCCAACAAGCGGCTCGCTGTTCCGGAGGCATTTCTGGCGGTGGACGCCATTTTGAGCATTTATGAAAATGTCTGCGCCGGGCTGGTGGTCCATGCACAGGTGATCCGGCGGCATATCATGGAGGAGCTGCCCTTCATGGCCAGTGAAAACATCATGATGGATGCGGTGAAGCGGGGGGGAGACCGCCAGCAGCTCCACGAGCGCATCCGGGTCCTATCCCAAGAAGCCGGAAGGAATGTAAAGGATTTTGGCCTTGCAAATAACCTCATTGATCTCATCGCGGAGGACCCGCTTTTCGGCATGAGCCGGGACGAGCTCACCGCTCACCTGGAGCCGGAGCGGTACATTGGCCGGTGTCCGGAGCAGGTAACTGAGTTTTTGGCGGAGAGGGTTGCCCCCGTGCTCGCCAGATACCCGGAGGCGCTCCGGGGCAGCGACGTAGAATTAAAGGTCTGATCAGGAAAGGGGAAGAACATCATGTCAAATGCAGTACGCCGGATCGGCGTTTTCACCAGCGGCGGCGACGCGCCCGGTATGAATGCGGTCATCCGCTCGGTGGTCCGCACCTCGCTTCATATGGGCATTGAGTGCGTAGGCATCCGACGGGGCTACAACGGCCTGGTCCACGGCGATTTTGTGCCGCTGAACTTTGAGAGCGTCAGCGGCCTGAGCCGCCGGGGCGGCACCATGCTCTACTCTGCCCGCAGCGAGGATTTCCGGGGCGAGGCCGGCCAGGAGAAGGCCGTGGCCACCTGCAAGCTGCTGGGTCTGGAGGGCGTGGTGGGCATCGGCGGCGACGGTACCTTCCGGGGTCTGCTGGAGCTCTCCCGCCGGGGCGTGGCCGTGGTGGGCGTTCCCTGTACCATTGACAACGACATCGCCTGCTCCACCTACACCATCGGCTTTGATACCGCCTGCAACACGGCCCTCGACTCCATCGACAAGCTGCGGGACACCATGCAGTCCCATGAGCGGTGCTCGGTGGTGGAGGTCATGGGCCGTCACGCGGGCCACCTGGCCATGTACGTGGGGGTGGCCTGCGGCGCCACCTGCGTCCTGGTGCCGGAGCGGGAGACCGACTTCGAGCACGATGTGATCGAGCCCATCCGCACCGCCAGACTGGGCGGACGCACCCATTTCATGGTCATCGTGGCCGAGGGTGTGGGCAGCGCCTATGATGTGGCGAAGAAGATCAAGGAGGCCACCGCGCTGGACACCAGGGTCACCGTTCTGGGCCATGTGCAGCGGGGCGGCGCACCCACCGCCCGGGACCGGGTGGCCGCTACCTACATGGGCTATGAGGCCGTCCGCCTGCTGTCCGAGGGGAAGACCAACCGGGTGGTCTGTGTCCAGGGGGACACCTATGTGGACTATGACATCATTGAGGCGCTGAAGATGAAAAAGGGCCTGGATGAGCAGACCTACACCGTGATGCGGACCCTCACCGGGGTGGAATAAGGCGTTTGGCGGAATCAAATACCAACCAGGCGGCGGATGGGACCCACGGGTCCCATC
>NZ_JAPFEA010000073.1 GCF_026169115.1 Intestinimonas sp. | reverse complement strand
GGGCAGCGGCGTGGGGCCGCGATGGGGAGGCCGGCGGCTGTTCCGGGGCCACGTTCCGCTTGCCGTATCCTATGCCGCCCGGAGACAGAGGGTGCCCGGCCCGGGAATGGGGCGGAGGCGGCATCCCCGTTGTCCCACTGGTATTTTTTACAGGGAGTGAACCATCATGGTAAAAATCGCGCCTTCCATCCTCTCCGCCGATTTTTGCGACCTGGACCGGGAGATCCGGCGGGTCTCCTCCGCCGATTGGCTCCATGTAGACGTGATGGATGGGATGTTCGTGCCCAACATCACCATCGGGGTGCCGGTGGTGGCCTCGGTCCGCAAGCATACGGACCTGTTCCTGGATGTCCACCTCATGGTGGAGAAGCCGGGGCGGTATGTGGAGTCCTTCGCCAAGGCCGGCGCGGATCTGCTCTCCGTCCATCTGGAGGCCGACATGCCTCCCGCCATCCGGGACGCCCTCCATGCCATGGAGGAAAACGGCGTGAAGAAGGCCGTCGCGCTCCGGCCCATCACCGCCGCTGAAGCGGTCCTCCCCTACCTGGAGCAGGGGCTGGATATGGTGCTGGTGATGACGGTGGAGCCCGGCTTCGGCGGCCAGAAGTTCATGACCGATCAACTCGGCAAGATCCGGGCCATCCGCAGCTACATCGACCAGTACTGCCCCTCCTGCGACCTGGAGGTGGACGGCGGCGTCAACCTGGAGACGGCCAGACTGGTGACCGAGGCCGGCGCCAACGTGCTGGTGGCCGGCTCAGCGGTCTACGGGGCGGACGCCCCCGCCGCCATGATCGCCGCCCTCCGGGGCTGAGGCGGTCCGCCATCCCCATCTGTTTGGAGGTAACCACCCATGGAGTATTTTCCCCCCGCCCTGGAGCGTCTCACGGAGCAGTTTGCCCGCCTGCCGGGCATCGGCGCCAAGAGCGCCCAGCGGCTGGCCTTTTTCGTTTTATCCCTGCCGGAGGAGGACGCCAGAGAGTTTGCCGACGCCATCGTCGCCGCCAAGGAGACCATCGCCCTGTGTCCCGTGTGCGGAAACTTCACCCAGGGGGAGGGCCCCTGCGCCATTTGCAGCAGCGACAAGCGGGACCCCGGCCTGGTCTGCGTGGTGGCCGATCCCAGGGACGTCATCGCCCTGGAGCGGTCCCGGGAGTACAACGGGCGCTATCACGTTCTCCACGGCGTCATCTCCCCCATGAATCATGTGGGCCCCGACGACCTGCACATCAAGGAGCTCACCGAGCGGGTGGCCTCCGGTGAGGTCCGGGAGGTCATCATGGCCACCAACCCGGACACCGAGGGGGAGGCCACCGCCATGTACCTGGCCCGGCTCCTGCGCCCCTTCGGCGTTAAGATCACCCGCCTGGCCTACGGCATTCCGGTGGGGGGACATCTGGAGTATGCCGACGACGCCACCCTCATGCGGGCCCTGGAGGGCCGCCGGGAGTTCTTTTTCTCGTGAGCAAAATCCCCTGTCCAGGTCCAGGAACGAAAAGCGCAACGTGCCGCCGCACTCCACAGAGTGCGGCGGCACGTTCACATAATCTTCAAAAGTTGTTTATAGTTTTGCCAACCTTTCCCCCGGGCGGTGTGGTATCTTATAGGTACAGCAAGACACACGGCGCAACTCACTGCCTCTTCCTTTGCTGTGGGGCAGACAAACAATGACACAGAAATGTGTGTTGATAGATTCTCCCACACCTCTCTTTTCCTCCCTCTCTTTCACAAAGTCAAAGGCGTCCCGGTCTCCGGGACGCCTTTGACTTTGTTTTTCATAGGGGACGGCGGTTCAGCGGACCTGGATGGCCCCCAGGATCTCCCCGATGGGGCCGGAGAGGACCAGGTCGGCCCGGGCGTCCATGGCGGTGGGGCTTTTGTTGATGAGGACCAGTCTGCTGCCCCTGTAATAATCGATGAGACCGGCGGCGGGGTAGACCACCAGGGAGGTGCCGCCGATGATGAGCAGGTCGGCCCTGCGGATATGGTCCACCGCCCGGTACATGATTTCAGAGTCCAGAGCCTCCTCATAAAGGACCACGTCGGGCTTGATGGTGCCGCCGCAGTCACAGCGGGGGATGTCGGCGCGCTCGGCCACCACAGAGGTATCCCAGAATTTTCCGCAGCGGTCACAGTAGTTGCGCAGGGTGGAGCCGTGGAGCTCCAGTACCTCCCGACTGCCCGCCATCTGGTGGAGGCCGTCGATGTTCTGGGTGATGACCGCCCGGAGCCTGCCCGCCTGCTCCAGCTCGGCGAGCTTCCGGTGGGCGGCGTTGGGCTGGGCGCCGGAGACCAGCAGCTTCTTCCGGTAAAAGTCAAAAAACGACTCCGGGTGCTGCTCATAAAAGGTATGGCTCAGTATGACCTCCGGGGGATAGGCAAACTGCTGATGGTAGAGCCCATCCACGCTGCGGAAATCGGGGATACCGGACTCGGTACTCACGCCGGCGCCCCCGAAAAATACGATGTTATCGCTCTCGTCGATCCATGCCTGGAGCTGTTCCAGATGTTCCATCGCCCTTCCTCCCTTTCACGTCAGAAAACTGCTGTTCCAAAGTTATCCTACCGCCTTTTTTGAAAAAAGGCAAGCCCTGTTCCCAATGGCATTTTGACTGATTTCACGAAATTAAGCGGCCTGTTTTGGCCGAAATGTAAAACTTGTGTAAATGGATTTTCCTGCCATTTACGCTGAGGGAAAAGACCGGTATAATTTGACTATAAGGCACAGCGACCCAGCTGTGCCGAACTTATGAGGAGATTTCCGGGGAAGTCCCCGGGATATGGAGGCGTACGGGTTGAGTATTACCGATCTGATCACCCTGGCGGGAGCCATCGCGACCTTCCTGTTTGGCATGTCTACCATGACGGACGGCCTGGAGAAGCTCTCCAGCGGCCGCCTGGAGCGTATTTTGGAGCGTCTGACCAGCAATGTGGTCAAGGGCGTGCTGCTGGGCGCCATGGTGACGGGCTTGATCCAAAGCTCGGCGGCCACCACCGTGATGTGCGTGGGCTTTGTCAACGCCGGTATCATGCGGCTGGAGCAGACCGTGGGCATCATTATGGGCGCCAACATCGGCACCACGGTCACCGCCCAGCTTTTGCGTCTGGGTGACATTTCCTCTGACAATGTCCTTCTCGCCCTGCTCAAGCCCTCGGTGCTGGGGCCGCTGCTGGCCGCTGTGGGCGTACTCTTTTATATGTTCATCCGGGGTGGCAAAAAGCGCATCATCGGCCAGATCATTCTGGGCCTGGGCCTTCTCTTCATCGGCATGAAGACCATGGAGGGGGCGGTCTCCGGCCTTCAGGAGCTGCCGGAGTTCCAGGCCCTCTTCTCCGCCTTCTCCAATCCTCTGCTGGGCATCCTGGTGGGCGCCGCCGTCACTGCGCTGCTCCAGAGCTCCTCGGCCTCCATGGGCATCCTCCAGGCGGTGAGCTCCACGGGGCTGGTCTATTTCAACACCGCCATCCCCCTGATTATGGGCCAGAACATCGGCACCTGCATCACGGCCATCCTCTCCTCCATCGGCGCCAGCCGGAACGCAAAGCGGACGGCAGCGGTCCACCTGCTCTTCAACGTCATCGGCACCGCCTTTTTCCTGGCGGTCCTGTACGCCGGAAATGCGCTGATCGGCTTCCCCTTCTGGGAGAATGTGATGGACATGGGCTCCATCGCCAACCTCCACCTGGGCTTCAACATCGGCTGTACCCTGTTGCTGCTGCCCTTCCACAAGGTGCTGGTAAAGATCGTGGAGCGGCTGGTCCCCGGCGACGCCGGCGCGCCGGAGTTCAACCTTCTGGATGAGCGTTTCCTGTCCTCTCCCTCTGTGGCCCTGGAGCAGGCCCGGTCGGCAGTGGTCTCCATGGGCGAAAAGGCTCGGGAGAACCTGGGCCTGGCGGTGGACCTTTTGACCGACTATGACGAGAAGAAGCTGGAGCGCCTCAACGAGAATGAGATCACCATCGACAAGCTGGAAAATACCCTGGACAGCTATCTGGTCAAGCTCACGGACCGTGCCCTCACCGACCCGGAGAGCGCCCTGGTCTCCGAGCTCCTCCACACCCTCACCAACTTCGAGCGGATCGGCGATTACGCCGTCAACGTCTCGGAGATCGCTACCACCATGCGCCAGCGGGAGATCGCCTTCTCCGATGTGGCCCGGAAGGAAGTGGACGCCATCACCAGCGCGGTGAAGGCCACCCTGGATATCACGCTGGAGTGCTATGAGAAGCGTGACCACGACCTGGCCCTCCATGTGGAGCCCCTGGAGGAGGTGGTGGACCTCATGGAGGAGGTGCTGAAAAACCGGCATGTGGAGCGCCTGAAAGCCGGCGCCTGCACCATTGAGCTGGGCACCCAGTTCCTGGAGCTCACCATCAATCTGGAGCGCATCTCCGACCACTGCTCCAATGTGGCCATGCTCATCGTCCGCCAGACCGCCCCGGCCAGTCAGCACCTGCCCGATACCCACGCCTATCTGAAGTATCTCCATGCCGGCGGCGACCATGACTTCGACGCCCTTTTTGCGGCTTACCGGGCGCAGTATTTTGCGCCCATTGAGGAGGACACCGGTTTCGATCGGACCACTTCGTCATGAGTTGTGATATGTGAAATAAGGCCCCGCAAACTGCCGGAAGGCGGTTTGCGGGGCCTTTGTGTTCCTTTTCGGCGGCAGAGCTCAGTCCTCCGTGAGAAAGGGCGTGGTGACGCAGCGGGGCGCCTCCCCCAGGGAGGAGAGAAGCTGAAGGCCGGCAGAGCGGGCGGCGAGCACGGAACGCTTGACGTCGCTGGCGTCGCCGGAGAGGGTGACGATGACCTCATTGGTGTGGCTGGTTCCGTGGTCCGTGTCGTAGTAGCGGACTAGGTCGACGGAGGCCGCCTTGAGGGCCAGGTCGGAGATCAGCAGACCGATGGAGGCGGGGGAGCCGGTCATCAGGCCGAAGGCCCGGCCCAAGGGGGCGTGGAAGGCCGCCTGAATGGCAGGCCCTGCGCTGGGGGAGTATGCAAATTCCAGATGTCCGGCGCTGTTGAGGTAGACCTCACCGGCATATTTTTCGGTCAGATCCAGGGCCATCTGGATGGCGTAGCGGACGTCGGCCACACTGTCAGACCCGAGCAGGATGTGAACGCCGTGACCGCCCCAGCCCTTGCTGTCCCGGGGCAGCATGACGGAGAGGATGTCGGTGTTGGTGGCCTTGACCGCGTCGTCCACAGCCACGATCTGACCGGCCGCCCCGCTGCGGGAGCTGAGGCTTCCAATGGCGGGGTACTGTCTGGGCAGGGGCATGTGGTCCAGGAGGGTACGGTCAATGGAGGGCAGGACCAGCCCGATGGTGTCCAGCACAGCAGTCCCCACAAATTCCGGTAAAGCGCAGTTGGCGGCGTCCATCGGCATCACGGTCCTTTCGTCTTCCATCCATTCTGTCCTGTCAGTATACGCGCTTCCGGCCCTTTCGTCAAGGGAGGAGGCGCTCTGCTGGACTGAGGATAGTCAATCTGCGGATGATACTTTTCTGCTTGCAAAGCAGAGGAGAATATTATATAATAACTCCATGACTTTTAACCTATATCCCTTTTCTGCACGGATCTGCACGGAATGAATAAGATTTGTCCCCCAATTTTATCCGGGTGTAGCGCAGTTGGTAGCGCGCCTGCTTTGGGAGCGTGAGGCCCAGGTTCGGGCCATAGCCCTTGGAAAACCCGGAAAACCTTGTGACACTTGGGC
>NZ_JAPFEA010000129.1 GCF_026169115.1 Intestinimonas sp. | reverse complement strand
TCAGCTCCAGGGCTGCCGCGGGAGGGGGTGCCGCCGGTGCGGGCGAGCTGCTTTTCCACCGCCTCGGCGGTGAGGGGCCTGGTGCGGGCCCGCTCGGGGACGGGACCGGCGGCGGTGGCCACCCGGCCCTCCCCGTCCTTGACCCCCACCTGGACCGGCTCCCCAGGGCGGACCATGGCGTAAAAGGTCACATCCACCCGGGGCAGCTCCCCGCTCTGGTACTGGCTCCGGGCCTGGGCGAAGAGCTCACGGGGCTCGGGGGTCTCCTCCCGAACGCCGAACATGTCGGGGCCCTTTTGGTCCAGGTAGTAGCCGTCAGTGAAGCCCTGGCGGGAGAAGGCGGCCTCCAGATCCCGGAGCTCCTGGTCGGTGGGCTCCCGGTCCTCGCGGATGGCCCGTGCGTAGACCCCGGCCACCACCGAGACGTACTCCGGCCGCTTCATCCGCCCCTCGATTTTCAGGCATTTGACCCCCACCTTTTTGAGGTCCTGGATGTAGCCGGCCAGGGACATGTCCCGGAGGGAGAGGGGGTTGCCGTCGGCCCTACGGCCCCAGCCGTACTTGAGTCGGCAGGGCTGGGCGCACAGGCCCCGGTTTCCCGACCGGCCCCCGATGACGGAGGAGAAGTAACACTGGCCGGAGTAGCACATGCACAAAGCGCCGTGGACAAAGGTCTCGATCTCAATGGGGGAATGGAGGCAGATGTGCTCAATGGCGTCCCGGGAGAGCTCCCGGGAGAGGACCACCCGGGACATGCCCAGCTCGGCGCAGCGGCGCACGCCGTCCAGGGAGTGGACGGTGAGCTGGGTGGAGCCGTGGACGGCCAGGCCGGGGGCGGCCTGACGGAGCATCCGCAGGACGCCCAGGTCCTGGATGAGGACGGCGTCCACCCCCACCTCGGCGGCCTGGGCGGCCACCTGGGCGGCGGCGGGGAGCTCCCGGTCCGTGACCAGAGTGTTAAGGGTCAGGTAGACCTTGGCCCCACGGACGTGGCAGTAAGAAACCGCCGAGGCCAGCTCCTCCAGGGAGAAGTTCTTGGCGTTGCGGCGGGCGTTAAAGTCCCCGTAGCCCAGATAGACCGCGTCCGCGCCGGCCTGGATGGCGGCGGTGACGGCTTCCGGCGACCCGGCGGGGGCGAGCAGTTCCAACATGGTAAAGTCCTCCAAAGGGGAAAGATGATGTGGGCCGTCACCGCCGCAGGCCGGCAAGGACCGGCCCGGCGCAGCGCGCCGCACAAGGGTTTTGGGTTGTGCCCAAAACCTTGCCGCAGGGGCAATTCACTTGCCCCGAGGATGTGAAGTCAAAAGGGGTTCCGCCTTTTGCCGGGGCCCCTTACTTGTGCGCCAAATCACGCTCCGGGGATGGGGTAGAGGCGGATGACATCCGCCCGCAAACCTGCCTTCCCGCCCGTCATTCTGAGGCAAAGCCGAAGAATCCGTTATCTCCCTCTTGGAGGGAGCTGTCGCCTCAGGCGACGGAGGGAGTCCTTCTATTTTGAAAAAGGCCGGGAGAACGGATGCTTCACTCCCGCTCAGCATGACGCGGGGGCGTGATACCGCACCCGTTCTGCGGGCGGCAGATCGCCGCCCCTGCAAAACCGCCGCAACGCCGGCGTAGGGGCCGATGTCCTCATCGGTCCGGCACACCCGCCCTCATTGCCCACCGTAGGGCCGACCTGTGTATCAGCCTGGGCGCACACACAGGTGCGCCCCTACATGGTAATTGTGGGGCGCGCCAAACCACCTACCAAACGCACCCTCATCCGGCGGCTGCGCCGCCACCTTCCCCCTTCCAGGGGGAAGGTTTTATGGACAGCCCTTTTTCAGACCTTCCCCCTATCAGGGGGAAGGTGGCATTTGCGGAGCAAATGACGGATGAGGGTGCGCCTGGGGTGTGCTTTGGTGGGCAGTCAAGAGGCCCTGCGACCACAAAAAGTCTGCCCTGTTTTTTGATTTATTTCTTGTTCTGGAGCTTGAAGATCTCCCGCTTGGCCTCGGAGAGCTCCATTTTCAGCTGCGTGGCCTCCTCCAGGTACTCCTTGAGCTGGCGGCGCAGGTTTTCGGAGGCCTCCACCTCCTTGAAGTACTCGTCGGCGATGTTGAGGGCGCCCAGCATGGCTCCGTCCACCAGAGAGACCCTGGACGAGTCCAGAACCTCCTGGATCTTGGCGTCCACATGGGACGCCACCTTTTCCATATAGGCCGCGTCCTCGGCGGCCACCAGAGTGTAGCTCTGACCGGCGATGTTGACTGTGATCTTGTTTTTCATGACGGGCCCTCCCCTGTCTGTACGATCGTGTGGGTGTGCTCCGGCGGCGGGAGCGTGCCCGCAGGCCGGAGTCGGGATGTTTGGAAAACATTATATCATAATTCCACCCGCCGGGACAAGGGGCGGCCGCCCTTTCCGGGGGCTGCGGCGGGGCGCTGGGAGAAATTTGTCTTTCCTTCCGACGGATTTTGAGATAGAATAGGTTCTGCGAAAAAAGACGGAAGGAGGAGATGGCGATGGCGGCAGGGGTGCTGCTCCCAGGCGGGATATTGTCCATGACGTCGTCGGCGGCGGAGCGCCTGGTCCGCACCGGCAGCGGGGACGCCGCGCTGCTCTACCTCCAGCTCCTCCGGCAGGGGGGACAGTTCGACGCCGAGGGGGTGCGGAAGGCCCTGGGCTGGTCGGCGGACCGGATCTCCACCACCTACACCCAGCTGGTCGACCTGGGCCTGGCCCGGAAGGAGGCCGACCTCTCCCCTGCCCCGGCGCCGCCGGAGCCGGACGGCCCCCCGGACTACACCGCCGCCGACATCGCCCGGGAGATGGAGGGCCCTGGGGCCTTCCCCCACCTGGTCCGGGAGCTGGAGCGGCGGCTGGGGAAGGTCCTCTCCACCTCCGACCTCAAAATGCTCTATACCATGTTCGACTATCTGGCCCTGCCGGCGGAGGTCATCCTGCTGCTGACCACCTGGTGCATCGAGGAGACCGAGCGGAAGTACGGTCCGGGCCGAAAGCCCCGGATGTCCCAGCTCCGCAAGGAGGCCTTTGTGTGGCGGCGGCTGGGGGTGGACACCCCCGAGGCAGCCGACGCCCACGTCCGGGCCCTCTCCGCCCTCCGCAGCCGGGAGGCCCGGCTGCTGCCCCTGCTGGGCATCTCCGGCCGGGTGCCGGTGGAGGGCGAGCGGAAGTACATCAACGCCTGGATCGAGATGGGCTTTGACGACGAGACCATCGCCCTGGCCTATGAGAAGACCATCCTCAAAAAGGGCTCCCTCCACTGGCAGTACATGAACTCCATCCTGCGCAGCTGGCACCAGAAGGGCCTCCACACCCGGCAGCAGGTGGAGACGGGGGATTCGGCCTGGCCCAAGGACCAGCCGGCCCGCACGCCGGCGGCCAAGGGCCCCGGCGCCCAGCCCACCGGCCGTGCGGTGGAGCGGCTCAAGGAGGATATGGACTGGATGGATCGGTTCCTGGCCGAGACCGGGAGAAAGGAGTAAGCCATGTCATACAGCTCCAATGTGCTCCGCCGGGCCCAGGCCCGGCTGTCCGCCCGGCGGGAGGAGCGGCAGGCCCGGCAGGAGGCCCTGCGGCGGCAGGTGTACGGCCAGCTGCCCAGGGTGGCCGAGATCGACGGCCTGCTCCGCCGGACCATGGCCCAGGTCATCGCCGCCGCCCTCCGGGAGGGGGGCGACCCCGCCGCCCAGGTGGCGGAGATCCGGCGGAACAACCAAGACCTCCAGCGGGAGCGGGCCGCACTGCTCACCGGCCACGGCTTCCCCGCCGACGCCCTGGACGACAAGCCCCTGTGCGCCCGGTGCGGGGACTCGGGCTGGGTGGGCTCCGACATGTGCGACTGCCTGAAGGTGTTGTGCACCCAGGAGCAGATCCGGGAGCTCTCCCGGCTCCTGGACCTGGGCGAGCAGTCCTTTGACCGCTTTGACCTGGGGTGCTACTCCCCCGAGGTGTGGCCGGCCTGGGGCCGGTCCCCCCGGGAGAACATGGAGAAGGTGTTGAAGATCTGCCGGGATTATGCCCAGAATTTCGGGCGCTACTACTTCAACGACCTCTTTCTCAGCGGCAGCACCGGTCTGGGCAAGACCTTCCTCTCGGCCTGCATCGCCCGGACCGTGTCGGAAAACGGCTTTTCTGTGGTCTACGACACGGCGGGAGAGGTCTTCGCCCGGTTCGAGGCGCTGAAATTCTCCCGGGACGAGGAGGACGCCCGGGCGGCCCGGGCGGACACCCGGCGGTATCTCCGGTGCGACCTGCTCATCCTGGACGACCTGGGCAGTGAGATGACCACTCCCTTTGTCCAGTCGGCCCTCTATCAGCTGGTGAACAGCCGGCTGACGGCGGAGAAGCGGACGGTCATCAGCTCCAACCTGACCATGGACGACGTGCGGGGGCGGTACAGCCCCCAGATCGCCTCCCGCCTGGAGGGAGAATACCGGGTCCTCCCCTTCTTCGGGGACGATATCCGCCTCCAGCGGAAGGGACGTATGTGAGCCAAGAGAACGCGGAAAACAGAACAGGCCCTCCGGCTCATGCCGGAGGGCCTGTCTTTGCATAGATAAGGAATTGTCCTGTGCTGTGCAGAGTACGGAATAAAAAGGAGGTTACTGGCAGGTATAGACGTTTTCGGCCTCATCCAAAGCCTTCTGGGAGAGCTCTTGGCCGATACCGGGACGGTCAGGGACATCGTAGTAGCCGCCCACGGGCTTGATGTCCTCGTACATGCCCAAATCCCGCATGTCCTTCTTGATGGCGCCCTCGTGAACCTCGTGGATGAGGAAGTTGGGGATAACAGCCTCCACCTGGAGACTGGCGGCAGTGGCGATGGGGCCGCCGCAGATGTGGAGCTGAACAGCGGCGTCATAGATGTTGGCCATGTCACAGATTTTCTTGGTCTCAGAGATGCCGCCGCAGATGGTGAGATCAGGCTGGATCACCTGGAGGACATGCTTCTCCAGGAACTCACGGAAGCCCCAACGGGTATAGATGCGCTCGCCGCTGGCTAGTGCCACATGGGGGAGTGCCTTGTGGATCTCCAGCATATTTTCCACGTTCAGGGGATTGCAGGGCTCTTCATAGTAGTAGATGTTCAGGGGCTCCAGGCGCTGGCCCAGTTGGATGCCGGTGTTCATGTCGGGGTAGGAGTGGGTCTCGATGATGATGTCGAGGTTTTCACCGCCGGCCTTCCGCATGGCCTCGGTGCGCTTGTAGCAGGTGTCCAGCATTTTTTCGCTGAGCTTGCCCCGCATCTTCCAGTTGGGATTGGTGGCCTCGCGGGCCCACTTGCCCTCATCGGTGACGCCCATGGGGTCCACCTTAATGGCATCATAGCCGTCGGCGAGGGCGTCCTCGGTGGCCTTGGCATAATCCTTGGGATCGGTGAGGAAGAGATGCTCGGGGCCCCAGCCGAACTGGAGCTGGCTGGCATAGGCCCGGATGCGCTCGTTGGTCTTGCCGCCCAGAAGCTGATAGACGGGCACGCCATAGGCTTTGCCCATGATGTCCCAAAGAGCCGTGTCGATGGCGCTCATGCCGGCGTTGATGACGGTGCCGCCGCCCATGCCCCAGAACGTGGTGCGGAAGATGGTCTCCCAAATGAGCTCGGGCTTGAGCGGGTCCATCCCCACAATGATCTCGCCGAAATCCCGGGCGATGCCCACGCCGGCATAGTGGGCTTTGCCGTAAGACAGGCCAACCTCGCCATAGCCATAGATATCCTTGTGGTCGGTATTGATCCGGACACAGATGACCTTGCCCATGACGTTGGGCTTACATTCAATGACATTTACGCTGGTGATCTTCATAATGACGCACACTCCCAATCACTTTTTAACAGGAAGGACAGAAGGGTGCTCACACATGATGTAAGCTTGTTATACAAGCATACTAACAGAAAGGCGAGGCTTTGTCAACAGGGCGCAGAATATTTTTTGGAGGGCAAACCCATGTATTCCAGGTAGGGCTGCCAGGTGGCTCAGGCATTCTGTTGAGAGGATGCGTAGTAGCGCCGGGAGCGCTCCCGGGAGTCCATCTGAGCTTTGGTAAAACGCTCCATATCTCTGGCACACAGGCTCTCCAGCATTTCCCGGTGGTGGCTGAGGACCAGGTCGAAGCTGGAGGTGCTGCGGACAGAACGTTCCACATTCTCGCGGGTCACGTCGTCCATAAGGGACTCCACTGCATCATAGATCATAAAGAGAAGCTCATTTTTACACAGCTCACAGACCGCACGGTGGAACTGAATATCAGCCTCGTGAAAGGTGTCCATATCGCTATCAGCGGCAGCCTGCTCCATCGTTTTGCTTAAATCAATGAGGACCTGGAGATCGCTTTCGGCAATGCCGTCCGCGATGGCCAGGCGGGCGCTGGCGATTTGGAGAACACAGCGCAGATCGTTGATTTCGTTGGGGTCCCGGCCCAATAGCTTCATGCGGTAGAGCTCGCTGAAATAGGAGCGGAGGTTGAAGCTGCGTACAAAGGTGCCCTCCCCTACCCGGGTTTCGGTGAGCCCCATGGCGCTGCACCGCTGGATGGCGCTGCGCAGGGACATACGACTCACACCAAGCGACTCTGAGAGCTCGTTTTCCGATGGCAGTTTCTCTCCGGGCTTCCAGGTCCCCTTGATGATCTCTTCCTGAATGTAGTTGAAAATCTGATCGGTCAGATTGGTTTTAACAAGTTTTTTCATTACTTGCCTCCTAAGGCTAAAGCTATCTAGTTGTAAAACAACTTTACATGTTAAAGAAAGTATAGCACGGGAAGGATCAAAAGGCAAGAAAAATTTTCATATAGATAGAGCTTTTACAAATTCTTTGTTGTTTTTTGTATTTTATTTGCAACTATATTGAGAAGGGGCGAGAGAAAACTGTTGTGAACATGTTCAAAACCAGGGGGATATCTTTGTCGAAAATGGGGATTTTATTTCGCTAAAGCAAAAACCTGTTGTCAAATGCCGTAATGTATGCTAATATGCCTGTATAACAGGAAGACAGAAATACAGCACTTGAGCACAACACATGACACAAAGGATCCAGCCTCGAAAGAGCAGCAACTTCACGTCTATTTTTTGGATTTATGGAGAGGAGAACCGTATCATGAAGAAAAGAATCCTTGCTCTGACTCTGACTTTTGCTCTGGCGCTGCCTCTGGCCGCCTGCGGCGGTTCCGGGAGTAAAGACCCCGCTCCCGAGGGCACCGGCTCCGCTGGGGAGAAAACTGTCACCCTGCGCATGGCCTCCGTGGTGGCCAACTCCGAGTTGGAGGAGCGAAAGACCGGTATGGCTGCTGGCTTGATGACCTGGATCGACACTGTGGAGGCCGAGTCCGGCGGCACCATTCAAATTGACCTCTACCCTGACAGCCAGCTGGCTTCCGGCACCGATGCCATTGTCAACGGTATTCAGACCGGCGCCTTTGAGGTGGCTCACTTCACCACCGGAAACTGGGCATCCTATTCCGATGCCTTTGCTGAGCTGAATGTGCCCTATCTCTACACCAACTATGACGAGGTTCACTCTGTTCTGGAGGGTGAGATCGGTCAGGCCATGAAGGACCAGCTGGAGCAGGATGTCAGCGGCGTCAAGCCTCTGGCCTATATCTCCATCGGCTTCCGCAATGTCACCGCCTCCAAGCCTATTCAGACCGTGGCTGACATGAAGGGACTGAAGATCCGCACCATGGACGACGCCCTCCAGATCGCCGCCATGGAAGCCATGGGCTGTACCGTCACCAGCGTGCCCATCAGTGAGCTCTACTCCGCCCTTCAGACCAAGATGGTGGACGCCCAGGAGAACCCCCTTTCCACCATTTACAGCAACAAATTCTTTGAGGTAAACCCCTATGCCTGTCTGACCCGCCACTCCTACACCTCCACCTTCGTATTCATGAATGCCGACGTCTACAATGGCCTTTCTGATACCCAGAAGGCTGCCATTGACAGGGCCAACGAGGCCGCTACCGCCGCCTCCAAGACCGCTGCTGAGTCCGCTGAGGCGGAGTATCAGGAGATGCTGGAGGCCGAGGGCATGACCATCTATGCGCCCACCGACGAGGAGATGGCTGACTTCCAGGAGGCTGCAAGCTCCTGCTGGACCAAGGCCGAGGAGATCATGGGCAGTGAGCGCTATGACGCTCTGATGGCCGCTATGGGCAAATAACCGGATTCCCATTTGAACTGATTTTGCATTGACAGCCGAGCCGATCTCTCGGCTCGGCTGTCTCATCCCTAAAAGAGAAGGGAATGACGCTTTCATTATGGAAAAGAAACGTGTGAACTGGAAAAAGATTTTGGAAAATGTGGACCAGTATGCCAGCGCTGTGATCTTCATTGCCATTATGCTGCTGCTGTTTGTACAGGTCGTGACACGAAAGCTGTTCAACCACTCCTTTACCTGGACGGAGGAGCTCTCTGTTCTCCTCTTTGTCTGGATGACCTATCTGGGCGTTTCCAGTGCGGTCACCTATCGGAAAAATCTGCGCATCGACGCCCTGCTGGATGTCGTACCCTTCAAGGTCAAGAAGATTTTGCTTATCCTCAGCGATTTGGTCTTTATGGCATTCAACATCTACCTCATCTTCCCCTTCCTGGAGCTCATTGAGAGTATCGGTACGGCCAAGACGCCCCTGCTGGGTATCCCCAAGGCCATCACCTACTGGCTCATTCCGGTGATCCTGGTCATCTCCTGTATCAAGCTGGTCATTGATATTGTCAAGCTGCTCCATGAGGATGAGAAGCGCCTGGGCGCCTCCAAGCCCTCCATTGATCTGGATGCCTGCGAGCGGGAGTACCAGGAGCGGGTGGCCCGTGAGAAAGGAGAGGTGAAGTAAATGGATCTGCTCATTCTGTTTGGTACCATGGTGATTTTCTTTGCCATCGGTGTACCCATTGGCATCTGCCTTATTTTCCCCTGCTTCCTCATGCTCCTGGTCAACCCGGTGACTTCGGCCTCCTTCCTGGCCCAGAGCTTCTACACCGGTGTGGCCTCCTCCTCCATGATTGCCCTCCCTTTCTTCATGATCTGCGGTAATATCATGGACAAGGGCGGCATTTCCAAGCGCCTGGTCAACGCTGCCAACAACTGCATCGGTGGCGTCACAGGCTCTCTGGGCATGGTCACCATTCTGGCTTGTATGTTCTTCGGCGCGGTCTCTGGCTCTGCTGTGGCCACTGTGGCCGCTATCGGCGCCATCATGCTCCCCGAAATGGTCCGCAACGGTTATGACAAATACTATGCCACGGGCATGTGCGCCGTGGCCGGCGGCCTGGGCATCATTGTGCCCCCCAGCTATCCTATGGTGGTCTATGGCATCACCAACAATGAGTCCATCGGAGATCTCTTTATTGCCGGCCTGGCTCCCGCCGCCTTGGTAGGCGGTCTGCTCATGTTTGTCAACTACCTCTACTGTAAAAAGCACGGCATTAAGGGCAATAACAAATTCCACCTGAAGACTGCGCTCAAGGGCTTCTGGGACGCCAAATGGGCCCTTCTCATGCCTGTCATCATTCTGGGCGGCATCTACTCCGGCATCATGACTGCCACAGAGTCTGCCGTGGTGGCCACCGTGTACGGTATCATCATTGGCCGCTTTGTTTATAAAGAGGTTACCTTCCGCCAGCTGTGGGATGAGTTCCGGGCCACTGCTACCTTCTCCGGCGGTATGATGTGGACCGTGGCCCCTGCTACCGCCATTGGTCTCATCTTCACCTATCTGGGCGTTAACAAGGCCATCGCGGGGTTCTTCCTGGGCATCTCCTCCAACACCTATATTGTTATGTTCCTGATTGTGTGTATCCTCTTCCTCATCGGCATGTTTATGCAGACCACGCCTGCTATCGTCATCTTCAGTCCTGTACTGCTGGGCGTGGCCGAGGCCGTAGGCGTCAGCTCCCTCCAGTTTGGTCAGGTCATGAACCTGGCCCTGGCTGTGGGTTTCTGCACACCGCCTGTCTGCGCCAACGTCTTCGTGGCCCAGTCCATGACAGGCATGCCCATGGACAAAATTGTTAAGCCGGCCATTCCCTTTATTGGGGTGCTCATCCTGGCACTGCTGATGGTGGCCTTCTTCCCCTTCCTCACCACTGGTGTTGTCAATCTCCTGGGCTGACAGAGGGGGTGGCGTATGGGCTCTGTCCATAATCTCTTGCGGGCGGTACAGCTCCCTGATATGGCCCTGGTACATCAGCGTTTCCCTGATTGGTCCCTGCCTGATCCGGCGGCAGAGCTGGTCCATGAGCTGGGGCGGACCGGCATCCGTGCCCAGGTTCGTCCCGGTATGAAGGTGGCGGTTACCGCTGGCAGCCGGGGGCTGGACGCCTATGTCCCTCTCCTGCGGCAACTCATCACCACGCTGAAAGAAATGGGGGCGCAGCCCTTCGTCGTCCCCGCTATGGGGAGCCACGGAGGCGCTACAGCAGAGGGCCAAAAGGATCTCCTGAACGGATATGGGATCACTGAGGAGGCGATGGGCGCTCCCATCCACTCCTCCATGGAGGTGGCACAGGTGGCTGCCACACCAGAGGGAGACCCGGTCTGGATGGACAAAAGAGCTGCCCAAGCTGACGGCATCGTCCTCTTTAACCGGGTCAAGCCCCATACTGGCTTCCGGGGGCGATATGAGAGTGGCCTTCTGAAAATGGCCGCTGTGGGTCTGGGCAAGCAGAAGGGAGCTGAGATCGTCCATGCTGGTGGGCCAGGCGCGATGGCTGAGCGGGTGGAGCTTTTTGGGACCTTGGCCATCAAGCACGCCCCCATCCTCTTTGGCGTGGCCACAGTAGAAAACGCCTGTGACAGGGTGTGTGCTGTCAAAGCATTGACGGTCGGGGAGATTTTTCGCCGGGAGCCGGAATTGCTGGAACGGGCCAAAGCCCTCCTCCCCCGGATCTTTTTTGAGGATTTGGACGTGCTGGTGGTGGACCGTATCGGCAAGAACATCAGCGGCCCCGGCATGGACCCCAACGTCACCCACACCTATCTTCCCGACGCGCCTATTCCTCAAATGCTCCGGGACAAGCGGGCCAGACGGGTGATCGTGCTTGACCTCACCAAAGAGACCCACGGCGCAGCCATGGGCATTGGGATGGCCGATATCACGACCCGGCGCGTTGCTGAGAAGTTGGACCCGGAAAGTACCTATCCAAACTGCCTCACCAGTGGGGTTACAGCCTCAGCCAAGCTGCCCATGTTTTTTGAAAATGACCGCTTGGCGATCCAGGCGGCGGTACGTACCCTCTCTGCGTCTGATGGCTCCGGCATGCGGATGGTTCGTATCCAGGATACGCTTCATCTGGGTGAAATTTGGATTTCCCAGGCACTCCTGCCCCAAGCATTGGGACATCCCGATGTGGAGGTTCTCTCTCCGACGGTGCCAATGGCCTTCGATGCCCAGGGCAATTTGTTTTGATTCCCTTCCATGGCGAACAGGTTTCTGTCCGCCAACTCCCACACACCGTTCGCCGGGGCAAGTAAAGGCTCCGGCGAACGCGTATCTATCAAAGAAAGTGAGGACTTCTTTATGTTAAGCGATGAGAAGAAAGCGCTTCTTGCCAAGCTGGAGCTTCCCTATCCCTGTGTTGCGGTCAAATTCTGCTTTGAGGTGCCTGACGCCCCTCACTACGAGGGGGAGAAGCTGGCCTACTGCCAATATGTGAAGCACGCCCAGGATACAGGAGAGAAGTTCTACATCACTGCGGATGACGATGCCTGCTATGGTAAGATGTCCCTAGGTATGATCGACAAGCCTCCGGTTACCGCCAGCGGACAGGCGGGATATGACTTTGGCTGCTACAAGACCCCCGTGGCCTGCCAGCAGCTTTACCAGAAGCTGCCGGTTCTGGTGCCCCACACAGTGAACTATGTGGAATTTTGCCCGGCGGAACAGTGTGATTTTGACCCGGATCTGTTGTTCTTTGTGGCCGACCTGCCCCAGGCGGACATCATCATGCGGGCCACCAGCTATATTTCCGGTGATCTGTGGGAATCCAAATCCTCCCCGGTCATCAGCTGTGCATGGATGTATGCCTACCCCATCATCAGCGGGAAGGTAAACCACATCACCACGGGGTTTTACCATGGCCTGAAGCGGCGGAAAGCCTACCCGGCGGGTCTTCGTATGATCTCGGTGCCCTACCAGAAGTTTGATGAATTCTTTGCCGCGCTGAAGGAGATGGACTGGACACTCATCGCCTTCCGTGAGGATGCCGAGAGCAAGGCAGACCTCCAGCGGCGCATGGACCATTGGCAGGAAATGGCCCGGGCCTCCGGCAGTGAGGTCCATCTACACTAATATGAAACTACGGATGGCACTCTTGGCATGGGTGCCATCCGTATATTTTGGGGATAAAAATGAATAAGTTGCAGTAGATTTCTTGTTCAGGTTTGAAATTTATGCTATGATGACTTCCATAAGAAAAAAGCAATTTGAGGCATGGGAGGACAGGAGCAGTGAGCGAGAAAGAGTTGGAGAACAAGGGATTCCATACGGTCATTGAAGACTTGAATGATAAAGTAGATATCATTTATCGTCATGGACTGCTGCTGGAGAACTATTCCGGGCGAGTTCGTGATTATGGCAATGGCTATCAGATGTCAGAGGTAGAGGCTCATACCTTGAGTTATATCTGTGCAAATGGGGAAGCTACTGTTACTGGTATGGCAGCCTATACCTTCCGCACCAAAGGTTCGGTATCTAAGATTTTAAAAAAACTGGAAAGCAAGGGCCTGATTCAGCGCCAACAAAAAGGAGACAACAAGAAATGGGTTTATTTCCAGCCAACAGAGCAGGGATTGGAATTTGACAAAGCCCATCGTTCTTATGACCGGATTAAGACCATGGAGATGATTGAGGCTCTTCTAGCGGATTGTACTCTAGAGGAGATTGAGAGCTTTTATAAGGTGACTGCCCTCCGCGTGCGGTTCCTGGAAAAGAAGCATATGGAGGCTGATGGCACCTTTGCATGAGATACGTAAAGTTTCATTAAGAAACTATTAACAAGAAAGAAGAAGATATTTTATAAAAAACAGATAAAATATGCTAAGAGAACGCCCAATCACTGTCAATATATTGACGGTGATTTTTTTCTGTGCTATGATATATCCAGATAAATGGTTTCGTTACGAAACTATTTGCGAGGCTGTGTGGAAGAAAGAAGCTGTTCTTGAAAGGAGAAGAGAACCATGAAAAAACTCAACGGCAAAGACCTGTTCTTTATGGCGATGGGCTCCTGTATTGGTGCTGGTATTATCACCAACACAGGCGTGGCTATCGGCATGGCGGGGAGCGGTGTAATTATCGCTTACTTGCTGGCGTTCTTCGTCATGTTTGTCACTAATCTCCCAACGATGTTTTTTGCTACGGTCCATCCGGCAATGAGCCCTCAGTATGTCATGACCTCCTGGGTCAGTAAAAAGATGGCAGGTTTCTGGCTTTACTGTCAGATCTTTGCGGCCTTCGCCCAGGCTTATATGGGCGTGGCTTTTGGAACTTATGTAAACAGTATTATCCCGTCCATTAGTGTGAGAGCGGCGGCCTGCTTCATCATTACTCTGTTCTTCATGCTGAATCTGCTGGACCTGAAGAGCTCTGCAAGGGTACAGAATGTCATCACTGCGATACTTCTGTGTGTTCTGGTATCTTTTGTCCTGCTAGGCCTGCCCAAATGCGATTTAGGGCGTATGTTCAGTAAGGAAAGCATTCTTTATGGCGGAACCCGTGGAATCTTTGATGCCTGTGCATCTGTGCTTTTTGGAGTGGGGGGCTGCACAATCCTGGTGAATTTTGGACCCCAAATCGATAACCCCAAGCGCAATATTCCTCGCATGACCATTATTACCTTCATCTGTGCATTTTTGGCCTTTGGCTTGGTGTCCTTTGTTGGCTCTGGTGTGGCACCTATTGCTGAAATCGCTGGTAAACCTATGACTTATCAGGCTCAGATCATTTATCCTGGCAAGGCATATCTGATTTTCGTGGTCGGGGGTGCTCTTCTGGCGATCATTACGACCATCAACGCCAATTATCAACGCTATTGGAGCTCGATCATCCGCGGTGTGGATGAGGGTTGGCTTCCTACCTTTATGGGAAAACGCAACAAGCACGGAACTCCTTGGGTTCTGATGGTTCTTTTCTGGCTGATGGCACTGATTCCCAACCTTTTCAATCTGAACATCGGCCAACTTGTGAGCCTGGCCTCTGCTGTGACACTGATTCCTATGCTGATCCCCATTTGGGGGTTCTTGAAGCTCCCTGGGGGAGATCCTGAAGGCTGGGAGGCTTCTAAGCTCTCCAAATACTTTGCTTCTCCTATGCTCCGTGTGGTATTTTGTAGTATCAGCACTCTTATTATCGGCGTATTTGTGGTGCTCAATATTCTGCAGTTTACACCTATAGCGGCGATTTTTGTGGTTGTCTATTTTGCTGTGGCCCTCATCATCTGCTTTGGATTTGGAGACAAGATTATGGCTGCCAGAGCAAAGCGGGGTGATATGCCCCATAGCAATAGCTGATTTATAGTAGGTGCCATTCCAGATTGTGGCTTGGCCATCAGGTCAGGTCGCTGACACATTCACCATACGAATCAAAGAAGGGAGATCTATCATGGTCAACAAGCTGGAAAAATGTCTGCACCCTATGCTCGCAAAACGGGATCAGAGGTGGTTCTGTCACAAGATTCAGACAGAAATGAAGAAGCAGGGATTAGGCTATCTGATCCTTCAGGCTCCCTATAATGTATTTTATGCCACGGGTTACACTTCTCTTGTGGGTAGCAGTGCGGCAGTGGTGCCCGCTGAGGGTGATGTTCACCTGCTTATTAGTACACTAGAAAGTGCCGATGCCTATGCCAACACACAGAATGTAGACGTGCGTGAGTTCATGTCTTGGGTCTTTATTGATAATGGTAGCGAGGAATCCCGCCGCGATAAAGGTGATGTGATGGACCCGGATGCCATTATCCACATTTGCCTTGATCTAATCAAAAATACTCCTATGGATGGTAAGGTGGGTATTGAAATGGGCGGTGTCAGCCATCATTTCTACTCCGCTCTTACCGAGGCACTGCCCGCTGGCATGGTGGTAGATGGTTCCAATGTTACCCGTAACTGTCGGGTAGTCAAGTGCCAGTGGGAGATCGATATGCTCAAACTGGCTGCCCAAGAGGCCGATAAGGCTTGGCGTGCCATGATCGGGGAAATCAAACCAGGTATGCCAGCTTGGAAGCTCGATGCTATGTTTACTTACTATGGCGCTAAGCTGAACCTGGAGCACGGTACTGCTTCCCGTGGTCATACCTTTATCCCTGCGGCGGGTCCTTACTATGGCCTGTGTGGAATGCCCCGGGGGTATATCCTCAAGGCTGGAGATATCATCAAGTTCGATGTCGGATATCAATATCTGGGATACTGGAGTGATATTGCACGGACTTTTGCTGTAGGTGGCACTGCACCGGACGAGGCCCTTGAGCTCTATGATATCCTTTACCGTGCAAATCGGTTAGGAGTAGGCATGCTCAAGCCTGGAGTTGCCATGCGAGATATTTACCATGCTATCCGGGAAGAGGTGGAAAAAAGCAGCTTGGTACCCAAGTATCCAAGGGGGCATATGGGACACTCCATTGGTAGTGGTGTTGGCCCCGAAGAGTATCCCACCATTGCACCAGGTACAGATTATGTGTTGGAGCCTAATATGGTAGTCTGCTTGGAGACCCCATATTCCGGTACTGGAAACGCTCCCGTCTGTGGTGGGTTCAACTTGGAAGATACCCATGTGATTACCACGGATGGGCACGAATCCTTTACCACTATGCCGGATAATATCTTTTGGAAATAAAACAGTGGCGATGCCATAATTGTATCTATGTCAGTACGCCGGATGAAATGGAAGTGTATTAGTGGAATGAAATACGATTTTGAGACAGTAATTCGAAGGGAAAATGTGGGCAGTGGAAAATGGAATGAGATCAAGGATACCCTTGGGTTTTTCCCGAAGAATGTGATACCCTTCTCAGTGGCTGACATGGAGTTTGTGGAGGCACCGGAGATTGTGGAGGGCCTCAAGCAATTCCTGGACAAGAGTGTATTGGGTTATGCCCAGCCCACTATCGCTTTTAAGGAGGCGGCCAAAAGTTGGCTCTCTCGTCGCCATGGCTGGGAGATTGATACTGAGTGGATCCGGGACACGCCTGGTGTTATCAACGGCTTCTTCACAGCGGTGAAGGCCTTTACCCAGGAGGGGGAGGGTGTTATGCTCATGACCCCGGTATACTACCCCATGTACGCAGCTGTTACCCGCCATAATCGAGTTTTGGTAGAGAACAAGCTGATCCGGATGGGTGACACCTACGAGATTGACTTTACTGACTTCGAGACCAAGGCCAAGGATCCCAATACAAAGCTACTCATCCTGTGCAGTCCCCACAACCCCAGCGGACGTGTTTGGCGTCGAGAGGAGCTGGAGCGCATTGGACGTATCTGCTTGGAAAATCATGTGCTGGTAGTTTCCGACGAAATCCACTTCGATATTGTGAGCCCTGGTTACAAGCACATACCCTTCGCCTCCCTCTCGCCCGAGTTTGCCATGAACACTATCACCTGCACCGCTCCCAGCAAGACCTTCAACCTGGCCGGACTCCAGACCGCATTGGCCATCATTCCCAACCCGGAACTGCGTCAGAAGTTTTACGAGGAGCAACAGAAAGATGATGGTAACCCAAAGTGCAATATTTTGGGACTGGAGGGCTGTCGTATTGCTTATACCAAGTGCGAAGAATGGTTAGAGCAGGTCAAGGCTGTGATTGAACACAACCGCCAGATAATTATCACCTTCCTTGCGCGTGAGTTTCCCCAGATCCAAGTAATGAAACTGGAGGGTACTTATCTACTGTGGATCGACTTTAATGCTTTAGGTATCGAGTGTCATGAACTGGCTCACCTGTTGAGGGAGAAGGCTCATCTGTTCTTTGATGAGGGCTACATCTTTGGAGAGGACGGTGCTGGTTTTGAACGCTGGAATCTGGCCTGCCCTACGAAATATGTGGAAGAGGGCCTGGAAAGATTAAAAATGGTCCTAAATAGTGTTTTGAAAAAAGGCGAGTGACAGTATGTTAAGCGATGAGAAGAAAGCGCTTCTTGCCAAGCTGGAGCTTCCCTATCCCTGTGTTGCGGTCAAATTCTGCTTTGAGGTGCCTGACGCCCCTCACTACGAGGGGGAGAAGCTGG
>NZ_JAPFEA010000056.1 GCF_026169115.1 Intestinimonas sp. | reverse complement strand
TTCCCGCTCCGCGTCGGTGGCAGCATCCCCCAGGGCCTCCATGGCCTTGCGTGTCTGCTCCACCTGTTCCCTGGCCTGCTTCAGGTCGATGTTCTTCAGCTGCAGCCGGGTGTTTTCCAGGGTGGTCAGCCGCTGCTGGAGTCCCTCGGCGTCTGTTTTGAACTCATTGAGAGAGTTCTTCATCTTCACGATGGATTGAGACAAATTGTCCGTCACGGAAAAGGCGATGCTGGCATCCGTACTCCGGCTTGGCATCAGATCTCACCGTCCTTTCTGCGCTTGTGGTCGATGAGCAGCGCGCAGACCACCGCCCGCTCTCCCGGAGGACGCCGCAGGAAATCCCCCGGGAAAATGCCGTGGTCCAGCAGCAGCCGCTGGGCCACGGCCAGGTCGGCGCGCCCGGTCAGTTTTTTTCCAGATCCTCCACAGCGGCGTCAATGGCCGCCGCCTGCATGGTCTCGGGGGCTACCGGCACCACACTGCCTACGGCATAGCCGTGAAGCTGGTCGATGGCCCGGCACACCTTCTCCACCTCGCCCTTCCGAAGCAGCTTTTTCAGGGCATCCACGGGTGTGGCACAGCCCTTTTTGTCGTGGTACCACGCCTTGTCCCTCATCTCGGGGTGGTTGGTCACGGCCGCCAGGATGAGATGGAGCTGGGCCTCCGGCTCCCGGGTCAGTTTGATGAGTTTGTCGTAGGGCAGCTCCCGCAGCTCCAGCACGATATTCAGCCGGGGCAGCTTCACCGCCGAGGTCTCCGGTTCAAACTCCGGCAGGTCCAGCAGACTGTTGACCACAGATTTTTCTTTCGTTGCCATAAGATCACTCCTTAATCCGAATCGATCTGATCCAGGAACTCATAGCGGCTGAAGGTGAAGGGGGTCGTCACCTTGCCCACCGTGGCCGCCTGCCAGTCCGCCAGCGTGAGGTCATCGAAGCTCACATTATAGACAGCCACCCGCTCTGCTCCCCAGCTGTCCGGGTCCTTCAGCTTGGAGACGATGGTAAAGCGGCGGTCGATACCATTCTGGAGATCTCCCATTTTTTGAATCAAGCCGGAGTCCACCTTGTAGAGGGTCAGACTGCCGGTGCCTCTGGCGCTAAGTGCCTTGACGTCGGACATGAACTGACCGCACAAATTGATGGTTTCCTTGTTGATAGTCACCTTTAGCTGGCAGGCGGTGCACTCGGCCACCTGTTCTCCGTCCAACCATATATATCCCCACAGTCCATTGAGCACACGTTTTGTGACATCAATGTTTGTTGCCATGTCGTTCCCTCCTTACGCCGCCAGGGTGGCCGCCGCGTGGAAGATCACCTGGAAGTCCTCCATGGCGTCCACCAGCCGGCCGCCGCACTTGATAAAGACCCAGCTCCCGGTCTGGTACTCCTTGAGCTGCTGCTCGGTGAGATCGGCGGTCTCCACCCCCTGGGCCTTGAGCCACCGCTCCTGAGCATCCAGGTCGATCTCCGCCCAGCTCTCCCCGGGATTGAGCACCCCGGCGCTCTCCAGATAGGCGAAGTACTCCCGGATGGCGGTGAGCAGCAGGCACTTGTTGTCATAGGTGTTGGGATAGCGGCCAATGTACTGCCCCTGGATGGTGGTGCGCAGGTAGTAGGTGATGAGATCCATCCCCTCCACGATCTTGATCCTGCTCCAGTCGGCGTTGCCGGTGGCCGGGACGGTGGTCAGGGAGTTGACCCCCCGAGCGATCTTGGCCACCTGGCCGTCGTGGATCAGGATGAGGTTGCCCCCATTGATGGCCGTCTTCTGCTCGGTCTCGCTGCGGGGTGTCACCGCCGTCAGCTCCTCCAGGGGGGCGTAGGTGCAGGACATGCCCATGGGGATGCCCGCCAGCACCCCAGCCATGCGGGAGGCGTACTCCGCCGCCGTGTAGGTGGTCTTCCCCGCCGCGATGGCCCCGTCGGTCTCGGTGAAGGAGATGACGCCCATATCGTCAGGGGGTGCGGCGGGATTGGCCTCCACCAGCTTCTCGGTGAAGTAGTTCTTCCGCCGCTCCTTTACCCAGGTCTCCAGCAGGGTCTTTTCCGCCTCCGTCACGTCCGGGGGCGGGGCGATGTAGTCCAGGCTCTGGTTCTCGATGAGCTTCAGGCCGGCGGCCAGAGCCGTGGTGTCCTCGGTACCGGGGGCGATGACCACCGCCACCACCTTGCTGGGCGCTCCCCGGTCGGTGCCGGTGAAGGCCCTGGACAGATAAGCCCGGTTGGCCTCCCCCAGCTCTGTGGGGATGCCGGCAGCGTTGGTGAGCTGGTGGACGCCCTGGGCCTGGGTATCCCGCACAAAGACGCCCACAAAGCCCTTCTTGCTCCGGTTGGCCGCCGCCCGTGCCGCCTTCTGGAAGGTGATGGTCAGGCTGGGCAGACCAATACTCGTTGCCATAAGATCACTCCTTCGTCGAAATGTTGAGTGCATAGTGTTCCATGAGGGGCACGTCG
>NZ_JAPFEA010000119.1 GCF_026169115.1 Intestinimonas sp. | reverse complement strand
GGTTTATATACTACAAATTGCTCGGCTCCACCATTACTTCCAAACCACGGCGCAGCCCTTCCAGTAGTCATTTTGTAGTCTTCTGTTAATTGATAATAATGAACTGGTGCATCCTCACTATGTGGTGCTAGAGCTCTTGCTTCAAATGTATCTGTAGTATTTCCTAAAAATTCACCACTATTTTCACCATATCTTTTGAAAATTGTGTCTTGTGGAATTACTGATTCAATTTTAGTCCCATCTAAAAAACCGTCATTTATGGGCCAATGTATCGCTCCTGTAGATTGATCATAATATACAGGATTGTCATATACCTCTTTATATTTCAAATATAGTTCGTCTCTGGGTTTATAGATCCAACCGTCAATTTTAGCCCTATCCACCGCATCTATCAAGGTGTTAGGACCAATTTCATGATGCGAATTGTTACCAGTAGCAGGTTGTTCTAGTGCCTGTGAGGGTCGCCTTGCATCAATACGGTGAGCACTATCTACGGCTGTATCAATAATGTCATCTGCTTGCCCTTTGAAATCAAGCGGCGGCCCTTCCATGGCCAACACAGGCGCATATGGATCTTTGGACAGATTATCTATCTGCTGCGCCAGATTGTCAAGCGTATTGTCTAACCGCTTCCCAATATCTCCAAGCACATCATCAACATATTTTGTGGCATTATCAACCATACCACTAATCGCTTGGCCGCCGCGTTTCAAAATAGGAAGCAAGTTATCTCCGATACCAAAAAGACCCGCAGACGCGATAAATGCAAAGATCAGATCAGTTCCAGTGGTTTCCTGGCCCATGATCGTATTCTCGATCAAGGTTTCCAACACACCACTACCACCAACAATCCCCATCTTCGCGAAAAGTGCGGCTCCGGCAGGGATGGCACCTTCTACCATTGCCCCAACTCCGCCGCTCACCGCTCCAGCGACAGCCCCCATGAGCCCCGTTATTATGTAGGTTCCTACACTGGACACTGTCCCTGATGTGTAATCCGATATGGCCTGCCCGATAACTGCTGTGGAACCCACCGCTATAGCTCCAACTACAACAGGGGCACCCAGGCCAGCGGTTCCTACAACAAATGCCACAGCGGCCACAACCGCCAGACCGGCCACCACATTTCCAATCAGTCTGCCCCAGTCAAAACTTCCCTCCTGCGGCGCATCATTACAGGCTTCAAACGTCTGCTGGTTCCGCCCCTCCATGTGTGTATAGCCAGTGGAAAGCAAATCGTACTGGTTGGACTGTACCTGAGTGGATTCCATCTCCCCACTGAGAGCATTTCCCTTTGCCATCACAATCTCGCCCATAGGGGCGGCCCCAATAGCAGATTTTGCGGATATGGAAACCTTCTCCTGCGCCACAATTGTGATTTTCTTATCCGTGGAGAGAGTGATCCCAGTCGCATCCTCCAGCTTGACTGTTCCATTGGCTCCACCCAGCAGGGACATTACATCCGGATAGAGATTCATCTCCTTGCCGTGCTCAGTGACAAAAGACCGCCTGGACGGATCGCTCATCCGGTCGCAGCTCGCCCCGTTGGTACGCACGCAGTTCACCGCCATGGCCGCCTGCTCGTCATAGTTGGGAAAGTAAAGGGATACCCTGGTGCCCGCCTGGGGCATGCAGTACATCATATTCCCCGTCTCAGGACGCCAGGTGTAGGCGTAGGGGCCACCCGGGTTCCAACCCTCGTCGATGTTCAGCTTCAGCCGCACCGTCTCCCGCTCCGTGGACAGCACTTCCCCCAGGATGGTCATGCCGCTGATCTTCTCATTGTACTGCTTTCGTCCCCAGCCCAGTCCCAGCTTGCCCAGGCGGTAGATGAAGGTCAGTTCCCCGCGCTCCAGCTTCGCCCACTTCTCGCAGATCAGGAACTCCTGCCCCTTGAACACCGTGTACCAGCCCAGGTCGCACAGTTGGCTGCTGGGCACATCGTAGTAGAGGAAGTCCGCCCGCCGGTAGCCCGCTACCGGGCCGCCCAGCTCATAGTACCGCTGGCTGATACCGGTGGTGTAGCAGTCCTCCGGGAAGGCGCAGGTGAACGCCCGCTCCGGGAACCCGAACCAGATGCGGGGATAGGCGTAGTGCGTCTCCGGCACCACCACGCCCCCGCACCAGCTTGCCATCCGCTTTAGAAACTCCCAGTCCGTCTCCCGGTACTGGATCACCGGCACCCCCAGGGGCTTGTCCTGGCCAATGGTGGAGATCACAGCCCCGTCCTCGTACCCGGACGCCACCCGCTGGGCCACCTGGCTGTAGGTCTGCCCCACGTCCTGAAAGCTCCGGTTCTTCTTCACACGGTCCATCAGGATGGTGCCGCTCTGGAGTTCGATGTGGAGGCGGTTGTATCCGCCGTAGGTGACAAGGCCGGCAGTGCGGATGATCCCGGCGAACAGTGGCTGTTCCACACCGGACTCGTCCCGGGCCATGATGACCTGCTCCCGGCCCGCCACCGCGCCCTGGAGCTGTTCCAGGGCGTCCTCCCCGGCCTCACCCTCCACCACGGCCCAGCCGTGGTCGTTTACCCCCACATGGAGCGTCAGGTCCGTCAGGTGCTCTATGCGCAGCGCCCCCGTCAGGCGCAGGCCCGTGTAGTCGATTGTGACCATTACAGATCATCCCCTTTTGCGGTCTGCTACTATCCTGCTATTTTGCCAACTGGTGCGCTTTCCACCGGCCAGCCCAACGCACTTATTGCGGACAGAGCTGGCCGACCACGACTCTTATCTTGTCCCGTCAAAGAAGTTGGTGACCCAGCCCTCCGTCTCAAAGCGGAAGAACTGATCCGGCCCGAGTTGGAGCTGCCCCTCCCGGCGCAGCACCGGCACCACCGTAAAGCCCCAGCGGTCTTCATCTGCCAGGATGAAGAATTTCAGCTCCCGGTCCACAATATCATCCAGATCATCCTGACGGATCTGCCCACTGTACCGGGCCACAATCTCCTCCGCTTTCTGGTCTTTGAACTTGTCCGGATCACAGGAGCAGTTGTAGATGTACCGCTGCCGCCCCTCCAGGTCTTTCAGGTAGAGCTTGAGCGTGAGATCGGCCATATTGCGGGAGATAAAGCCGCGGATCTTCTCCCGGTCCAGGCTGTGGATCAATGTCACCTCCTGATTGGTATGGGTGAAGGCGGTGACCACATAGGGGAAGGCGGCCTGCTCATGGTTAATGCGCACGTCAGCGTACCCAAACATCTTGTCTTTCAGATACTCAATGGCACCGTTCAGGCAGATCAGCTTCAATTCATAGTCGTGCTCCTGGCCCCGGTCGCTTCGGGAGGTCTTGATGACCTTTCCAGGAATGAACTCCTTCAGCGCATCCCGGAAGATGTCAATCTTGCAGGATTGCCCGGTGAGGCGGAGGATGCTGTACTCCGGAAGTTCTCCGGATTCGTAGGGGCCCTCCATAAACTGCCTGACGATCCCATAGATGTCCGCCCGCAGCAGAAGGTTGAGGGCATAGATATTGATGTAGGCGGTGGGCACATCCTTTAGCGCCTCCAGCACCCCCTCCTGCTCCTGATAGGCGGACAGTTTCCAGCGGTCTACCAGCATACACTTTGTGGCCGGCTCCTGAACCGGCACACTGGATACGGCCATGCGCAGGATATTGGCATGGCTGTAGAAGCTGGTCTTAATCCGCTCCGCCGTCTCAAATAGGAAGTAGAAGTTGTTCTTGACCGCGTAGTAGTCCGCCCGGCTCCTGTGCTCATAGTCCCGGAACCGGGTGGGGATCACCCGCTCGGCCTGGGCGTAGGCTTCATCCAGGGCTGCGTAGACGCTGTTCACGCCCTGGCGGTCTACCGTACGGAACACATCGATGTCAAGCGCCTGAATGATGGCGTCGGCATCTGGGAGGTCTTCGCTGGTCAGCTGCCGTGCCAGGGTCAACTTCAGGAGCTGCATCACACGGAAGGTCAGGTTATTGCCTCCGAAGTCGGTATTCCCGTTCTCATAGGCCGTGGCGATGTCGATCTGGTAGGCCACACGGCGGTCTGTGATTCGGAAACGGCAGGAGGACAGATCCGTGGTGCCGCCGCCGCAGTCGATGATGAGTGCACGGTAGATGGCCCCATCCTGATACTGCTTTTCTTTAATCAGCGTGGAGATGGTGTTGTAGAGGACAGCCACGCCCTCATCCAGCATATTTTCACTCTCCAACCGGTACTCTGGCAGGAGTTCCTGGAACAGCTCCACAAAAAGGGGCTTCTGCTTGACCGGGGCGGAGATATGGATGGATTTGAAGCTGCACTTGAACCGCTGCCTGGCGCACTCGATCACATACTCCAGGTAGGCCCGGATGATCTCCTTGCGCGGGACAAAGCTGCGGTGGCCTTCCCGGTCCACCACCTCTTCCAGCCGGTCGGCGTCACCCACCCACCGCTTCAGGTCGTAGAACACGCAAAATCCCTCGTCGATGTAGCTCAGGTGGAACAGCCGGTTGGCCTCATAGCCGAACCGGTACTGTATATCCTCTCCCCTCACCCCTACCACCGCCACGGCGCTGGGCAAAATGAGGGATTCCGCATCCTTGTGTTCTACGTCCAGATGGGGCACATAGTTGACCTGATCCCGCTTAAGGATTTGAGAGATAGGATCGCCGGAGAGCTGTTCAAAGTAGGCATTGTCCAGATAGACGCCGGCAGTGGTGTTGGATGAGCCGAAGTCAATAGCCAGAGGCATCCGGCTCTCCAGCAGGGACCGCACCTCGAAATTCAGGACAGAGACTGTGCGGAAGGTCAGGTGCTCCGGGACAATGGGGGTGTCCCCTTTGTAGATGTGGTAGAGTAGGTCGGACTGCCGCCGATCCATACAGTAAAGTGTGTAATTGCGTATGGCGGACTCCCGGCACGTCATATTGGCGGACTTGGTAATGAACAGCTTTTCCGGCTCGCTCTGATACGTCCGCAGGTTGAAAATGGCACAGATCTCCCCGCCGCTGACCAGCAGCGCATTGGTGTCCGCCAGATCCTGATGGTAGCCAATGGTGTAACGGTCAAAGTATTCTACCGAAATGCCGTTATACACAATCAGTTTGGCGCAGCCCTGCAGGACGGTGTTCTGCAAATTCAGCTTGGCAGTGGAGAGCAGGGCGTTCAGCCGCTCCATACCATCCTCAGAGTCCTCCGTGATAAACAGCCGGTCGGCTCGCCCGCGAAAGCGCATGATCTCCCGGATCAGCACATCCTTATCCAATGGGGCGTGGATACCGTTGATGATGCGCTCCCGGTAGCAGATGTCCCGGAGCTGATGGGTCGTCATCAGTTCCAGCTCCTCCCGGGTGTAATAGCGCAGCTCCTCTTTCTCCCCCACGTTTCGATTGTATGTATAGGAATACTTGCTCAAATTCCACACCGCCTCTGTCTGATCTCGTCAGTAAATCTCAATCTCGTCCAGCACCAGCGTCTCGTCCACATCCCAAACGCCAAAGTGCTTTGTCCAAAAAATCCGTACCTGGTACTGCAAAGGGAGGAACAAATCCTCCAGTAGCTGTACAGTCTGCCGGTCGGCGCCGGCCAGCCCCAGGTAGAGCAGGAGCTGTTCCGGATGCGCCTTGAGCTGATAGAGCATGGCGTCCGGGTAAAAATAGGTCATAGCCTTGCGGAACATGAGCAGGGATGAGCCTGTCTCATACTGCATAAGGAGCAAAGAGGCCACCCCACGCTGCCGGTCATCGGAAAGGGCCTGAAGTGCCTGCGCCGCTGGGCCGCCAAATTCTCCGGCCAGCAGATCGCAGCGCAGCTTCTGCACATAAAAGTCCCGCTTGCTCAATCCCATCATAGTCTCCTGTGCCGCCAGGACATGGATGCCGGCGTCAAAGAGGAACCGCAGATACTCAGAATCCCCCATCTCATGCAGCAGTTCCTGAAAGATGGAGGAAAAACGGTACAGGCTGTTGATCTCCACAACCGGCCCGGACGCCATGCTCTCATTCAGACAGGGAAAGGACTGCTCATACCATGGACTGCACTCCTTGGCTTGGGCAAAAAACAGATTCTCGTCCGGTACGCCGCCCTCCCGGGCCCGCAGTAATATCTCCCAAATATAATTCATCGTGCAACACCCATCCGCCTACGTATCCAGAACCCCTACACAGACATATTCGGGGAAGATCTTCTGGGCCTTGGTCACTAGGAAACTCACAAGATCCATGTTCAGGTAATGATCCGGGTCGGCCGCGGCAAAGTGGAGCAGCATCGTCTCGCGGGCGCTCTTTTTCCGCAGCTCATCCGTGATAAACTGGTCCATATCATAGCTCTCCGCCTCCGCCGGCAGCTGGGCGCCCAGCTCGGCCCGCTGAAAGGACACCACATCGCTGTAACCATAGCTCAGGATGGTATGCCTCAGTTCCCCCAGCGTCTTTATGCCCTGCTGGTAGAATATGCCCAGATTGGACGCAAAGCTGTCCGCCGGCTGGTTGACCAGGGGCGGGTATTCATACCGGAGTTTTTCCGTGTCCTGATTGACCTGGATCAGATTCCAGGCCACCGGTCCCCGCTCCTGGCAGGTAATGAGCATATCGCCCCGCTCCATCCGCACGTTTCGCAAAGGACGCTCCAAGTCGGCCACCAGGTAATGACAGCCCGGCGCCAGGCGGTGGGCGAAAATGCGGTGCTCACAGTGGACATGATCGGCGCAGGGTGAGGGGTACATACTGGTGTTGACCTCTATCCCCGCCAGGTTCCAAAGCGGGACCATGCCCCGGTGCAGGAACGGATCATAGGCGCCAAAATCCACGGATACGGACCGGATCTCATCTGTACTGTCCGCCTCAAGCCCCTCCACATCGGATACAAAGACATCGAACATTTTATAGAGGTAGGCCGCGCAGACTGTGGCCCAAGGGATGTGGTTGGCATGAAACACCTGATAAAGCCTTTCCACGCGCTCCAGATACCGGCGGCTCCTCCGGACAAAAAAGGTTGCGGGAAACGTCCCCTTATCCGTTGTCACAGCGCCTTGGTACAGCGCGCCATCTTCCGCAAACTTCCGCGCCTCCCGTGTGTTTTGACGCAGGAACACCCGTTCCACCGCCGCCGGAGCGTCCGAGCGCAGGCATTCGGCAGCCGTGGGACGCGCCGAGGCGATGTCCTCCGGGCAAATCGGCACCAGGAAACTGTCACTGGCATCGTACAGCTCGCGCTCTGTCACGCCGATGTGGATCGCAAAGTCATTTCCACAGGGCCGCACCTCAGATAAGACTCGCTGCTCAAGCGCACTCTGCGCGTCGATGAGATATTGAAACAGCTCGGCCATCATCCCATCGGTGATCTGACGGTAGAGGGTTCGTTCCTCCAGGTTGTTGATCTCCAGCGCCCGCTTGTGAACATAATCCCGCAGATCGAAGCCGGAGCCAAATATGCTCTCTCCCATTTCAGCACCTCACCTTTTATCCTACCGTGTCCGGTGCAGGGCTCACAGAAGTGCTCGGGACAGGGGAAGGGCTTTCCGGAGCCGGTGTACCCGCCTGCTCATCTTCCTCCCGTTCTGCCGCCTCCCGTTCCGCTGCCTCCCGCTCCGCAGCTTCCTGCTCGCTGATACCCATTGCAATGACTTCCAGCCGGCGTGTCACCTCGGATAGCTTGGCATCATTGCCCATCTGGGCATAGACATCCCTGGCCAGGAGATAGTATTTCTTCGCCTGGACAAAATTACCCTCAGAATACGCCGTCTCCGCCTGACTGACGTAAGACTCCGCCTCTGCCACCAACTCCGCCTGTGCGTTTTGCTGGACAGTGATGGCCGCCAGCTTCGCGGTCAGAGCATCGATCTGCCCCTGATCCTCCAGCTCCGTATATTTCTGCAGAGCGGTGGTATAGAGTGCGCGGGCGCTCTCATAATTCCCCTCGGCCAGGGCTGCATCGCCCTCCGCCGCAATGCTGGCGGCGGAAGCCTGAGCCTCTGCCACCTGCTGTGCGTTCTCCGCGTCCTGGGCCTGGGCCTCCGCCTGGTCGGCATACAGCTTCTCCAAAGCAGCTACGGCATCGTCCCGGCCAGTGTCGAAGTAGATCTGCGCCGCCAGGGCCCTGGCCGCCAGGTACTGTTCCTCCGCCACCTCATACTGCATCCCTTGGGCCAGCGTATCCCCCAGGGAGATCAACTCATACACCGACATATATTGGCTGGTCTGGGCCAGACGCTCGTTGAGATAATCCACACCCAGGTTATCGGCATACCGGGCCCGGTTTCTGGCATTGAGAAAATGGCGCTGGGCGTCGCTGTACTGCCCGTTGGTCAGCGCGTCATCGCCGGCGATCACACTTTCGATCAACTTCATATAGTTGTTCGCGTCTGAATGGATTTCCTCCTGGTCCAACTTCTCTGCCAGGCCAAGGGCCTTCTGGCACTCCTCCCGGGCTCGAACATAGTTGTCTGCCTGTATATACTCAATCGCATCGTAATAGCTCTGCTCCATAGCGGCGATCTGCTTTTGGCGATTGCGATAGAGCACCGTCAGCACGATGGAAAGGACGATCACCACCAGGAGGATGGGAATAGCGATCATAATGGCCCGCTTGATCTTCCGTTTCCGGTTCGGATCGGTATAAACTTTATTAAAGAAGATCGTTGCAAAGGTATAGGAACCCAGGTCCTTCGGCTGCGGAGACAGCAGCAGATCCTCCACGCCGTCTACCGTCTCCTGGGGCTCGTCAGACGCATCCGCAAAGGCGTCTTTCAGAAGGCCATCGTCCACATGCTCCCACACGCCGCGGGTCAGCAGGGCGGCGGCGTCCGAGTCGGAGAGCTTGCATTTTTTCGATATGTAAGGGCGGAAATCCTTTTCCTGGCCCAAATAGCAATAGAGGTTGTGCCGCTCCTGGTGCTTGGCGAGCTTGTCCGGTTCCAGCTTCTCCGCTTTCACCAAGTCCATACTTAACGACTGGTCCTGGGACTGCAAGCGCAGGAACCCGTCCCGGTAGAGCCGCAGGCGGGCGTTGCCGGCCTGCCCATAGCGCAGCTTCGCGTAGTCAGTCACCAGCACAATCACGGATGCCTTGAGACGCATCTTGCTGTCGGCTGTGAGCAGGGCCCGGTTGGCGGCCCGGAGATAGCGCCTGATCGCACCTTTTCGGATCGAGGGCGATTCTGTAAACGCCGAAATAATGGTGTCAACTGCCAGCTTGGCACTCTCCCCGTCCACCTGGTCGTCGATGCCATCGGCGATCACATAGCAGGCGTACTTGTCCAGCTCCACATAACCGAAGGAATCGGTGTTTTTCAGGTTTTTGTCGGCCTCTGATGTGAATGCCGTCTTGAACGTTGAATTCTGTTTTCTCATGCTCCGCGTCCGCTCCCGTCCCAGCGTATCAGGATGATGCTGGCGTTATCCCTGTCCTCCGCCGTATTCTGATTGACCTTTTCGATAAGAGCGTAGGCCATGCTCTGGCAGTCCTCCCCGCCGGCAAGAACATCCTCGATCTCCTTCCAGGGGATCAGCTCATACAGGCCATCGCTCATAAGGACGATAATATCCCCCTTCTGCAACGCGATAGGGCGGTCAAAGATCTCAATATCCTTGAAGCCATCCTGCCCAAGGTAGTTATAAAGACGGTGGTTCTCCAGCATGGCCAGCGCATCCTCTCTGGAGAGCCTTCCAGTTTGGAAGTGCTCTTCCGCCAGAACATCCAGCGTATGCCCGGCGGACACCGGCACCAGGTCTCCGCCGCGGTAGACGCACAGCTTCACATTTCCCACAGCTGCATAAAAGAGCCAGTTGTCCTGGATCATTGCGGCACCCACACTGGCCGCGCCATACCCCTCGTCGCCAAGCTCCCGCAAAATGGCCCGGTTGGCCGCGTGGAATGCTTTGCGAAAATAGTATTGCGGGTTATCAAATGCGTTGTAGTCCCGGAAAAGATCCAAACAGGTTTCCACTGCTGTCCGGCTGGCGATACGGGCCCCGTATGTCTTCCCCATGCCATCCGCCAGAACCGCCAGCAGTCCGGCCGGCGTAGCCAGCGTGCCAACATAATCCTCCTGCACCTCACGCCCGCCAATGGTCATGGAGCTGCCCACATCCGGCCCGTGGTAGCGTCTGGCCCCACCGCCCATGGTTGCCCGAACGATGAGCAGGACCCCCGCTGCGATGCACAAAAGCATCAGTATTGCCTGCGGCGTCATATCCCCCGCCCCCTTCTCTCGTTACTCTGTTTTTGCACCCCACATAAAATGCTCGCCACAGAAGGGGAGAAACAGGAATTTGGACTTTCCCAGTTCGATCTCATCGTATTTATCCAGGACAGTGGAAGTGTATATTGCATTGCCATTGAGATAGACCAGGCCGTTGGAATCTCCAGGGAGCAAGACCGTTTCTTTCTTCTTCGGGTCGAACACGATCACCGCATGGTTGCGGCGTGAGATCTCATTATCCCCCAGGATCTGAATGTCCATATCGTCGGCACGGCCCACAAAATTCTTCCCTTGGACGATTTGATAATCTTTGCCCTGACGGGCGCCGTCAATGCACACGATCCAGCCGCAGACCGGCTTAATGTCCTCGCGGAACATATCCTCCTCAATTTCCACATCCGAACGCTGTGTCTCCCGTTTCTCCTTGGTTGCTGTCTCGACATTGCAGTAGGGGCACACCGTCCCGTACCGCTTCTTGCTGAAAACGTGTCCGTTCTGGCAGTGAATCAGATTTGACATGGTATCGCCATCTCCCTCATCTTAGAATCTATTCTTCTTATTATCGAACCATCAGCCTGACAAGGCCGATGTAGAGAATGTCGCCGGTAGAGAGCCTGCACGGCTGCCCAGGAGCCAGCTTATATTTCCGCTTGTCCTCTTTCTGGACGCTCACTCCATTTTTTGAATCCAGATCCTCCACATACCAGCAGCCGGCCGCATAATTCAGCGCCGCGTGCTCAATCTCCACCGTGCTGGCATAAGCCGAACTGGCAAGGTTGATATTGACCTGATTCTCCCCGGAATCCCTGCCAATGACCATTCCGGTCTTTCCGTAGAGCGTCCAAGAGGTCAGAGCCTGATCTTCTTCATTGAGCAGTACAATTTCGGTCAGCCGGCCCGAAGGCGGGACACTCCCCCCATCTGCTGGCCGGACAGGCGGCTCTGGCCCTGCCCGGCCATCCCGCACCATAAAAATCAGAAATACGACCGCCAGCAAAAGCCCCGAAAATACCAACGGCAGGCGATACCAGTCCTCAAGATAAAAATACCCAACTGAGGCGATCGCCCCTCCGACCAAGGCAAGCAGGAGGTCCACCACGCGCTTATTTGTCATCTTCAGATACACCCCATCTTGTCATCATCCGTGCCGCAGATCACTTAAAGCCCATAAATCGCTCAAACAGATCTGTGGTGTCCAGCGGGTTCCTCTTTTGCCCAGAAACTTTTTCCTCATCGAGCACCTGCCCGGTTGCGGGATCGAATCCGAAAAACTGAGCAAATCCACCCTGCATCTGTGAGAAGTCCACCGGACCGCCCCGTGGTGTGCGTGTGGCCGACCTAGCCTTGTTCGGAGCCTGATGACGCTGTGCTGGCTGCTGCTTTGCGTCATATTCCTTGCGTTTATCCGGGTCGCCCAGGACCTCATACGCCTCGTTGACCTCCTTGAAGCGGGTTTCCGCCTCTTGGTCGCCCGGATGGAGGTCTGGATGATATTTCTTTGCCAAGGCGCGATACGCCTTTTTTAAGTCATCCTGTGAGGCCCCCGGCTGCACACCAAGGGTTCGATAGTATTCATTCATGGTGGACGTTCCTCCTTGTTTGACTGCTTCCGGCCCTTATGAAAGCCTCCCCCGCTCACAGGCTGCCGCTTTCATAAAGGTCGCAAGCAGACCTTGTTAAGGAAAAAGGGCGCGCCCAACCAAAGTCGGACGCGCCCTCCCTCACGCGGACTGCCGCGCCGCAGTATGCAGCTTTCCGCTCTCAGAACGGTTACGCAGTGGCCGGATATCCTCCCTCAATGGTGATCCCGGCAATTTTGTCCTTCTTCTGTTTGACCACCAAGGAGAAGGTGCCCACACCATCACTGTCGCCGAAGTCCTCATGGTAGTTCACCACAAAGGCATTGGGGAAGTAATATTTCCGCTCCACGATGCCGGCCTGGATGATCTCCACCGTCACCTTCCGGTAGCAGGCGGAATCCTCAGCGGGTACCATGGACCACAGGCCCATCTGCCGGGTGGAATCAAAGGGGTCGCCGTCTACGGCGGTCAGGATCTTGCCGGAGATCTCCAGGCTGCTGCCCACGTCCTTGGTGCGGGCGTTGGAGTCCAGGGGAATGTCCGTTTTGTAGGTGACCTTCTTGACGCACTCCTTGGCGATTTCAAAGGAGCCCTGGCCCTCAATCGTTACTCTCAGAGACATATGTTACACACTCCTTTCCCTGTTTTAGGCGCTGAATTCGCCGTCGATGGCGACCTTGGCGGTCTGATCCTTCTTCTGCTTGACATGCAGGTAGAAGCTGCCTACTCCGGTTTCATCGTCCAGCTCCTCGGAATACTCCATGACAAACGCGTTGGGAAGGGTGATCTGACGCACCACCTGAGAGGCGGAGATCACGTCCACCTTGACCGTCCGGTAGCTGTCGGCAGACTCACTGGGGACCAGGCTCCACTGAGCCAGGTTCAGCGTAGAGT
>NZ_JAPFEA010000120.1 GCF_026169115.1 Intestinimonas sp. | reverse complement strand
CTGTCTGTTCTCTGTGCTGTTCAATCAGCAAGGCCGTGCCTTTGCAGGCTATTACTACGGAGAGGGCGACAGCCCCTACTATCCTGCCGATGTTGACGACAACGCCCTCCGCTTCTTCGGCCCGGAGCGGTATCACTCTGATGAGTTCCAGGATGAAGCCTACCTGTTCATCCCCTTTGACGAGGACTACTATCAGGCTATGGCAGAGGTGATCGGGGAACGGTTTGAAAACTGGCAGGGACAGGACTTCGACGAGGACACGCTGGAGCCCTCTGAGGTGGCCCAGGCCATCATGGAGTATCTGGACTGCGAGTGTACCTATTTCCCATCCATGGCAGATGATGACCCCATCATGTCGGCATATAGCTACGCCAAGCGGGAAAGTCTCAAAGAGGGCTTTGTACCGGTACTCATCAAGGCGGATGATGAAACGCTGTTGGAGTGTCTGGTAATGAACGCCGATCCGGAGCATGATGCGGACTGCTACGAATTTGACCTCAAAGCGGTAACGGAGTACCGGAAGAAGGTGCTCTCCGCTCCCATCAAGGACGGAAAGGCGGTTTTGGAGGAATTGACCGGCCAGCGCAGGGAAGAAGCCGAGGACGATGATCTGGACTGGGAGGAAGAAGTCCTGGGCGAGATGGAGGGCGGCTATGACAATGACCGCTTCTCCTGCTACTGGGATTCGGATAGTCACATGACCTACCCCCTCATTTTGGCCAAGATCCCGGTGAAGAACCCCTGGGAGATCTTTGCCTACCTGCCCTTCGGAAACTGGAATGAGTGCCCTGACACGCCGGAGCTGATGGCAGTGGCGAAATACTGGTTCGCGCAGTATGGCGCGGTGCCTGCGGCCATGAGCCACGATGAGCTGGAGTTCCTGCTCCCGGCCCCTGTTTCCCAGGAGAAGGCCATGGAGGTCGCGGTGGAGCAGTACGGCTTCTGCCCGGACGTCGTGGACCAGGAGCAGGATGATCCCACTGTGGGCAATCTGGCGGATGTGCTGCGGCAGTCCACCGTCTGGTACTTCTGGTGGGATTGATGGGAGATGCGCCCGATGACAGAATACCAGAAAACCTACATCGAACTGAAAAAGCAGTTTTCCGCAACCGACGGCGGCCCGGACAGTGTCCGCGCCCTCTATGCCTTTAAGGAGGAACTGGAGCAGAGCGGGGACCAGCAGGCCAAGGAAGTGCTGGTGGATGTGTATGACCTCCTGGACTTCAAGAAGGATGCCTATGAACTGCTCTGCCAAATTGGAAATCGTTCCGACAAGAAGACCCTCAAGCGGCTGGGTGTCTTGAAGGACTATGCGGAGAACTGGGGGAACCACTATGCCCTCCCCAAGCCCAAAACGCCGGAGGAAACACAGAAAGAGAAGGAGCGGCGGACCCTGCTGGGCCTACCCGCCTTCCGGTATCACCCGGACCCTCTGGACACCGGCGCTTTTGAGGCGTCCAAAGAGGGCGTTGTCTGCGACTGCTGCGGCAAGACGACCCATATTTTCTATACCAATCCATTCTTTTCCGTGGAGGATATTGCGTATCTGTGCCCGGCGTGTATTGCCAGCGGCGAAGCGGCCCGGAAATATGACGGCAGCTTTCAGGATGATTACTCTGTGGATGATGGCGTAGACGACCCGGAAAAACTGGACGAGCTCATCCACCACACCCCCGGCTACTCCGGCTGGCAGCAGGAATACTGGCGGGCCCACTGCGGCGACTACTGCGCCTATCTGGGCCATGTGGGGGCCAGAGAACTGCGGGCGCTGGGTGTGCTGGAGGATGTGCTGGACGATCCAATGTGGGACGGGGAGCAGAAGGAAATGATCCAGGAATCCGTCAACGGCGGGCATCTGCAATGCTATCTGTTCCAGTGCCTCCACTGCGGAAAGCACATGGTCTGGATGGATTTTGATTGAGGAGTTTTCAAAAGGTAGGATACAAGCAATGAAAACTAAAACGCTGACCATTCAACTGAATGATGAACAACTGCCCATCCTCCCAGTGGAACCGGAAGCTCACCTCTCCTTTACCACTCATGCCGATGGAAATGAATTGGAGTTAACGGGAAACCGGACGGGGCTGCTTCTATTGGCGAAAGCCGCTCTTGGTATGGCGGAAACCATTCGTGAGGATGGATTTCATATCCATTTGGATGACCTGTATGGCATCAACGCCGAGGGAAAAAGCATCCTGATCCGAAAGGAGGAACAATCAAAACCATGATTGAAAAAAACTTTCTCAACCCCGCCACAGATAAAAGGAACAATATTTAATTAAGGAGGAATCCACATGAATTACGATTCGAGCAAACAAAGCCTGACAATGGAAACGGCGGAGTGCAAGGTGATTATTTCTTTTTCTGTGACGCCCAAGGAGGCCAGCATCTGGCACTATGTTTGCGCTGCACTGACCCAGCACCCCACGGCTCCTGTTCAATTAGAAAATGCTACCTTAGAATAAAGATATCAAACAGAAAGGAGCATTACTATGAACCGAGCCTATTGCCTTTATCGTGTATCCGACCGAGGACAGGTGGAAAAGAATGATATCCCTATGCAGAGAATTGCCTGCCAGACCTTTGCTCAGGAGCGCGGCTGGGAGATTTTAAGAGAATTCTCTGAAAAGGGCGTCTCCGGCTATAAACTGACTATGCGGGAGCGGGATGCGGTCATGGAGATCCGTGAAGATGCCATGGCGGGAAAATTTGATATCCTACTGGTCTATATGTTTGACCGCATCGGACGGCGGGACGATGAGACGCCTTTTGTGGTGGAATGGCTGACACGGAACGGCATTGCTGTCTGGAGCGTCTGTGAAGGGGAGCAGCGCTTTGACAACCACGTAGACAAGCTGACCAACTATATCCGCTACTGGCAGGCTGCCGGTGAGAGTGAGAAGATCTCTGAGCGCACCCGTACCCGGATCCGGCAGCTGACGGAAGAAGGCTGTTTTACCGGGGGACAGTGTCCCTATGGCTACCAATTGGTACGGGGAGAACGGTTGAACAAAAAGAAACAGGCACTGTACGAGCTCCAAATCTGCGAGGAAGAGGCCCGGGTGGTGCGGGTCATTTTTGACAAGGCAGCCCGAGAAGGACTGGGCAGCCAGCGCATCGCCAAATACCTCAACAGTCAAAACATCATGACCCGCAAAGGAAAGCGGTGGAATCAGGCATCTATCTTTCATATGTTATCCAGCAAACGATATCTGGGTTATCTGCAGAAAGGTGGTGTAGAGTCCCCGAGGCTACCACACCTTCAAATCGTAGAGGATGCGATTTTTACACAGGTACAGGAACTGAAAGAAAGCCGAAACCGAAAGGAGAACAATATGAATACTATTTCTGCCCCCAGACACGGAAAAGCTTTGTTGAGCGGTCTGACCTACTGCGGCCATTGCGGCGCTCGCATGAACAGCACCATCCATCGGAAGGAGTACCGCCGCAAGCGGGATGGGTCACTCTATCGCCGGGATGTGCGGCTCTACCGTTGCAATGCCAGCGTGGAGGGGGAAGCAACGGCCTGCGATGGTCCCCGGACCTACCACGCCGAGCGTGTGGAAGCGGCGGTCAAAACTGCGATTTCCGCCTTGCTGGAGCAACTGGAGGCACTGCCTGCAGAGACCATTCTGGAGTACAAATATCAAATCGCACTTCAGGAGCGGCGGGATGCCTACCAAGCGGCGCAACAGCATTTGTCCGAGAAGGAACAGGATCGGGAGACCCTGCGTGGCGAGGTAGCTCGGGCGATCCGCGGAGAGAGCTCCTTTGGGGTATCTCTTCTGCAGGAACTTTTACAAGGAACAGAGGTGGAAATCGACAAAGCCAGAGAGTGGTTGTATGAGCTGGAGGCCAAGGTCCAAAATGGAGAACAACTGCGCCGGGAAATCGAGATCAAGCAGCGAAAATACTGTGGACTGAACCAGATTTTCCGCAGCGGAACACTGGAGGAACAAAAAATGCTGCTGGCTATCGTTGTGCAGCGGATCGACGTGCGGCGTGATTATGAACTAAATATTCAACTGTCACCGGATTTTGAGCGGTTCCTGGATGGACTGATCGAAATACGGTGATTTTTTCGGCAAAATCTTCCTGACCTATATGAAATAATGAGACAGAAAGGAGTGATTTGGATGGGAAACAGCCGTGCGGCACTTTACTGCCGGGTAGATGGTGGAGGAGATCGCGAGACATACCAGAGAGCCTTGTCCGCGCAGCGCGGCAAACTGGAGGCCTTTGCACGGGAGTATGGGCTGGAACCTGCCCAATATTATGAAGATGCGGGATACTCCGGATGTGACCTGACTCGGCCCGGTCTGAACCAGATGCTGGCGGACTGGAAAGAGGGAAAGTTTGACACGGTACTGGTGATAAAACGGACACGCCTGTTTCGAGGCAGTCTTTGGGAGGAACCGAAGTGGCCGTTTCCCATTCTGTCGGCGAATCAGCTGGAGTGGGCGCCATATTACAGACAAAAGCGGTGAGGCTTAGCCTCACCGCTTTTCCTTCCAGCATTCATAACATTGCTGTTGCAGAGCTCTCAGATAGCGTTGGAAAAGGAGCAAACACGAAGTCAGATGTTTCCACCACATCTGGGGACGAGAGGGGTGGTTTCTTCTGATTTTCCTCAGCCTTTGATTCCATCCGCAGACGCATGATTTCCTTTTCCATTCTTGAAAACATTTTACCACCTCCTTTACTTTCATTGTAAAGAAAAGAGAAAATTCTGTCAATCTGCATCGAACTGTGTCGGGTCAGGAAAGGACCACCTCATTGCCGCATAGACTTTCACAAACCAGAAAGGAGGGAATGCCAGTGAAAAAGGATGGACAGGTGCCGGTCGTCCATTGTTTTTTCACAGAAGAAGGAGAAAAGCTGCCGGAACTGATCGCAGAATGTCTGCGGCTTTTTATAGAGAGAAATCTCCAAAACGGGGCAAAAATTTGACAATATGGCCGCGAAATGTTATCATATTCATGATGAATGGCCGCTTATCTCAGGAGGTATAGCATGTACTTAGAGATAAGCAACCCCATGGACTATCATGCGGCTTTATACATCAGACTATCAAAGGAGGATGAAAACGAGGGACCATCACAGAGTGTCCAGAACCAGGAATCCCTGCTGCAAGAATTTGTTCAGCAGCACCGGCTGAGTGTCTATGACACCTATGTAGATGACGGATTCAGCGGCACCAGTTTTGACCGTCCCAGCTTCCAGCGGATGATTGGTGATATTGAAACCAAAAAGGTCAACATGGTCATCACCAAAGACCTTTCCCGTTTGGGACGTGATTATATCATGACCGGCCACTATATGGAGCGGTACTTCCCGGAACACCGGGTGCGGTACATTTCCCTGCTGGACGGTATCGACACCGGCGTGGACTCTACCGCCAACGACATCACCCCATTCCGTGCCATCATGAACGACATGTACGCCAAGGACATCTCCAAGAAGATCAAGAGCGTCAAGCGGGATAAACAGCGGAAGGGGCAGTTCATCGGCGGCAAGCCCATGTATGGGTACAAGATGCACCCCACCGAGAAAAACAAGATCGTCATTAACGAGGAAGTGGCTCCGGTGGTGCGGCGGATCTTCGCACTTGCCCTCTCTGGTATGAGCTGCCGCAAAATTGCGACTACGCTCAACGAAGAAGGTATCCCCACACCGGCTATCTATTGCGGCTGGAAGGTCGGGAACCCTGGCCCCTACACTGGACTGTGGAGCAGCGAGCGGATCTCCGAAATGCTGAAAAACGAGACCTATATCGGCAACATGGTGCAGGGGCGCAGTGTAAAGATCAGCTACAAATCCCAGAAGTGCCTGCGGCAGTCGCCGGAAAACTGGGTGGTGGTAGAGGGGACCCATGAGCCGATTATTGACCCGGAGACCTTTCAAAAGGTACAGCTGCTGGTGAACAGCCGCAAGCACACCCGAAGCCGGACCTATGACTTTCTGCTGAAAGGCCTGATCTTCTGCCACGAGTGCGGCTATCCTATGGCAGTACTCAACCGTAAAAATGCCGCCGGGGAGGATCGCCTGTTCTTTGTCTGCCGAACCTATCAGCGATTCACTAAGGCGGGCGTTTGCACCTGTCATTCCATCAAGGAAGAAACGGTGAATGAAGCGGTATTCGCCAAGGTGCGGGAAGTCTGCCGGGCCTATCTGCATCCCAATAAGCTGTGCCCGATTGCGAAAGAAGCCGTGGAGAACGCCAGCAAGGCGGCCAGCTGTGAAGCGGAGATGCAGGCACTGCAATCGAAAATTACCGCTCTGACCACCAACCTGGATCAGATGTATATGGACCGGCTGAACGGACTGCTCTCGGAAGAGGACTTCCAGCGCATCTACCAGAAGGTCAAGATGGACCGCACCGTTTTGGAAGGTCGGCTGAAGAGCTTGCAGGAACAGGCAAAGCAGCCGGTGAACACGGAAGAAAAAGCCAGGGCACTGGTAAAACAGTTTCTGGACTCGGCTCTCACCAGCCGGGAGCTGCTGGTCAGTCTCATCGAACGGGTGGAGCTGACCGAGGAAAAAGAGATCATCATCAAATTCCGCTTCCATGAATTGGAGGCGATTTCTTAGAGGGCATCGTTTACAATAGGCGTGTCGCTATGTATCCCGCATCGAAAAGCGGGCCCTGGAGAAGCTGAAGGCGGCGCTGGAGGCGGGGGAGGGCGCGCCGGGGTAACGCCGGAGCCCAAGGATCGGCCCGCCTGTGGTCCGCCGCCTGAAAATGGAATTCTGCTGCGGCGTCTCGACGAACCCCCTTCCCGTGTGCTATACTAAACAGGATTCATGCGCGGAAGGGGACGGTTTCCATAGGAGTACAGGAGGCGGAAAAGGCCAAAAAATACATTTGTACGGGTCTGTTGGCCCATGTGGACGCGGGTAAGACCACCCTCTCCGAAGCCCTGCTCTACCGGAGCGGCGCCCTGCGGCAGCTGGGCAGGGTGGACCATCAGAATGCGTTTCTGGATACCGACCCCATCGAGCGGGAGCGGGGCATCACCATCTTCTCCAAGCAGGCGGTACTGCCTCTGGGGGAGACCGTCATCACGCTGCTGGACACCCCGGGTCATGTGGACTTCTCCAGTGAAGCGGAGCGGACCATGGGGGTGCTGGACTATGCCGTCCTGGTCATCAACGGCAGCGACGGCGTCCAGGGCCATACCATGACGCTGTGGCGGCTGCTCAAACGCTACGGCGTTCCAGTCTTCCTCTTCGTGAACAAGATGGACCTGTCCGGGACAGACCGGGCGGCGCTCCTGAAGGACTTGAGAGCAAAGCTGGATGATGGCTGCGTGGACGTGGGAGACGGGACCGATGACGCATGGCAGGAGGAGGCCGCCATGGCCGACGAGACCGCCATGGAGACCTATCTGGAGGAGGGAAAGCTGTCCGACGCGTTTTTGACCGGACTGGTGGCGGAGCGGAAGCTCTTTCCCTGCTGCTTCGGCTCGGCCCTCAAGCTGGAGGGAGTGGACCGCCTCCTGGACTGCCTGGACCGGTACACCCGGCAGAAGGCGGCGCCCGCAGCGTTTGGGGCCCGGGTCTTCAAAATCGCCCGGGACGGACAGGGCAACCGTCTGACCTATCTGAAAATCACCGGTGGGGGCTTGAAGGTCAAGACCCTCCTGACCGGCCCCTCCGGGGCCTGGGAGGAGAAGGTGGACCAGATCCGGATCTATTCCGGCGAGAAATTCCAGGCGGTGGAACGGGCGGAGCCGGGCATGGTGTGCGCCGTCACCGGGCTGAGCCGCACAAAACCGGGGGAGGGCCTGGGCTTCGAACCTCAGGGCGAGGAGCCCGCCCTGGAGCCGGTCCTCGCCTGTCAGGTGCTCCTCCCGGAGGGTCAGGACCCCTATACAGCCATGGCCAAGCTCCGGCAGCTGGAGGAGGAGGACCCGCAGCTCCGGCTGGTGTGGAATGAGCAGCTCCGGGAGATCCACCTTCAGCTCATGGGGCAGATCCAGCTGGAGGTCCTCCGGCGGCTGGCCCTGGAGCGGTTCGGCCTGGCGCTCTCCTTCGGGCCGGGGAGCATCGTCTACCGGGAGACCATCGCAGCCCCGGTGGAGGGGGTGGGACACTATGAGCCCCTTCGGCACTATGCGGAGGTCCATCTGCTGCTGGAGCCCCTGCCCCGGGGGAGCGGCCTGCGCTTTGGTACCGTCTGCCCGGAGGACACTCTGGAGGGGCGCTGGCAGCGGCTGATCCTCACCCATCTGGCGGAGAAGGCCCACCTGGGCGTGCTCACCGGGTCGCCCATCACCGACCTGAGCATCACCCTGACGGCGGGGCGTGCTCACGAAAAGCACACCGAAGGGGGCGACTTCCGTCAGGCTACCTACCGTGCAGTGCGCCAGGGCCTTATGGCGGCGGAGAGCATCCTTCTGGAGCCGTGGTACGATTTCCGGCTAGAGCTCCCCGGCGAAGCGGTGGGACGTGCCATGTCCGACCTCCAGCGCATGGGGGGAGAGGTGGAAGCGCCGGAGCAGAGCGGAGCGGAGACGGTGCTCACCGGAGCCGCCCCCGTGGCCGGGCTGGGCGACTATGCCCAGGAGGTGACGGCCTACACCCGGGGCAAGGGCCGCCTGAGCTGTTCCTTCCGGGGCTATGCCCCCTGCGGGAATCAGGCGGAGGTGGTGAAGGCCGCCGGCTATGACCCGGAGCGGGATTTGGAGAATCCGGCGGATTCTGTCTTCTGCGCCCACGGCGCGGGCTATGTGGTGAAGTGGGACGAGGTCCCGGCCATGGCCCATGTGAGCAGCGGGGTGGAGCTTGCGCCGGAGGAGGAAGCGCCGGATGCAGTCCCGTCTGGCGGGACCCGGCGGAGCTGGACCGGCGGGCTGGAGGAGGACAAGGAGCTCCAGGCCATCTTTGAGCGGACTTACGGCAAGGTGAAGCGGGAGGCATTCCGCCCCGCCCCCAAGCCGGCCCGGACCAGTCTGGACGGAGAGAAATACCGCATTCTGGAGCGGGAGCGGGGGCCGGAATACCTGCTGGTGGACGGGTACAACATCATCTTTGCCTGGGAGGAGCTCAAGGCGGTGGCCCAGGACAACCTGGACGCCGCCCGGCAGACGCTGATGGACCTGCTGAGCAACTATCAGGGCTTCCGCAAATGCGAGGTCATCCTGGTCTTCGACGCCTATAAGGTGCCGGGCAGCACCCGGGAGGTCTCGCGCTACCACAATATCCACGTGGTCTACACGAAAGAGGCGGAGACAGCGGACGCCTACATCGAAAAAACCACCTTTGAGCTTGGAAAGCAGAAGCACAGGGTCCGGGTGGCTACCTCGGATGGGGCGGAACAGCTCATCATCCTGGGACACGGGGCCCTGCGGCTGTCGGCCTCCATCTTCCGGCAGGAGGTGGAGCAGACCATGGGGCAGATCTCCGCCATTCTGGACCGGAACAACCGGCGGGCGCGCACGACGCCGGTGCGCTGCGCCATGGACAGGGCCATCGCGAAAAAGAAAGGCGCGGGACCGTCATAACCCACTGCCCGTCCGAATAGGATAGGACGAACAGCAGGACGGGAGGGGACGGCCATGGAGGGCGCACGGCATTGGGAGGACACGGCCCGTCGGACGGCGGACCGGCGGCGGAGCGCGGGACGCGCCCGGCGGGACAGGCGGAGCGTGGCTCTGGCGCCCCGGGAAAAGCGGCGGCTCCTGCAGCTGTGCGTGTGCGCCGTCCTCTTCCTGGCCGTTTTCTGGGGGCGGAACGCCTTCCCGGAGGGGATGGAGGAGGTCCGTGGAGAGCTGCTCCAGGTCCTTCGGGCGGATACGGATTTCAAGGCCGCCTTTGCCAGCCTTGGCCGGGCGATGGACCGGGAAGAGGGGAGAGAGGAGGCCGTCGCCCAGGCGTGGCGGTCCATCCTCGGGTTGAAGGAGGCGGGATGGCATCCCTGGGTCTTTGACCACCGGGGCAATGCCCTTTACCGGATCGAGGCGGCGCGGCTGTCCTCCTGCGCCGGCAGGCTGGTGCTCCCGATTGAGAAGACTGCGCCGCCGGATGACGCAGCTGCTCTGCCGGAACCGGAGAGCGGGGAACCGGTGGATACAGAGACGGCGGAGCCGGAGGCCGATCCACTGGGCGTGGGAGGGACCGCCGCGCCGGTGATGGCGCCGGTCTCCTCCGGCTTTGGGCTTCGTGAGCACCCCATCGAGGGCGGGGAGAAGTTCCACAACGGCCTGGACCTGGCGGCCAACTACGGCTCAGCCATCGGCGCCTTTGCCGCAGGGACAGTGGACTATATCGGGGAGAGTCCGGCCTATGGCCAGTATCTCCAGCTTGCCCACGCCAATGGTGTGACCAGCTTTTACGCCCATTGCAGCCGCCTGTGCGTCCAGCCGGGCCAGAAGGTGGCGGCGGGGGAGAAGGTGGCCGAGGTGGGGGACACCGGAGAGGTCACCGGGGCCCACCTCCACTTTGAGATCAAGGTGAACGGGGAGCGGGTGGACCCTGCGGACTACATCGAAACGGAGTAGGCCGTGGAGGTGGTGCGCGGCGTGACCTGCACCCCGGGCTTCCTGCTGCTGGGGGCGGTCCTGGCGCTGCTGGACGGGGAGGGCGTACTGCCCTGGGCCCTTCTGGCCGCCGCCGTCCATGAGCTGGGCCACTATGTGGCCGTCCGACTCCTGGGAGGAACTGTAAAGGAAATCCGCCTGACGATTTCCGGCGGGGAGATGGTCCTGGACCGGCGGCGGCCCCTGACCTATGCCGGAGAACTGGCGGCGGTCCTGGCGGGGCCGGGGGCCAGTCTGGCCCTGGCCTGGGGGGCGCTCCGGCTTGGGGAGCCGGGCTGGCTGCCGGCGGGGCTGAGCCTGTGCCTGGGCTGGTTCAACCTGCTGCCGGTGTGGCCCCTGGACGGCGGCCGGGCCCTTCTGATGATCCTGTCCGGGTTTCTGCCCCACGACCGGGCGACGGCTGGGGTGCAGCTCTGCTCGCTGGCTCTGGGCACGGGCCTGCTGGCGGGCGGCGTCAGCATCCTGGCCAAAGGCGGCGGTGCCACGCTGGCCCTGATGGGGGGCTGGCTCCTCTGCTGTCAGATCGGAATGGGAAAAATGGAAAAATAGACTTGCTTTTTTTTCGCCGGCATGGTATCATATTTTGGCTTTGATAAAGGGTGGTCCTCTGCGGTGCCGGTCCCAAAGAGCGGGGCGGCGCTGTGAGCCGGTATGACCGCCTATAAACAGGAGGAAGTAAAAATGGATCTCATGCAGAATTTCAATGAGAAGTACCTGAAGGCCGAGCCCCCCAAGGTGGAAGTGGGCGACACCGTTCGGGTGCACATCAAGGTCAAGGAAGGCAACCGTGAGCGTATCCAGGTCTTTGAGGGCACTGTGATCGCCAAGAAGCACGGCGGCATTGCCGAGACCTTTACCGTCCGCCGCGTCTCCTACGGCGTGGGTGTGGAGAAGGTCTTCCCCGTCCACTCCCCCATCATCGAGAAGATTGAGACCGTTCGCTCCGGTAAGGTGCGCCGGGCCAAGCTCTACTACCTGCGTGACCGCGTGGGCAAGAGCGCCAAGGTCAAGGAGAAGCTGTAAGAAAATCCAAACGGAAAAGGAGCGGTTCGCCGCTCCTTTTTTGTATTCTTCATCAAAAAGACGACAGGACTCTTTTCATTTTGCCGGAATGTGTTGTATAATGACTTCTATATGACGCCTACGGGACGTGACAAGGGAGAAAGGAGCGGGAGGGCTTGAACATCCAATGGTATCCCGGCCATATGACCAAGACCCGCCGGATGATCGAGGCGGATCTGAAGCTGGTGGATCTGGTGGCGGAGGTCATCGACGCCCGCATCCCCCGGTCCAGCCGCAACCCGGATATCGACGAGCTGGTGGGGCGGAAGCCGCGGCTCATCGTGCTCAACCGGGCGGACCAGGCCGATCCGGCGCAGAATCGGGCCTGGAGCAAATGGTTCCGGGACCGGGGCTGCGCCGTGCTGGAGACCGACAGCAAGACGGGCGCCGGCGTGGCCCAGTTTTCCAATGCGGTGCGGGAGGCGCTGAAGGAGCAGATCGCCCGGTGGCGGGAGAAGGGCCAGGTGGGCCGCCCCGTCCGGGTGATGGTGGTGGGGGTGCCCAACGTGGGCAAGTCCACCTTTATCAACAAGGTGGCCAGGCGTAAATCGGCCAAGGCCCAGGACCGGCCCGGCGTGACCCGGGGCAAACAGTGGGTGGCTGTGGATGCCGGACTGGACCTGCTGGACACCCCCGGCATCCTCTGGCCCAAATTTGAGGACCAGGAGGTGGGCCGCCGTCTGGCCTACACCGGGGCCATCAAGGACGACATCATGGACGTGGAGAGTCTGGGCTGCGCGCTGATGGAGGAGCTGGCCGCCCGGTATCCCCAGGCCCTGACAGACCGCTACAAGCTGTCTCCTGAGCCGGACACCCCCGGCTGGGAGCTGCTGGAGGCGGCGGGGCGGAAGCGTGGCTTCCTCATCTCCGGGGGCGAGGTGAACCTGGAGCGTATGGCCAGGGTGCTGCTGGACGAGTTCCGGGGCGGCAAGCTGGGACGCTTTACCCTTGAGACGCCGGAAGGAGCCGGGGACCATGGAGCAGATTGATCTCTGGGCCCTGGAGGACCGGTACCGCCGGGAGGGCGCCAGACTGATCTGCGGCGCTGACGAGGCGGGCGCGGGGCCCCTGGCCGGCGCTGTGTATGCCGCGGCGGTGATCCTGCCCTGGGGCTGGGTCCCGGAGGGGCTCAACGACTCCAAGAAGGTGACCCCCAGGCAGCGGGACCGGCTCTTTGACGAGATCCGGAAAAGGGCGGTGGCCTGGGCGGTGACCTCGGTGGACGCCGCCGAGATCGACGCGCTGAACATCCTGACGGCCCGCCTCCTGGCCATGGACCGGGCCATCCGGGCCCTGGACCCGGCGCCGGACTTTGCCCTCATTGACGGGAATCGCGACAAGGGGATCTCCTGTCCACGCATTGCAGTGGTGAAGGGTGACAGTCTCAGCGCCAACATCGCAGCCGCCTCCATCCTGGCCAAGGTGAGCCGGGACCGCTACATGGAGGAGATGGCCAAGGTCTACCCGGAGTACGAGTTCGAGCGCCACAAGGGCTACCCCACCAAACGCCACTATGAGCTGCTGCGGCAGTATGGGCCCTGTCCCATCCACCGGAAGAGCTTCCTCAAAAAGTTCTATGCCGGGGGCGGCGCGTCATGACCGGGGGAGACCGGCGTTTGCTGGGCCGCTGGGGGGAGAGCCAGACTGCCGACTGGCTCCGGGCCCGTGGCTGGCGGGTGGTGGCCGCCGGCTGGCGGTGCCGCTTTGGCGAGATCGACCTGGTGGCAGAGAATGACAAGTATATTGTCTTTACAGAAGTGAAGCTGCGGAAGAACGCCGCCTTCGCTCCGGCCCGGGCCTTTGTGGACCGGGGAAAGCAGGAGCGGATACGCACGTCGGCCCAGCTCTATCTGCTGGAGCACCCGACGGAGCTCCAGCCCCGGTTTGACGTGGCTGAGGTCTATGCCCCGGAGGGGACGGCCACCCGGAAGCCGGAGATCAATTACATAGAGGATGCGTTTTAGCCATGGATCTCTTTGACGGACACTGTGATACCATATTGAGATGTTATCTGCACGGCGGGGGGCTCCGCCGACAGGAGGGCCACCTGGATCTGGAGCGGCGGCGGGGAAGGGGCCGGTGGGCCCAGTTTTTTGCCGCCTTTGGCTCCCCGGAGGATATGCCGGGCCGGTCCCTGTGGGAGGTCTTCCTGGAGGAGTACGCCCTCTTCCGCAGTGAGCTGGACGCCAACGCCGACCTGGCGGAGTTCTGCCGGACGGGAGCGGAGGCGGAGGCGGCCTTTGCCGCCGGGAAGACGGCGGCCTTCCTGTCCGTGGAGGGCGCGGAGCTGCTGGACTGCGACCTGGACAAGCTCCGGCTGGCCCATCGGATGGGGGTCCGGGCGGTGAACATCACCTGGAACCACCCCAACGCTCTCTCGGGCACCAATGCCGAGGAGAAGGACAGGGGGCTCTCGGAGCGGGGCCGCGCCTTTGTAAGGACCATGGGGGAACTGGGGATGCTGGTGGATGTGTCCCACCTGTCCGACCCCGGCTTCTGGGATGTGATGGAGGTGACCGACCGTCCGGTGGTGGCCACGCACTCCAATGCCCGGGCCGTATTTCCTGATCCAAGGAACTTGACCGACGCGCAATTTACTGCCATAATAAACACCAACGGAGTGGCCGGCCTCAACATGTACGCCGGCTTCCTGGGCGAGGATCCCGACTTTGATACGGTGACCTCCCACCTGGAGCATTTCCTTGCTCTGGGCGGCGAGGACCATGTGGCGATGGGCGGGGACTGGGATGGGATCACCCGTATGCCGCGGGGCATGCAGGGCATCCAGGACGTGGAAAAGCTCTGTGAGCACCTGCTCCGGCGCAATTACAGCGAAGGACTGCTGGAGAAGGTCTTTTATTCTAATCTGATGAGGGTCGTGAACGAAGTATGCAATATGTAAGCACGAGGAACAAAAATCAGAAATGCAGCGCGGCCCAGGCCATCGCCCAAGGGCTGGCCCTGGATGGCGGTCTGCTGACCCCGGAGGTGCTGCCCAAGCTCTCTCCCAATGGACTCAAGACCATGACCGACATGTCCTACCAGCAGAGGGCAGTCTTTGTGATGGGGTCCTATCTGGACGATTTCACGGCCTCCGAGCTCTCCAGCTTTGCCATGCGGGCCTATGGGCCCGACAAGTTCGACACCAAGGCGGTAGCCCCGGTGCGCCAGCTGGACGAGAAGACCTACTGTCTGGAGCTCTGGCACGGGCCCACCTGCGCCTTCAAGGACATGGCCCTCCAGATGCTGCCCCATCTGCTCTCGGCCTCCCTGGGGAAGACGGAGGAGCAGAAGACGGCCTGTATCCTGGTGGCCACCTCCGGCGACACCGGAAAGGCCGCCCTGGAGGGCTTCAAGGACGTGGAGCGGACCCGTATCCTGGTCTTCTACCCCAAGGATGGGGTCTCGGAGATCCAGCAGCTCCAGATGCAGACCCAGGAGGGGGACAATGTTGGGGTCTGCTCCGTGGTGGGCAACTTTGACGACGCCCAGACCGGCGTCAAGCGCCTGTTCTCCGACGCCGCTCTCCGGGATACCCTGGCCGGCCGGGGCTACTTCTTCTCCTCGGCCAACTCCATCAACTGGGGGCGCATCCTGCCCCAGATCGTCTACTATGTCTCCGCCTACTGCGACCTCCTCAGAGAGGGGAAGGTCCAGAAGGGGGACCCCATCAACGTCTGCGTGCCCACGGGCAACTTCGGCAACATCCTCTCGGCCTACTATGCCAAGCAGATGGGGGTACCCATCCGGAAGCTCATCTGCGCCTCCAACCAGAACAACGTCCTCACCGATTTCATCAAGACCGGCGTCTATGACCGGAACCGTCCATTCTATAATACCATGTCCCCCTCCATGGACATCCTCATCTCCTCCAACCTGGAGCGGATGCTCTTTGAATTCACCGAGCGGGACGACGTGGCCGTAAAGGAGTACATGGCGGCCCTGGCCGCCGAGGGGCGTTACGAGGTCAGCGACAAGGTGAGAAAGCACCTGGATAAGAATTTTGCGGCCGGCTGCTGCGGCGACGCCGAGACCCAGGCCATGATCGCAAAAATGTGGAAGGACAGAGGCTACCTCATCGACACCCATACCGCCGTGGCCTTCCATGTGCTGGAGGAGTACCGCCGGGAGACCGGAGACGACACCCCCGCTGTGGTGGTGTCCACCGCCAGCCCCTTCAAGTTCTGCGACAGTGTGCTGGGCGCGCTCGGCGTCACCGAACTGGCCGCCGGTACCGCGCTCCTGGATCAGCTCGCCCAGGTCACCGGGGCGCCTGCGCCCGCCCCTCTGGCCGGCCTGAAGGGGAAGGAGATCCGGTTCCAGACGGTCATAGAGAAGGAAAACATGGCCGACCGGGTGCTGGAGATGCTCCAGTAAGGGAAAGAAGGAGGCGGAGCCATGGCTCTATTCGCCCTGGGCGACCCCCATCTCTCTCTGGGGGCGGACAAGCCCATGGATATCTTCGGCGGCGCCTGGGAGGGATATGTGGAAAAGCTGGCCGCCGGCTTCAGCGCGGTGGGCGCGGAGGACACTGTGGTCCTGTGCGGGGATATCTCCTGGGGCATGAGCCTGGAGCAGGCCAAACCGGACTTCGCCTGGCTGGACGCCCTGCCGGGGCGGCGGAAGCTGCTCCTCAAGGGCAACCACGACTACTGGTGGACCACCGCCGCCAAGATGAAGCGTTTTTTTGAGGAGAACGGATTCCACACCCTGGACATCCTCCACAATAACTGCCACTTCTATGGGGAAATCGCCCTGTGCGGTACCCGTGGGTGGTTTTACGAGGAGGACCAGCAGGGACACAATGAAAAGGTCTTCAACCGGGAGCTCATCCGGCTGGAGGCGTCGCTGAAGGCGGCGGGGGAGAGGCCCAAACTGTGCTTTCTCCACTACCCGCCTCTCTACCAGGGCTACTCCTGCCCCGAGATCCTGGCGCTGCTGGAGCGGTATGGGGTGGAGCGATGCTTTTACGGACATCTCCACGGGGGCAGCCACCGGCTGGCCATCGAGGGGGCCCGGAACGGCGTGGAGTACCGGCTGGTGGCTGCGGACTATCTGCGGTTCACCCCGAAGCTGGTCCTTCCCTGAGCACCGAAAGAAGAATTTTTCCGATTTTGAAAAAAAGAGTGGAAAAGTCGGAAAAGATTTGGTAGTATAAATAAGATTCTGATATCACACATTCAGGAGGAAGTAAGTAGATGAACGTCAAGAGTAAAGAAAATCAGGAGAACAGCGCAGTCGAGCTGGTTATCGAGGTGGGCGCCGAGGAGTTTGAGGCCGCGGTGGACAAGGTCTATCGGAAAAACCGTAAGACCATCGCTGTCCCCGGCTTCCGGAAGGGTCACGCCCCCCGGAAGATCATCGAGGGTATGTACGGCTCCGGCGTGTTCTATCAGGACGCCATCGACGAGCTCTATCCTGCCGCTTATGCCCAGGCCGTGGAGCAGGAGGGTCTGGACCCTGTGGCTTATCCCAAGGTCGAGGTCCTGGAGGTGGGCAAGGATGGCTTCACCTTCAAGGCCCTGGTCACCGTCCGTCCGTCCTTCGAGATCGGCTTCTACAAGGGCCTGACCGCTGCCAAGGACGAGGTGGAGGTCACCGCTGAGGACGTGGAGAACGAGCTCAAGCCCTACATCCAGCGGGCCACCCGTCTGGTGAACGTGGATCGTGCGGCCAAGGAGGGCGACACTGTCCTCATCGACTTCGAGGGCTTCAAGGACGGCGTGCCCTTTGATGGCGGCAAGGGCGAGAACCACGCCCTGGAGCTGGGCTCCCACTCCTTCATTCCCGGCTTTGAAGAGGGCGTGGTCGGCATGAAGCCCGGCGACGAGAAGGACCTGGACGTCACCTTCCCCGAGGAGTACACCCCCGAGCTGGCCGGCAAGGCCGTGGTCTTCAAGGTGAAGGCCCACGAGGTGAAGGAGCCCCAGGCCCCTGTGGTGGATGACGAGTTTGCCAAGGATGTGTCTGAGTTTGACACTCTGGAAGCCTTCAAGAAGGACCTGGAGACCAAGCTGCGGGAGCGCCGTGAGCACGCCGCCCAGCACGCCTTCGAGGATGCCGTCACCGAGGCCCTCATCGGCGAGCTGAAGGTGGAGCTGCCCCAGGCCATGATCGACTTCCGGGGCGACCAGGTGCTCCAGGAGTACGCCGACCGTTTTGAGCGCCAGGGCCTGCCCTTCCAGCAGTACCTGCAGATGACCGGCCAGACCCTGGACGCCATGCGTCAGCAGGCCAACGCCGCCGCCGAGCACCAGATCAAGATCGAGATGGCGCTGGACGCCGTGGCCGCCGCCGAGAGCATGACCGTGACCGACGAGGAGCTGGAGACCGAGTACAAGGCTCTGTCCGAGCAGTACGGCATGGAGCTGGACCAGGTCAAGGCCGCCGCCGACGCCGAGGACGTGAAGGCCACTCTGCTGCGCCGGAAGGCCATGGAGCTGGTGAAGGCCGAGGCCAAGGCGGAGAAGCCCAAGAAGACCGCCAAGAAGAAGGCCGCCAAGGAAGAGCCCGCCGCCGAGGGCGAGGCCGCCCCCAAGAAGCGCGCCACCCGGGCCAAGAAGGGCACCCCTGACAAGGCCGAGGAGTCCGCGGAGTAAGGAATAACCTTCCTCCAAACGGGCATACTGTTCAGCGTATACTGTTTTCCGGCCCCGGCGGGCCGGCGAAAAAAGGAGATCTTATTTATGTTCCAATCCAGCCTCGTACCTTACGTGGTGGAGCAGACCAACCGGGGAGAGCGGTCCTACGACATCTTTTCCCGGCTGCTCAACGACCGGATCATCTTCCTGGGGGAGGAGGTCAACGCCACCACTGCCAGCCTGGTGGTGGCCCAGCTCCTCTACCTGGAGGCCCAGGACCCGGACAAGGACATTCAGTTCTACATCAACAGCCCCGGCGGCTCCGTCACCGACGGCATGGCCATCTATGACACCATGCAGTATGTCAAGTGTGACGTGTCCACCATCTGCATCGGCATGGCCGCCAGCATGGGTGCTTTCCTGCTCTCCTCGGGCGCCAAGGGCAAGCGATTTGCCCTGCCCAACGCGGAGATCATGATCCATCAGCCCTCGGCGGGCACCCAGGGCCAGATCACAGACATGGCCATCCACCTCAAACGGTTGGAGGTCATCAAGAAGCGGATGAACCACATCCTGTCCGAAAACACCGGTAAGCCCATCGAGGTGGTCACTGCGGACTGTGAGCGCGACAACTTCATGTCCGCGGATGAGGCCGTCTCTTACGGTCTCATCGACAAGGTCATCACCAGAAAGTGATGTGAGCCGCTCCTCATCGGAGCGGATGGGAAAGGGGAGCGGAGACCAAGGACTCCGCTCCTCTTGACCGCGTTTACAGGGCATGGCGCGCCATGCCCAAGCCTGCGGGCCGCTGTGCCCGAACAAAGAGGTGCGACCCATGCCTAAAAATGACGATAAGCGGTCGGTCCGCTGCTCCTTCTGCGGCAAGCATCAGGAGCAGGTGGCCCGGATCATCGCCGGCCCCGGCGCCTATATCTGCAACGAGTGCGTTCAGCTGTGCATGAGCATCCTGGACGACGCCGGCGACGAGCCTGTTGAGGAGCGGACCGATATCCCCGACGTGATCCCCACCCCCCGGGAGATCCGGGATGTGCTGGACGAGTATATCATCGGCCAGGAGGCGGCCAAGGTGGCCCTCTCGGTGGCGGTCTACAACCACTACAAGCGCATCTACTTCGGCGGCGGGGACGATGTGGAGCTTCAGAAGAGCAACATCCTCCTCATGGGCCCCACGGGCTGCGGCAAGACCCTCTTTGCCCAGACTCTGGCCCGGATCCTGAAGGTGCCCTTCGCCATTGCCGACGCCACCACCCTCACCGAGGCCGGCTATGTGGGCGACGACGTGGAGAACATCCTGCTGCGGTTGGTCCAGGCCGCCGATTATGATATCGAGCTGGCCCAGCGGGGCATCATCTATGTGGATGAGATCGACAAGATCGCCCGGAAGAGCGAGAATACCTCCATTACCCGGGATGTGTCCGGCGAGGGCGTGCAGCAGGCGCTGCTGAAGATCCTGGAGGGTACCGTGGCCAATGTGCCCCCCCAGGGCGGGCGCAAGCACCCCCATCAGGAGTTCATCCAGATCGACACTAAAAACATCCTCTTCATCTGTGGCGGCGCCTTCGACGGCATCGACAAGATCATTGAGCAGCGGCTGGACAAGAAGGCCATCGGCTTCGGCGCGGAGATCGAGAGCAAGAAGACCCGAGACGTGTCGGAGCTGCTGCGGGAGATCCAGCCCCACGATCTGCTGAAATTCGGTATTATCCCCGAGCTGGTTGGCCGACTGCCGGTCATCACCGCCCTGCAGTCCCTGGGGAAGGAGCAGCTGGTGCGCATCCTCACCGAGCCGAAGAACGCCTTGGTGAAGCAGTACAAGAAGCTGCTGGAGTATGACGAGGTGGAGCTGGAGTTCCAGCCCGAGGCCCTTGCCGCCGTGGCCGAGAAGGCCATCGAGCGGGGCATCGGCGCCCGTGGGCTCCGGGCGGTGCTGGAGGAGGTCATGACCCAGGTCATGTACGATGTGCCCTCGGACAGCGCCATCGCCAAGGTTATCATCACCCCGGCCTGTGTCACCGACCGGGCACAGCCGGAGCTGATCCGGGACCCGGACCGGCCCGCCCGTCCCCGTCTGGGCGGCGCGGCCCTCCGGGCGGAGCACGGCGGCCTGCGGACCCAGAGCAACGTATCTTAAACAAAGCAAAAACAGGACGGGGGGCGCCTCCGTCCTGTTTGTTTTTAGGAAGTGATCCATGATGACCATTGAAGCCAATACCATTACGACCATGCCGGTGCTGGCCCTCCGGGGACTCACCATCTTTCCCAGCATGCTCCTACACTTCGACGTGGGCCGGGGGGCCTCCATCAAGGCCCTGGACGAGGCCATGAGCGAGGGACAGCCCATCTTCCTGGTGGCCCAGCGGGACCTCACCGTGGAGGAGCCGGGGGAGATGGACCTGTTCCATGTGGGCACCGTCTCCACCGTCAAGCAGATCCTTCGCCTGCCTGGGGACAATGTGCGGGTCATGGTGGAGGGCTCCACCCGGGGCCGGCTGGTGAGCCTGGGGAAGACCAGCCCCTTCCTCCAGGGGGAGGTAGAGGTGCTCCCCGTGCCGGAGCACACCCGGAACACCCCCAAGACTGAGGCCCTCATCCGCAGTACTTACGAGCTGTTTGAACGCTATGCCGAGCTCTCTCCCCGCATGACCGGGGACGTGCTCATCAGCGTGCTCTCCAGTGAGGACCCCGGCTATATCGCCGATTATATCGCCCAGAACATCGCTATGCGGGCGTCGGACAAGCAGGCCATCCTGGAGGAGCTCCATCCGGTGCGCCGCCTCACCAAGCTGGCCCATGCTCTGGGACGTGAGGTCGCCATTCTGGAACTGGAGCAGGAGGTCCAGACCAAGGTGCGGGAGCAGCTGTCCGACAACCAGCGGGACTATGTTCTGCGGGAGCAGCTCAAGGTCCTCCGGCAGGAGCTGGGGGAGAGCGAGGACGGGGACAGCGAGCAGGACGAGTACCGTGCCCGCATTGCAAAGGCCCACCTCCCCCAGGAGGCGGCTGAAAAGGCGGAGAAGGAGCTCTCCCGGCTGGCCAAGCAGCCCTTTGGCTCTGCGGAGGCCACCGTCATCCGGAACTATCTGGACGTGCTGCTGGACCTGCCCTGGAATAAGCACACCCGGGAGCGCACCGATGTGGCGGCGGCCAGAAAGATCCTGGATGCCGACCACTATGGGCTCCAGAAGGTGAAGGAGCGCATCCTGGAGTTCCTGGCCGTCCGTCAGCTTGCGCCGGAACTCAAAGGACAGGTCCTCTGTCTGGTGGGCCCGCCGGGCGTGGGCAAGACTTCCATCGCCATGTCGGTGGCCCGGGCCACCAATCGGAAGCTGACCCGGATCTCCCTGGGCGGCGTCCACGATGAGGCCGAGATCCGGGGCCACCGGAAGACCTATGTGGGGGCCATGCCCGGCCGCATCATCGACGGCATCCGCCGGGCGGGCAGCTGCAACCCGCTGCTGCTGCTGGACGAGATCGACAAGCTGGCCTCCGACATCCACGGGGACCCGGCCTCCGCCCTGCTGGAGGTGCTGGACGGGGAGCAGAACGGCACCTTCCGCGACAATTTCCTGGAGGTGCCCTTCGACCTGTCCCAGGTCTTTTTCATCACCACCGCCAATACCACCGACACCATCCCTCGGCCCCTGCTGGACCGGATGGAGGTCATTGAGCTCTCCAGCTATACCGATGAGGAGAAGCTCCAGATCGCCAAGGAGCACCTGCTGCCCAAGGAGCGCAAGCGCCACGGCCTGAAGAAGACCCAGCTCAAGCTCACGGACGACGCCATCCGAGCCCTCATCACCGGCTACACCCGGGAGTCCGGCGTCCGGGTGCTGGAGCGCCGCATCGCCGCCCTGTGCCGTAAGACCGCCATGAAGATCGTCTCCGATGGCGTGAAGCAGATTTCCTTGACGGCTTCTGATCTGGAAGGCTTTCTTGGCCCGAAGACCTACCACCCGGACCACCGGGAGACCGGCAGTCTGGTGGGCGTGGTCAACGGCCTGGCCTGGACCCAGGTGGGCGGCGAGATGCTCCAGGTGGAGGTCAATGTGGTGCCCGGCACCGGCAAGGTGGAACTCACAGGCAATCTGGGCGACGTCATGAAGGAGTCGGCCCGGGCCGCCCTGAGCTATATCCGCAGCCGGGCCCAGCGCCTGGGCATTGAGGAGGACTTCTATAAGACCAAGGACCTCCATGTCCACTTCCCGGAGGGGGCCGTGCCCAAGGACGGGCCATCGGCGGGCATCACCATCACCACCGCCATGGTCTCGGCCCTCACGAATACGCCGGTGCGCCAGAATGTGGCGATGACCGGCGAAGTGACCCTGCGGGGCAGAGTGCTGCCCATCGGCGGCCTGCGGGAGAAGACCATGGCCGCCCTGCGCAACGGCATGAAGACGGTGCTCATCCCCGCGGACAATGTGGGGGACCTGGAGGAGATCGACCAGACCGTCCGGGCGGCATTGAAGTTCGTGCCGGTGGAGCAGGTGGACCAGGTGCTCTCGGTGGTCCTGGAGACAGAGGGGACCCGAACTCTGCCGGACCTGGAGGCCATGTCCGAGCCCGCCCAGGGAACGGTGCGGGCCCTGGACCTCAAGCAGTAAGGGGGAGACGCCATGATTAATCTGCAAATGGCGGAGTTCATCCGCTCCGCGGCCAAAAAAGAGGACTTCCCCCGGGATGGGCTGCCCCAAATCGTCTTCTCCGGCCGCTCCAACGTGGGCAAGTCCTCGGTCATCAACCGCCTGCTGGGCCGGAAGAACTTTGCTCGGGTGGGCAGCGCGCCGGGCAAGACCACCCACATCAACTACTTCAAGATCGACGGAAAATTCTATCTGGTGGACCTGCCGGGCTACGGCTATGCCAAGGTCTCCCAGGCGGAGAAGGCCCGGTGGGGCCGGCTCATCCAGTCCTGGTTTGACGACCCCACCCTCATGACGCTGGGGTGCATGCTGGTGGACGCCCGCCACAAGCCCACGGCGGACGACTGCACCATGGGGACCTGGTTCAAGGAGACCGGTCGGCCCTTCGTGGTGGTGGCCAACAAGCTGGACAAGCTGAAAAAGAGCGAGATCGAGCCCAATCTCCAGCGCATCCGGGATACTCTGGAGCTGGACGAAGCTGTAAAGGTGATCCCCTTTTCCGCGGAGAAGGGAGACGGCCGGGACGCCCTTCTGGGGGAGCTGGCCGCACACATTGGGGAGGGATTCCGATGAAATATGTCAGGGCAGAGCGGATGGGCAAGGTCCGCTGGGGCGTGCTGGACGGCGAGGTGATCCGCACGCTGAAATATCCCCCCTACGCCGGGGAGACCGAGTACTATGACGGTAAGACCTGGGCGCTGGAGAACTGCCGGCTCCTGGCCCCCTGCGAGCCGGGAAAGATCGTGTGCGTGGGGAAGAACTACCGGGACCACGCCGAGGAGATGGGGGAGGGGGTGCCCGAGAAGCCCATCCTGTTCATCAAGACCCCCAACTGCGTCAACGACCCGGAGGGGGAGGTCCACGCCCCGGACTTCGTGGAGCGGCTGGACTATGAGGGGGAGCTGGCTGTCGTCATGAAGCGGCGGGCCAAGGACCTGAAGCCCGACGAGGTGTGGAATTACATTCTGGGCTTTACCTGCCTCAACGACGTCACCGCCCGGGACATCCAGAAGGGGGACGGCCAGTGGACCCGGGGTAAGTGTATGGACGGCTTCGCCCCGGTGGGACCGGTGGTCACCGACGAGGTGGATCCCACCGACCTGCTGCTGGAGACCCGGCTCAACGGGAAAACGGTCCAGTCGTCCCGAACCTCCCGGCTCATGACCGGACTCCCCGAGCTGCTGGCCTTCATCACCGCCTCCATGACCCTGGAGCCGGGCGATGTGGTGGCCACCGGGACCCCTGCCGGCATCGGCCCCATGAAGCCCGGCGACACCGTGGAGGTGGAGATCGAGGGCGTCGGGGTCCTGCGCAGCCGGGTGGTGTAACCGGGTCTGCCTTGTGCTTTTGGGCGCAGGCTGGTATAATGTCGAAAAGACGAAGGGGGGCGGCGGTATGCTGCGGCACATTCCCTTAGGCGGGATGCACAACCTGCGGGATCTGGGGGGATACCCCGTCCCCGGCGGGGAGACGGCCTGGGAGCGGCTGCTTCGGGGGGACAACCCGGAAGGGCTGACGGAGGAGGACCTCCGGTGGCTCCTGGACCGGGACATCACCACAGTGGTGGACCTGCGCAGCGAGGCGGAGGTGGGGCGCAGGCCCGACCAGATCTCCGGCCACCCCGATTTTCACTGCTTTCACTGCCCCCTCCTGGCGGAGGGAGACGGCATGCCCAATCTGGAGACGGATGTGGGGGCGGGCTATTTTCGGATGCTGGAGGGGAGCGGGCTGGTGGCCCGCGCCCTGCGTACGGTGGCTGCCGCACCCGGCGGGGTCCTGTTCCATTGCACGGCGGGGAAGGACCGCACCGGCCTGATGGCCGCCCTGCTGTTGGGGCTCGCCGGCGTGGAGCGGACGGATATCTTGGCGGATTACCAGGTGTCCGAGACCTATCTGGCCCGCATCATCCGGCAGATCAAAGCCAGAGTGCCTACGCTCCCCGCCTTTGCCGGCGCGTCAAAGGCGGAGTATCTGGACCAGTGTCTGGATCTGTTGGAGGAGACATACGGCTCCATCCCTGCGTACCTTCTGGCCATCGGCCTGGAGGAGAAGGAGCTGGCCGCCCTGCGGGGGAAGCTCCTGCCGGCGGACGTTGAAAAAGGAGGCGCCGCGCGTGGGTAGTTTTTCCAATTTTGCACAACATATGAACTGGGCGGGGCTCATTGACCTGCTGCTGTCGGTGGCGGCTATCCTGCTGTGCCTGACTGTCCATGAGACCTGCCATGGTCTGGCGGCCTGGGCCCTGGGAGACCCCACCGCAAAGCGGCTCCATCGCCTCTCCCTCAACCCTCTGCGGCACATTGACCCCTTCGGCGCCCTCATGATGCTGGTGGCCGGCTTCGGCTGGGCCAAGCCGGTGCCGGTGGACCCGCGGTATTTTCGGAATCCCAAGTCGGGCATGGCGGTCACCGCCCTGGCGGGCCCTCTCTCCAACCTGCTCATGGCCTATCTGGCGCTGCTGCTCCGTGCCGTCCTGCTGGCCTTTTACCGGCCGGGCGCAGTCGTTCTGGAGGGAGCGGTGGGGTTCTGTGAGACCCTGGCCGTCCTCAACGTGGGTCTGGGCCTTTTCAACCTGATCCCCTTCCCGCCGCTGGATGGGTCCAAGGTGCTGGGCGCCTTTCTTCCCGACCGGG
>NZ_JAPFEA010000104.1 GCF_026169115.1 Intestinimonas sp. | reverse complement strand
GACTTCTCTGCTTTCTCTGACGCCTTCCTGGACGACTTCGTCTTCCTCATGAATTTCAGACCCCGCAAATGCCTTGACTGGCGCGCTCCCTTTGAAATCTTCTTTGGCTCTTTGTTGCACTTGACTTGACAATTCGCAATTGGAAAAATTTCGCCGGATGCGGGGTGGGCCTTTCGGGGCCTGCCCTGTTTCCGGCTTACTTATATTCAGGAGGTCATTCTTATGCGGCGAAAGGCAATCCGGCGCGGCGCTCTGTTCTATGCCGACCTGGACCCGGTAGTTGGTTCGGAACAGGGCGGAACGCGCCCCATACTCATTCTTCAAAATGATGTGGGAAACTATTTCAGCCCCACGGTGGTGGCGGCAGCTATCACCAGCCGAAGGGATAAGACCCACCTTCCTACCCATGTTTTGCTGGACAATGTACCGGGCCTTGCCCCTACATCCCTGCTGCTGTTGGAGCAGATACGGACGGTTGACCGCAGGCGGCTTCGGGGCTATATCGGGCAGATCAACAAGAAAAAGATGAAGGAGATCGACGCAGCTCTGGCAACCAGCGTGGGACTGCGTTCTCTGGCATAGGACAGGCGCCCTTCTGAATAGATTTGTAGAGGCAGAAAGGAGGAGCCTGTTTGAAATCACTCACGCTTGCAGAACTTGATACGCTCTCCGCCGTTGACATTAAGACGGTTGATCCAGAGCAGCTTGTCGATATTCGGGACATATCCATCCACACAGAACTTCCAAAGGAGGAACGGATGCTGGACTTCATCCGCCAGATTCGCAATCCCTATTGCTTCCGCCACGGAAAGATTGTCGTGAAAATCGGCTTCTCCGAGGCGGCCAAGGGAACCACAATGGAGGAACAATTTGAAAGTTATCTCCGTACCCTGTAAATCCCCGACACGAATGGAACCGAAAAAAACACCTGGACACTGGCCGTGTCCTGCTGTATAATAGAAATCGGACAAAACTCGCACTCCAATCGTTGTTGGGACTGACGAACAAAACGATTGGAGGCATTGTTATGAAAAATTTGACCGCGCAGGCTGTTTATGACGCCGACATCTATCTCCGTCTGTCTGATGACGATGGAGATAAACCGGAAAGCAACAGCATCAAGAATCAGCGGGAATTTATCACGGAATTTTTGAAATCAATGCCAGGAATCCGCATCCATGCCGAGAGGAAGGATGACGGGTTTAGTGGCGTTGATTTTTTTCGTCCTGGGATTCAGGAAGTTTTACAGGATGTGCGTTCCGGCGCCGTCAACTGCGTCGTGGTAAAAGACCTGTCCCGTTTGGGGCGCAACTATATCGAAACCGGCAAGGTCTTACAGGAGTTTGCAGACCACGGGGTGCGGTTTATCGCCATCAACGACGGCTACGACACCGCTAACGCACAGGGGCAGACCAGCACCATCCTGCTTCCCATTAAAAACCTGATGAACGATTCTTACAGCCGGGATATTTCGGTAAAAATACGCAGCCATTTGGAGGTTAAGAAGCGAAAGGGCCAGTTTGTAGGAGCATTTGCCGCCTACGGCTATCTGAAATCACCGCACGACAAAAATCAGCTTGTGGTGGACGATTACGCCGCCGAGGTGGTGCGGGATATTTTCCGCTGGAAGCTGGAGGGAATGAGCCAGCAAGGGATCGCTGACCGGCTGAACGCCGATGGGGTCCTCTCGCCCTCAGAATACAAGCGTTCCCTGGGGATGAAATATATCTCCGGCTTCAAGAGCAACCCGCAGGCCAAGTGGTCGGCGGTAGCGGTTGGGCGTATCCTGAAAAATCCCCTCTATATCGGTGTGATGGTTCAGGGAAAGACCGGGCGGCCAAACTATAAAATCAAGAAGCTGATGGAGAAGCCAGAGGACGAGTGGATCAGCGTTTCCGGCGCCCATGAGCCGATCATCAGCGAGGTGGATTTTCGGACGGTCAGCGGCCTGCTGTGCCGGGACACCAGAATCGCCGTACAAAAAAAGACGGTATATCCCTTTTCGGGACTTTTGTTCTGTGCCGACTGCAAGCAGAACATGATCCGCAAGACCGTTCCGGCAGGAGGGAAAAAATATTTTTACTACTCCTGTTCCACCAACCGGGCAGACAAAACTGCCTGCACCACCCATAATATCAGCGAGGCCCTGCTGATGGATGCGGTTCGTGACTGTATCCATACCCACATGGAAACGGTGCTGAACATTGAGAAAACCCTGCAATTTATCGCCGCTCTCCCCGCAGAGGACACGGAGGCCAGAAAGATCGACCGGCAGCTTGAAAAGCTGAAAGCCGATTATGAACAGGCCATGCGGTTCAAAATGTCCGCCTATGAGAAATTCGTGGATCATCTGCTGAATGAAGATGAGTTCAAGCAGTATCAGCGGATTTACACGGAAAAGTGTGAGGCGATTGCGGTAGCCATCAGCAAGCGGCAGGAGGAATTGGACGCTATTGTGCAGGCGGGTTCCCCACAGGGGGAATGGATCGCCCATTTCAAGTCCTTCCGTCATGTGGATGTGATGGAGCGCAAAATCCTGGTGAAGATCATCGACCGTATCTATGTCTATGAAGGGAACCGAATTGAGATCATTTTCAAGTACCAGAATGAGTACAGGGCGGCGACGGCCTACATCGAACAGTATATGGAGCGTCAGGCGCCGCAGGCAGCTCCCACGGTAAAGGAGGCGGTGTAAATGGCGCGTGTGAGTAGAAGAAAACAGATAGCGGCTGCACAGGGAGTTCCGGTTGATAAGCTGCCAAAAGCCGCCGCTCTGCGAATTTTCCACACAGCCCTTTATGTACGCCTCTCCATCATGGACACCCGTGACCGCAAGGACAGTGAGAGCCTGCAAACGCAGATCGACTATCTGTGCGGATATATCGCCAAGCACCCTGATTTGGAGCTGTACGACTGCTATCGTGACAACGGAGAAACCGGGACAAATTTTGAGCGCCCCGGATTCCAGCGGATGATGGAGGATGTGAAAGCAGGCCAGGTGGACTGCATCATCGTGAAAGACCTGTCCCGGTTCGGGCGCGACTTCCTGGAAACTGGAAACTTTCTGGAAAAGGTGCTGCCCTTCATGGGGGTGCGGTTTATCTCCGTCAACGACAACTACGACAGCATCCGGGCGGACAGCGGCGAGGCTATGACGATTGCGCTGAAAAACCTGATGAATGACATTTACGCCAAGGACATTTCGCAAAAGGTGTATTCCGCGCTGGACACCAAGAAGCGCAGCGGCGAGTTTATCGGCAATTTTGCCGCCTATGGCTATGTGAAATCCCCAGAGAACCGTCACAAGCTGACCGTTGACCCAGACGCAGCGAAGGTGGTGCAGCGCATTTTTCAGATGAAAAAGGATGGAATGAGCAACGCCGCGATTGCAAGGACATTGACCGTCGAACAGATTCCAAATCCCAATTACCACCGCTATTTGCAGGGTGTTGTGTTTACCAAGAGGTTTTCTGAAAACAGCCCATGGCAGACGCAGACAGTGAAGCATATTTTGGAGAATCCGGTGTATTTGGGGCACATGGTTCAGGGCAAGAAAATCACAAAGCTGCACGCTGGGCAGAAGCAAAAAATTATGCCCCCATCAGAATGGATCATTGTCCCCAACACCCATGAGGCGATCATTGAACAAGAGCTGTTTGACGCGGTTCAAGCCATTTTGAAAACCAAGCACGAGGAATACCACAGCCGTCTGGGGAAATACGCCCATTTTGACAGCGAAAACATTTTTGAGGGGCTTGTGGTATGCGCGTGCTGCCAGCACAATATGACACGCTATAAGAGCGTTTACAACAAAGGCAGAACGGTGGCGTACCACTTTATCTGCCCCCGCCATGCCATGCTTCTGGACGCCGGATGCCCCAATGTGGGCGGCCTGCGGGAAAACGATTTGAAAGCGGCTGTTTATGAGGTTCTTCGGTTTCAGATGGCGATGCTCACGGATGCGGAGGCGGTCATCCAAAGGGTCAGCCGGTCCTCGGCGGCCAGAAGCCGCAGGACGGCTCTTGACAATGAGATCATATCGGTGCAGGGACGCTTAAAGAAGCTGGACACACTCCGCCAGACGCTCTTTGAAAGCTATGTGGACGGTATTGTAACGCAGGCGGATTATCTATTCGGGAAAAGCCGGTATGAGGATGAAGCCCGCCAGCTTGAGGGACGCCTTCAGGATTTGCAGGCCGAAAAGGACGCCTTGCCGGAGGCAAGTCCCAAACAAAATAAGTGGTTTTCCGCTTTTGCCAAGTTCCGGGATGAAAAAGAGCTGACCCGTGAGATGCTGCTGGCGCTGGTGGAGAAGATCTATGTGAATGAGGACAAGCAGGTACATATCGTGTTGAACTATCAGGACGAGATGAAAAAGTTGTTTCAGGAGGAGGTGTAACACGATGCCGGAGGTCTTACAGCAAATGTTGAACTATGTGATCGCCATTTACATCCGGCTCTCCGCTGAGGACGGCGATCTGTCCGATGAAAAAAGCGAAAGCAACAGCGTTGTCAATCAGCGGGCCTACATCCGCCGTTTCATTGACCTGCGGCCTGAATTTGCCGGGGCGCAGATTCTTGAATTTTGTGATGACGGTTATTCTGGGACGAACATGGAGCGGCCCGCCGTCCAGCGGCTTTTGGAACAGGTGCGTCAAAGGAAGATCAACTGCATTATCGTCAAGGATATGTCCCGGTTTGGGCGCGACTATATCGTGGTTGGGGACTATCTGGAACAGATTTTCCCTTTCATGGATGTGCGATTTATCGCCATCAATGATTCCTACGACAGCAAGGATCACAAGTACGGTTCTGCGGGCCTGATTGATGTATCCTTCCGAAATGTAATCTACGACCTTTACAGCAAGGACTTGTCGGAAAAAGTGAGATCGACCAAAAAACAGCTTGCCGAAAAAGGCTACTGCGTTGCCCCCTATGCGTTCTTTGGCTATCAGAAAGCGCCTGGAAATAAGCACACTCTTTTGGTGGATGAGGATGCCGCCGCCGTGGTCCGGCGTGTGTTTGACCTCTTTATCAGCGGCCTGTCCACTACGGAAATTGCCAGAAAGTTCAATACAGAAGGGGTGCTGACCCCGCTGCAAAGAAAACGGCTCCAAGAGGTGAGCCGGAAGTGGAACTGCGTAGATCAGAATAAAAACTACTGGACTTCTTCTATGGTTCGCAAGATACTGGACGATGAGCGGTACACCGGCAAAGCGATCTATGGCAAGACCACCCGAAAAAAGGTGGGTTCCAGCCGGGTCAAAGCTGTTACAGAAGATCAGTGGACGGTTGTGGAAGGAGCGTTTCCGGCAATCATTACGCAGGAGATTTTCGATATGGCCAAGGGCCTGAATCGGAGTTCTCATCCCGGTTCTGCCGGGGAAAGCACACGGGTTTTCTATCGGAAGATCCGGTGCGGCCACTGTGGACTTGCGATGGAGCGGCTGCAATCTTCCCACCCTGGCTATGTGTGCCGAACCAACAGGTATAAGCCGGATATTGGCTGCCCGCAGGACAGGATAGATGAAAAAGAGCTGGAACAGGCGGTTTTAGCTTCTATCCGCACGATGGCCCAGCTTGTCCGAGGGGCGATTCAGACAAAGCAGCGCCAGTCTGCAAAAGATACCCGTTACAACCAGCGCCTTGACCGGCAGATCAAAGCACACCAGAACTCAATACAAATGCGCCAGCAGGAAAAGATGGCGGCTTTTGAGGATATGGTATCCGGCAAAGTCAGCGCGGAGGACTATCAGCATAAACGAGAACAGTGTGAAAAACATATCCAGCGGCTTGAAACCAAAATTAAGGAGCTGGAGGACGCCAAACGGCAGGCAAAAGGAGAGGAACTCTCCGCCGACAGCATACTCCCCTATACCAATGTCAGGACACTAACACGGGAGCTGGTGGATTTACTGATCCAAAACATCTACATTTTCAGTTCGACTTCCATTGAGATCGTTTGGAAATGCGGAGACGAATATCAACGGTTGCTTGCCGATACCGCAAAAAAGGAGGCTGCGGAGTATGAGGGATAAAAAACGATGTTGGCTCTATGGACGCGTTGCTTCTCCCGACAAACGGGCGTTGGAGAACCAGATGAACTATCTTCGCAGCTTTGCGGAAAAGTATCAGCTCAATGTTGTGGGAGAGTCACAGGACGAGGCCAGCGGCCTGACCCTTGACCGGCCTGGGTTAAATGACTTTCTTGAAGCTGTCCGGCAAGGACGGGCCGACACCCTTTTGACAAAGGATTTGACACGCCTGGGGCGGGATACCATGCAGACGGCTGCATGGATCACACAGTTAAATACTTCTGGTGTAGGTGTGTTCTCGGTCACAGATTTGATTTTCTGGGGGCTTTAATCACTGAACCGATACAAAATCCAGCAAAAAATCTTATAATTTTTTTGGTTTTCTCTTGACATTAGGAGACGACGGCGTCTCCGGAACCAGCTTCCAGCGGCCCGGGCTCCGGCGGCTGCTGGAGGACGTGGAGGCGGGGCGGGTGGACCTGGTCCTCACCAAGGACCTGAGCCGCCTGGGCCGGGACTATATCCGCACCGGGGAGCTGGCGGAGGTCTATTTTCCATCCCGACATGTGCGGTATATCGCCGTCAACGACGGCTTTGACACCCAGGGGCCGGATAACGGTCTGGCCCCCTTCCAGCACGTGGTCAATGAGATGTATGCCCGGGACGCCAGCAAGAAGATCCGCTCCGCCCTGGCCGTCCGCCGGGCCCAGGGGCGGTATGTGGGGAGTCTGGCCCCCTACGGCTACCGGAAGGACCCGGTGGACAAGAACCGGCTCCTGCCCGACCCGCCGGCGGCGGCGGTGGTGGAGGAGGTCTTCGCCTGGGCGGCGGAGGGAGTGGGGCCGGGGGAGATCGCCCGCCGGCTCAACGGGCGGGGCGTGGCCTGCCCCGCCCTCCACCGATCTGGGGGGCGGCCCGGGCCGGAGGGACCGGTGTGGACGGGCTCCACCGTCTCCAAGCTGCTGGCCAATCCCACCTATCTGGGCTGTACCGCCCAGGGCCGCACCCGGAAGCTCTCCTTCAAGGCCGGGGTCCGGGAGGCTGTGCCCCGGGGGGAGTGGGCAGTGGTGGAGGGGACCCACCCCGCCCTGGTGGACCGGGAGACCTTCGCGGCGGCGGCCCGGCGGCGGAAGGGGCGGCCAGGGGAGGGCCGGTTCCAAAACCAGCTGGCGGGTCTGGTCCTGTGCGGGGACTGCGGCGGGGCCATGGTGTCGGCGGGCACCCGGCGGAAGGACTCCCCGGCGGTGCTGGTCTGCCGCTGTTACAAGCGGGCGGGCCCCGCCGCCTGCGGCAGTCACGCCATCCACTATCCGGTGCTGCGGGCGCTGCTGGACAGAGTCCTCCGTCGGGCCCTGACCCTCACGGCGGAGGAGCGGGAGAACCTTCTGTCCGGGCTGGTCCGCCGGGCTTTGCCGGAGGGGGGCGGGGGAGAGCGGGCCGCCTGGAAGGCCGAGCTGGCCCGGCTGGAGGGGCTGGAGGGGGAGCTGTGGGAGAGCCGCCTGCTGGGGGAGCTGGAGGAGGGGCGGTTCCATGCCTTGCTGGACCGGTGCCGGGCCCGGCGGCAGACGATCACCCAAAAGCTGGAGTCTGTGCCGCCGTCGGAGGGGGAGGGGGAAGCCGCCCTGCGCTCCGCCCTGGAGGTGGCGCTGGACCAGGTCCTGGCGTCGCCGGGAGAGGACCCGGTCCTTCTCCTGGCGCTGGTGAAAGGTGTGACGGTGGGGGAGCGGCAGGGGGACCGGCCCCAGCCGGTGACCGTGGACATGGCCGCCGATCTACCCGGCGGGGAGTGGGTGCTGGAGCGGTCCGGCCCCATGGACCGCAGCGTCTGGAAGGTCCTGCCGCCGGAGCCGGAGGGGTGAGCTTGGAGGGCCGGAAAAACTTTTTTCACGAATTTTGAAAATGTGACCGAAATGTAACCGAAGCCATGTATAATGCGATTTGTCCGGAGGGGGAAGCCCTCCTCCGACATCCCGCCCCTTTCAGGCGGGAGCCAGTTGACAAGGGCAAACCGGTCGAAAGGCCGGGACGCAAAGCTCTGGAGGCTACCGCGGCTCCGCCGCCATGCCAGTCCGGCCGCCGCATGGTCATCCGACTAGACAGAGGAGGAACAGAACATGTTGGCGAAGATGAAGAAAAGAGGTCTGGCACTGTTCGTCGCTATGGTGATGGTTCTGGGTATGCTGCCCACCGCCGCCCTGGCTGAGGGACTGGAGTTGGGTGGAAGCACCACCGAGACCATCGTTGTGACCCCCGGCGAGCCCGCCCCCGAGGAGTCCGGCGAGCCCGCCCCCGAGGAGTCCGGCGAACCCGCCCCTGAGGAGTCCGGCGAGCCCGCCCCCGAGGAGTCCGGCGAGCCCGCCCCCGAGGAGTCCGGTGAGCCTACCCCCGAGG
>NZ_JAPFEA010000109.1 GCF_026169115.1 Intestinimonas sp. | reverse complement strand
TATGTATCAACGCCGCACATGATCCGCCAAACCTTCGCCACCACACTTCTGTAGGCCGGAATGGACATCCGGTATATACAGTGCCTGCTTGGTCACAGCTCCATTTCAACGACACAGATCTACACCCATGTAGCCGCTCAGCGGCAGGCTGATCTTCTCAGCCAACTGCATCCGAGAGGTAAGATGTCATTACACCTCTAAAAAGCAATATATAAGGTCGAGCCCATTTCATCCAAATTACTGATGTGCTAACAGCGGCAGAAAGGATATTTGACGGCTAAAACCGAAAGTATCTCATGCATTATCCAAAGGTGACCGTTGCAGGACATTTCTATCCTTGCAACGGTCACCTTTGAATCTGCCACTTGGAACGATAGATAATCTCTAATTATCGGTTATTTAACAATAATCAGATATTAAATGTCGGAGGGAAATATATATGGACTATGCAAATAGGGAAATTGAATATTCATCTCTCCGCGACTACCTTCTCAATGGAGCAACCCCTATCTGGATATATACATATCACGCGAGCGGTATAACTTCTTTTGTGAAAAAGCGAATTTATGCGTTCTGTACTTCTCTGTTCGGTGAAAATATGTTTTATATCGATGCATCAATTGGGAAGTCCCTTTCTGAGTTACTTCTGACATGTCTGATACAGTCTGAACATCTGGAGGAGCTTCAAAAGTTCGCAGATAGAAAATGGGGCGAGCACAGCGATTCATTGCTTTCTGCAGCATTGGAATGCGTCCCTTATATCGGCCCCGCACTTGGGAGACTGGCGGAAAGGCGTGCAGCGGTGCCCATCTATACAGGGGTCTATCCCTCGGCAATGGACGAACTGCTTATACAGTTTTTCGGAAAAGGTGAGCACCGCTTTTTGATTGTTATAGACACTGTTGAATCGTTAGAAGAATCGTCTTTTGAACTATTGGCAAAGCTTTTGAAAACTAGGTCTGTTTACTGTATTTTAATCCGCACTGAGGAGACCCCTCAGTACGATAAACTTGAAAATTACCTGTTTGAAGAAGGTATAGATTTTTCTGCCCACATTGATTTTGACCGGCCACAGGTCAAACTTATAAAGGAATTGGGCGCGCTCTATGATATAATGCTCTCCACTGATGAGGCTTCAGCAATCATTTCCAAGACTCAGCAGAACATCCATGCGATTATAAAAGAAATCAGAAATATGAAGAATCATTCACCCAGCCTAACAATGACGCCTTGGGAGAAAGCCATTGTTCTGATTCTCCAAATCTGGGGTGGTCCTATAGACGAAGATACCTTGTACCAAATCATCGCAATGTCTGAAGTGTTTTCAGAAAATGAATCAGAAACCTTCCAAAGTACTATCAGTATGCTGCAGGAGAAAGAGCTTATCGAGGGTGGCCCACGGGAGTGGCTACTGAAAGGCCGGCATAATCCCCTACTTCAGAATATTTTTAGTCAAATCAGTGATCAACTTTTTTACAAAAACATCGTGTACGAGTTTTTGTCTCGCAGAAACAGTGGGCAAAGTCATGCTGAACTTCGGTACCGACTCTCTCGGGAGTTGAATTGTACAACTCCCGATGATGCGAAAACATATCTTCATCAAGCCATCATATGCGGAAAAGAAGTACCACAAGAATTGATGGATAATGCCCATCTTGAGAAAGGTCGGCGCAGTGATTGTCTCCTCGCCGGAATCAAATTCTGCAGGGAACGTAGATTTGAAGAAGCGTTTGCGTGGATAGACTCCGTATCTGATGACGAAATCACAGCAGATATCGAAGCGTTCCGAGCGACTCTTTTGAACAGGGTCCGACGTTCTGAAGAAGCAGAGACTGCATTATTGCGAGCCATACAGAATAGCAAGGATCCTGGCCAGCAAAATCTCTTAAGCAGTTTCCTAATCTCGACCTATATCCATATGGAAAGACTGGCTGACGCGCAGGCGGTCTACGAAGAAAGAAAAGACTTGTTCCCGGACAGCCCAATGCATGGGTATCTTGTCCGCAACTCTACATCTGCATATCGAGAATATCGCGAAGATTTATACACACAAGCACTAAATGACTTTCTTGCTGATCACGATGACTTTGGATATTATACAACCCTGAGCAATCAGGGGAATGCGCTCTGCAAAACGAAGGACTACCGCCGTGCACTGACAGTACTGGAAAAGGCGCGAGATGGTCTTGAGATGTTTCCTCGGAGCAACCTTCATATTGTCTACAATAATCTTGGTATCTGCTATTTTTTGCTGGGCAAATACCAGACTGCTTACCAATACCTGCTTTTGGCACAACGATTCGGGCGGAACTCAATGCCCAGGATCTTTTCAACGATCAACCTCGCATGTGTGGAAGCAGTTATGGGAAACACAGATTGTGCTATTCAACGACTCAATGATATCGAACAAGAAGTAGAATTTCATAAATTAGATCGAGTACGCCAAAAATTTTATGTCAATTACTTGTTAGTTGAATCTTTGCATGGCAACAAGACCCTTGAAGGACATCTCGCGAAAGCTTCGGCGTACCCAGACCGCTATTTCCCAGAACATACAACACATGCGGTACTTTGCTACCAAGAATTCATGAACTCAGGCAAAAAACTTATACAGCATGACTGGCGTGACTTGTATTCGCCATGCGGTCTGGCGTATTGGTATATGGATCCCCTAAAACTGCTTTCCAAAAGTATCGTTTAATAGTCCGGAACGGTATAGACTTGAATAAGTAATGTTCTCTATCAGTTCCTCGTACCCAATGTTTAGGGATTTCGCGGCTTGGCTTACCGTAGAGTGTTCTCCTAAATTGCAGCACACATTAAACTCCAAAAAATAAGGGATTCCTGTGCTTTCCTCGACAATGTAATCAAATCTAGTATAGTCCAGCGGCTGTACCAACGGATACATCTTTTTTGAAGCGGCCTGAATCCGGGACTGTAGACTTTTATCTCCAACAATCTCTCGGGTTAACCCCGGGGCGATTTTTCGTTTTTGCTCGTATGTGACAATCCCGCCATCCAGTGTAGAATGCTGTGCAATACAAGGGAGATACATGAAATCTCCAAAATTGCTTAAAACCGGATTTGTGTGATACACGCCCTTGATTTGGCGCTCTACAATCACATCCATACCCATAGAGTGCAGTTCTTTTATTTTGTCCTGGGCGGCACTCCAAGATACACAGGCTGATGACGCATCTATCCCTACCGAAGCAGCACCAAAACGCGGTTTGCAGAAATACGGAGGTTCAAAAAGAGGGGGCTTTAGCACTGTCCCCACATTGTATATCTGCCACGCCGGCGTTTCCACTCCCGCATATTTGGCCATCATTTTCGCTAAGTGTTTGTCTTCCGCAAGGGCGCGAATATTTGGGCGAGCCCCTAAGTATGGAATATTGTGATATTCCGCAACAGAAGACACAAAAACCTCTGAGTTGCGAAAAGGCATTCTGTTGTATAGTGAGAAGATATAATCTACAGACAAGTCGCTACGGAGCATGATCTCAGGATCACAGCAAGAAGTTGTCAGGGGAAACAGTTTCTTCAATATCTGAAATACTTTGAAGTGGTATTTAGCGTAGACCAGATCCCTCACGCCTGTTGGAAGAGGAGTATCTGGTGTCGCCGGGGCGTAATGTGCTAAATATAAAACGCGGATCTCTTCAGGCTCCATGGCTATGTCCCTCCCCAGTAATCAGGTGCTATGCCAAATCAGCTCATTACCTCATGCTTAAACAACCGATAATTAGAGATTATCTATCGAAAGTCTTTCCTTCTTACATTTTACTTACTCTTTTGCATTATTGCAAGTGCTGTTTTGAGGCAGAAAGAAATAGTGTATTTTTCTGATAGAGATCTATGACATTCTGTTGACTTCGGATATAACATTTTATATAATTTTATTGTCAAAAATGTTATAGGCGATGAGGACATGATATGAAACAGTTACTACGAGAAATTCGGGGCGCATTTAGTTTGAGCCAAGAGCGGTTTGCAGATCTTCTCGGAACGACGTTCGCCACCGTTAATCGATGGGAAAATGGCCGTACAGTTCCAGGAAGAAAGACGCAGGATAAGATCATGCGTCTCTGCTCAGATCACGGCATCCAGCTCTACCAGCTGGTGATGGACCATATTCGGAAAGAGTCTTTTGTTTCGCTGGTACCAAATCGAGTTCTTCTTTATCATGGCTCCAAGAGCGGCCTGACTGGCGCGATCGCACCTATAAGCCGGGACAAATGTGATTTTGGCCGAGGATTCTATATGGGGACAGATCCAGTGCAGCCCCTGACCCTCATTTGTGATTTCGAGCAGGCCAAATTCTATGTGTTGTCCATAGATTTGACTGATCTGTCGGTTTTTGAAGTCCCCCCTGACCTCGATTGGGCCATGCTTGTAGCGTTCTACCGTGGAAAGATGGAGTCGATCAAAGGAATCCCTTTGTATCAGCACTGCGCGCAAATGGCACAGGGAAATGATGTACTGATAGGCGCCATTGCGAATGACCGCATGTTTTATGTGCTGGATAACTTCTTTTTAGGAAATATAACAGATATAGCTCTGATTCAGAGTTTGTCTGCTTTACAACTGGGCCGCCAATATGTGGCGATCACTGAGCACGCCTGCGAAAATATCAGAATTGAAAAAGAGGTGCCGTTGTCCCATTTGGAACGAGTTTGCCTGCAGGAAGTTAGTGAGCAGAACAGGAGCAAGGGTATCTCCCTTGCCAATGAAATATGCAAAATCCATCGTAGAGAAGGACGATATTTCGATGAAATCATGAGCTAAGCAGGAGAGAATGTATAATGGATAGTTTACAGCTTAAAATATGCGATGTTCAGGGTAGGCTGTTTGAGTTGTCCCGGAAAGCGTGTTATGATAGCGGGCCCTTCATATCTTCATTCATGCGGTCCAGACTGGCTAAATCACTGGATTCAGTCTATAACCGAATGCAATGGTCTGGGGAGGAGTACCTTTTAGAGGAATTAGAATCTGAAGTTCCAACTTTACCTGTTACAGGTGCACTATATGAAAAAGAAATCCTTTTTTGGATCGGGTATTTATACCGCTATTGGCACTACTTGACCGGGGAGAGCAGCTTGGAAATCTACCGCCAGGCAAACGAAAGGACCATGAAGCGAAATTATATGATGTTCCATACCCTAGAGCCAGAAATTGCAGTACAAGATTTGAAAGAAATATACCATCAAAAAAGCAAATAATAATTACCACCGCCCCCTACAAGCAAGTGATGACCAAGAATAAACGGGCTGCCAGTGATGACTGGCAGCCCGTTTATTCTTGGTCCAGAACACACGATAATCAATTATTATCTATCACTTGAGGATGATCCCGAATTATCCTTGATTGGGAGGTAAAGGTATAGTGGGGAAAAGAAATCCTATCTTGGTTAAGCTTTTAGAGGAAACAAAAAAAGATATAGATCATTTTCTCGATAAATATGCAGAGAAAGTGATCAGTGGTGATGCATCTTTGTTCCTAGGAAGCGGTGTGTCCAGGGAATCTGGTTTTCCAAGCTGGTCTGCACTCCTTGCTCCCTGCGCAAAAGAACTTGGTATAAACATTGATGATGACACGGATCTCTTTTCAATTGCGCAATACTACTCCAATCGCCACAGTGACTCTGAATTGCGCCAGCTTTTCAGTAAAGCCATTAACCGGTTTGCAGAACCTGGCGATGTTCTAAACAATTTGCTGGAAATCCCATTCAGTAGCATTTGGACGACCAACTATGATAGATTGATTGAAAATGGCCTTGATAAACGATACATAGGATATAATTCTATTGTCAATGATATGGATTTAGCCTCAATTTCTAGAGATGCTAAGATTAGTGTTTATAAAATGAATGGCGATATTTCCGAGCCAACACAAATGATTGTAACAAAAGATGATTACGAGCATTACACTAAAAAGCACTCACTTTTTCTAACATTTCTAAAAAAAGAATTAGTTGCAAATACCTTCCTTTTTGTCGGATATAGTTTCTCTGACGCTCTAGTCCTTGATTGTCTAAGTTCGCTGACGGAGTATCTTGGGACAGCAGGTGGTTGCCACTATGCAATTATGCTTGTGGATGAACGTGTAACCGCCAAAACTCAATATTTTTTTGAGGATCTACATAAACGTTACAATATAAAATGCTTGGCTGTTCGTAAAGAGGACATTCCGCACCTAATATTACAACTAAGCTTAAAAGTTCGTGAAAAAAAGGTGTTTATCTCAGGAGCCTTTGACACTGTTCCTGAGGAGACTAATAATTTTGCAGATAGACTTTCATATGAACTGGTTCAACATCTCTATGAGAGCGAGTTTCGCATCGCCACTGGTGTTGGCAAACGCCTGGGAACTTTCCTTACAGGTTATGCCCATCAGTATTTGGCCGAACGTAATATAACCAACACATCTAGATATTTGTCCATGCGTCCATTCCCATTCCATTTGGCTTTGGATGACGATGCAAAAATTCGATACCGGAGGATAATGCAAGCTGATTGCAGTGCGGCCATTTTTATGTTTGGGCAAAGCAAATCAACAGCGGATGAAGGTGGCTATGATGCAACTGGGCACTTTAGCCGTGGTGTCTATATGGAGTATGAGTTGGCAAAGAAATCTGGCCTTGCCATTATCCCGGTAGGTGCAACGGGGTATGAAGCTGAAGTGATTTGGAAAGAGGTCAAGAACAACATCAACCAATATTACTACTTGTCTAAAAAAATAGACAAGCTTCACAGCGAACGAGATCCTGCTAAACTTTCTGAATTGATTATATCAATTTTACGGGATATACCCAAAAAGAACCGCATTAGTAAGCAAAAGTGTTAGGCGCTCAAATATCAATGTCTCCCGCAAATCAATCGGAAGATGTAAGCGCGTTTCATCAAACAGGCGGTCTATACCTGCATAGTAAAATGCTGGTATATTGTTTAGATTATATTGTGTTCGGATGTACAGGCACACAGCATACAGCAGGGTGATTTGTGCATCTCTGTTGTCATCACTCACCTTGCAATAGGCTTTAAGTAGTTTGGCAGGGTAGCTCAGAGCAGAATTATTTCCACAGAATTCCAAGAAATTATTGACGGATTTGATCCTGTATTTCTCGAGTTCGTCCAAAAGAACACGACAAATAATATGATTGCATGCACTGTGCACATCTGTGCTTGCATCAAGTTCTTTATAGACCAATTTTGTCATCCACTGGAGTTGAGCAGGAAGTTCATTGGCCTTCAGGTTATAGAACACGGGAAACACTGTCATTTTACCTGCTTCACAACGTTTGTGGATTAGTTCCATTTCTTCCTGTGCACATATCGACGCTATGGCGTTTGGACTGACGATGGTGATGGCATATTCGCACTGGTCAACTCCGTCATCAAAATTTTTGTAATCGCGATCATCGCCCATAAGCATCTTGTGTCTGTCATACCAAACTGGCAGTTCATAATTTGTTATATGAAAAAGCATGGCTTCCACAATTTGAAGCCGATCCTTACTGGAAAAGCAAAAGAAAATCATCGCAACTACCTCCCGATCAAGGATGATTCAGGATCATCCTCAAGTGATAGATAATAATTGATTATCGACTGTATTCTACCCTATAATTCCGGCCTTTGCAAGCGGAGACCTTGTCCCACCATGCTGAAGTGTAAATAATACCCTCGTTGAAGCAGCGTAGCAGATCAAGAATATATTGACATACTCTAAATGTGCGTATAATAAAACCAATTATCCCGTAGTTCCAGGGCAAAACGGTCAAGGTGTAGGAGTGATCGAGGAATGCTCGACTCTCCTACACCTCTTTTTACACTGTTCTGCCTCTAATAATGTCTATTGATATTTCTCTCAAGAAAAAACCCACAGATCCTTTCTAGACCTGTGGGTTGTACATTTGTCATTCTGTTAAATCTCTTGAAAATCAAAGCGATTTTGACCAAGCGTAAGCAAAGCTTCGTTCGCTTTATCGCAAAATCTTTGATATGCGGCACGGTAATTTTCTGCGATAAGATCTTCTTCATTGGGTAGGTCATCTTCTTGAGAAAAATCAAATATAACTCGGCATTGTGCGTAGAAGTGGACTACATCTTCAGGCGCATCTGCTCGAAAACTCACCACAATAGCAAGGATTTTATCAGTCGTTCCACGTGGGTACTGTGGGTTAAAATCATAGGAGCAATTCAAATTTATGGGGGCTTCGGCGTTGGGGGAAGTCCAAAAATCAAATTGCATAAATTCAGATTTTTTTATCTTCCCACGCATGCTACATACCCCCCCACTTTTCTTGGATATTGAGAAATGTTGATCCATATTATAGAAGGTGCTCTGCTCAATCGACTCCGATATTGATGTGTGAGGCCATACTTTTTGCTCGAACAGTCCCTCTCGTTCAGCGTTTTAATATACTCGTCCCATTCCTCGGGTTCAGCATCCAGATATTCTCCGGCTTCCGGAAGATCTTCTTTTGGAATTTGACAAGCGTCAAGCACTTGAAATGTTTCGGCCCTCGTTTGGTAGTCCATGTTAACTAAAATTTTTTTCGTAGACGAATCTTCAAATGGCAGTGCGAGCGTAGTTTTATTTTGTAATAACCCAGTTAAGACACTACTTGAAACTGGCGTAATTAGCCACTGTTGCGTTCCGCGCGTATCGAAACACATACAAAGATATCGATTGCCACGATCGTCTTTCAGGACAGAGAGCAAGGGGTAAACATAGTCCACGATTACTTGCTCCATTCTCAAATCTCCGCAATCCGGAACATCCTTAAAGTAAGGGTTCGGAATTGACACGCTACTCACCACCTTCCGGACAAACTTCTTGAAAGAATATATACGGCTCGGCTTCTTGATATAGCCACCAATCCACATGTGATTTGGCATTCTTCTTACGCTCTTTTGTTCGCTGACACAATCCACAACTTGGTTCGGTGCTGCCAATAGCTAAAATTGCGTTGGGTTGCTTGCCACGAAAGAATTTCAGTGCTCGCTTTGCTTCATTTTCCTTATAAAAAGTGGATAAAGAATAGTAGCTAATGTCATGGTTCTCTTCCGCGTTTTCTTTTGTCATGGCAAGCTCATCAAGATATGTGGGGAGGAAGGAGGACGGTTCAACCTTACCGCTCCTGCAAACACGATATACATTAATCCGTTCCTCCCGCGCTCCCTCTGGAAGATCTTCTACTGGGAACCCCGGTGGATATTTTTCACGAAGTTCAACTAAGTTCGCATTCATAGCAACCATCCATACTACACAATCTATTTCTACTATTCGCAGTATATCAGTATGACGGAGAAAAATCAAGACATTGGCAATGGACGACTTCCATTGATTTCCCTATCCAGAAACACAAAATCGGAAGCACTTGCAGAGACAACGGCTGGCTCAATCGCTGTTGAGCCCCGTCTCTTTCCCCTCCTGCCCTCGCCAGACAAAAGACATTGGCTATAAGTTCAACGTACAGGCAGCGCTCATCATGGAGAAAACCGCAACTGTCCAAACAGATTCTGATATGGTATGCTCTATTTGTATTTAGGCCAGATTTCGCCAGGTCGGAGATTACCCCCATAGGCCCTTGGGGCCTGTGGAGACTCGTCCATATCCTAAATACCTAACATCGACACAAAAACCGCAGTTACCTACTTCATAGGGAACTGCGGCTTTTTTGTGCAAAAAACGAAAGGAGTACACCCATGAATGGAAGCCAAAAAGCTCATGAAAGTTACCTATCAGGATCTCAAAAAAGGGATACGGCTGAACGCATACGCAGACGCCGTGATCTGGAGCGAAGATCCTGCCCCGACATTAGCCGGACTGCGATTCGGCGGCTATGCCGAAGTCGTGCGGGGGCTTACAGACGCCATCTATGGCGGAGCTACCATCGAAATCGAGGACGTTGATGGCAGCATTCTCACACTGAAATCGCTTTCCAAGCAATATCACCGGGAGGTAAGCCATGAAGGACTGTACGCAGAAGCGACATTGATTGCGGAAGATGAGATCCAGGAAAGCTTAAAAAGCCAGAACCAGAAAGAGAAAAGCAGCAAGCGAGCACAAAGGGACGACCTGTTTGACGATGATGTGCCTCAGCAGAACATTCCCGCGCACACCTGCTATATTTTCTGCCATCCTGGAAATGAAAATGAATTGTTCCAGGCCATTGACCGGAAATCCTATGTCCCCATGATTCCAGAATATCAGAACTACATTCTCACGGAATTGAAGCGGCGCAACATCCTCCTCCCTCTCAAGGTGCTCTCTTTATATCAAGAGTTGGAGGCGTGGAAGCTCTGCTGTGAAGCGAAGGATCAAAATCTGGTCAAGGTCATGGAGGACGGCCTGAAGCAGGGCAAAATCAAAATTCCGGGCGCAGCCCCGGGACCCTCTCTGCTGGATGGAGTTCACTCCGTAACAGACTATCTGAACACCTTTGGCGTTGCCGTGGCAGAGCGGATCAAGAAGCTGTTTGTTCCCCTGTTCGATCCGGCCGCTGAGCCGCTTTCTGAAGAAGTATTAGACATCAATGAGTATATCCGGGCTCACGCCGGATATTCCCTTTATGACGCCCAGCTCGCAGTCGCTGAATCGATCAAACGGAAGCTCGGCCGAAGCAAGGTTGCTTTGATCGTAGCCGGGTGCGGGACAGGAAAGACCAAAATCGGAAGCGTTGCGGTTGCGGCAGCCGCCGGATTATATTCCCATCAAGTAAGTGCGGGCCGCCCAAAGACCTTCAACATTGTCCTCTGCCCTGCCCACATCACAAAAAAGTGGGTGCGTGAAATTGAAGAAAGCATCCCAAACACCTTTGCCGCAGTTGTCAGGAGTATCAGCGAGTTTGACGCTCTTTACAAGCTGTACGAGCAGGGGAACCGAAACTGTTTTGCCATTATTTCCAAGGAAAAGGCCAGGGACGGCTATATGCGGGCTCCCGCTGTGATTTTCCGAAAATGGAATCGTGAGGGGCTGAACATTACCCGACCTCACTCAAATGAGGCGATGCCCGCAGCAGGATTTAGCGCTTTTCGGCACGTGTTTTGTTGTCCGGATTGCGGAGCGGTCATCATGGAGAATATCAGCAAAGACGGAGTCTCCTACTATGTGCCGGCAGGCCCCCGCTTTTTCAGAAGTGAGAATCGGGAAAACCACAAGTGTAAGATCTGTGGAAGTTCCCTATGGACTTCTCTCAATCCAACGATGTGGAGTCAGCAGACGCAGTGGGCAAAGCTCGGGAGCTATGGATTTGTGTTCCGTCCGCTCCTGAATGAGTACAAGGAGGATATTCCAAGTGAAACCATACGGGATCGGATGACTAAGCTGGCAAACTATCCTGACATGCCGTTCCCGATCCGGGGAGCCTATCGGACGTTCCCACTCAGCAGCTACATCAAGCGCACCTACAAAGGGAAAATTTTTGCGCTGATCGCAGATGAACTGCACCAGTATAACAACAATTCCGGACAAGGGGACGCTATGCAGGAGCTGTTGAGCGCGGCGAAGAAGGTGGTCGGTATGACCGCCACCCTTGTCAACGGGTATAGCTCCGGGCTGTTCTATCTCCTCTACCGGATCGCCCCGCGCCGTATGTGCCAGGATGGAAAGCCCTATTGGGACAGCAGAAAATTCGACACAGAATACGGCGTGATACAGAATATTTACGAAGAGCGGGAAGGAACCTACAACTCAAACCGGCGTACTGTACGGAGTAAAAAGGGCAGCCGTCTGAAGCCGGGGGTTTCACCGCTGGTTTATACACGCTTTCTGCTGGACTGCACCGCATTTTTGAATCTGACAGACATGGGAAAGGATCTGCCTGAGTATGAGGAGATCCCCGTGCCGATTGAGATGGCTCCGGAAGTACAGAAGGAGTACAAGCTGCTTGAAGATACGCTGAAACTCGTGATGAAAAGCGACAAAAAGGCATGTAAAAAAATTCTGTCCGCATATATGAATCTGCTGACTGCTTATCCAGACCAGCCCTATGGTCAGCCCACAATCAAGCACCCTTTCAATGGCTACGATATTGTCAAGCCTAGGGATACGATGCCGCCTGGCGCCATCATGCCGAAGGATCAAATGGTGCTGAAAATTGCGGAGCAAAAAATCTCGGCCGGCGAGAAGGTGCTCATTTATACAAATTGGACCCGTCTGGACACTCCAAAGCGCCTGCTAAAGCTTGTGACAGAACATGGCTGGAACGCTGCGATCCTGGAGGCAAAAGTGAGGCCGGAGGCCCGGGAGGACTGGGTGCAGGATCACCTTGACCACGGCCTTCAGGTGCTGATCGGAAATCCCTCCCTTGTGGAAACTGGCTTGGACCTGAATGCTTTCACAACGCTGATTTTCTATGATACGGGATACAAACTTTTTACGCTGCGTCAAGCCAGCCTGCGCAGCTGGCGGATCAACCAGTCTGCACCCCGGGTAGAGGTTTATATGCTCTATCATGCAGGCACGATGCAGCATAAGGCAATCAAGCTGATGGCTTCCAAGCTGGCCGCTGCCGGCATGATCGAAGGCTCCTTCAGCGAAGAGGGCCTGTCCGCCATGTCAGAATGCGAGGACATGACAACTCTGATGGCCCGTGAGCTGATGATGGGCATTAAAGACAGCGTGGAAGACCTTGCGGCTACGTTCAAGCGGATGGCTATGCTGAAACCTCAGGAGGCAGCATGGTCCATTTTTTCAGACGAAGTGCGGAAAAAGGAAAGCACCGTGCTGGGGCGCAGTTCTCCACCCATACTGGAGTTTACCTTTGGTGCAGAGCGGAGGCCGGTCCCCCGGACTGCGCTCCCCTCACAGAATTCCCCCGTCTTTTTTGAGACGGAGAAAGCTGAGCGCAAGCGAAAAAAGGGCGAAGTCGATGAAGATCAGCTTCTCCTATTCCAAATCGCATAGGAAGGAAGGAAAACATCATGCGCGTACATGTAAACCGTGATTCGGCGCTGGTTCTGGCCGCTCAAGCATCCAAAGCGGTGCCTAGGATCACGACTATCCCGGAACTGAAAGGTATCCACATGGAAGCAGACGCACGGCTGTCTATGCTGACCATGACGGCAACCAATCAGGAGGTTTCGATCCGTGCCTCTATGCCTGCCGCAGTGGAGGAGAGCGGAATCGCTGTCATTCCTGCTGGTCTGCTGCCGGACATCTTGAAGCGGCTCCCGGAAGATCAGGTTTCCTTTTCTACGATAGGTCCTGGTGTCATACATATCTGCTCCGGCTGTACGGAGTACAGTCTCAACATCCTGGATGCCGGTAAATACCCGCTCCCAGAGGTCCCTTTTTTAGAGGACACCATCCCGGTCAGCGGAATCTGCTCTCTGGCCCGCCAGACCTTGTTTGCAGCTGCGGCCGGCGACCAGAAGAATATTTTTAAGGCTGTGCGCTTGAAAGTTGGACCATATGGTCTGAAAGCCACGAGCAGCAATGGCTTTTGCATCGCGGAGGCATCCGGGGATAAAAATTGTGTCGCTGTCTCGGAAACCTGCATTTTAGTTCCAGCCCGCTCCCTATCCATTTTGGCCGCTATCTCCCTGGACAGCGATGTTTATCAAATGGGTCTGACCCGTGAGGGTCTGGCCTTCTGGAACGGTACAATGATGTTCTGTACGCACCTGATTGACGGCAGCTATCCGGACACGGATGGGCTTTTGGACCATATTCAGGGTGCATACAGCGCTTCGATAGAAGCTGCTGACCTATATGCCGCAATAGACGCGGTTACATCTCTGGCATCTGCTGATAAGGATTCTTCCGGTCGTGGAGAGATCATGTTCGGAGAGCATGAAATGGTTGTCAGCACGGAGACTTCCGGTGGGAAGGCCAGTGTACCTGTCAAGGCCCTGGTCCTGAGCCCGTCGCCCTACCCCTTTTATTACGATTTCAAACAGCTGATGCGGTATCTCAAGCAGCTGCGCGGACGGATCACATTGGAATTTGACCAAAACGGCCTGCTCGCGATCCGCCCTGGCGGGACACGTTACCTTCAGTCCCCGATGCGTGCGCCAAAGCAAGCCGTGGATGGAAAGGCTGCGTGAGAATGGAGGGAAAATATCTCCCATGGAAATTCCAAGCATCTGCCGCTATTGCGGTGGGAAGATCATCAAATCCACGACCCGGACCCTCTATCCCAAGGGACGGGAACCAATCTACTTATGTGTCAACTGTAACGCCTATGTCGGGTGCTACCCGGATGGCCGGCCGATGGGAAAGGTGGCCAACACCGTTCTCCGCTTGAAACGCCAGGAGACACACCGCATTTTCGATCACTTCTGGAAAAACCAGGGATGGAGCCGGAGCGCGGCTTACCGCTGGCTGGCGCGCAATCTGGACATTCCGGAACAGGATGCGCATATCGGACTGATGGAGATGGACGAGTGTGAACGGGTCATCCGCCTGTGCCTGACACAACCAAAGAAGAGGAAAGCGGCGTAAGGTCCGCCGCAGAAAGGAGCACATATATGCAAGAATCCTGCAGCCCCTCCCTCCCTTTGTGCATCTGCTCAAAGAATATGAATACCTTCCAGATTCTGAGCCATATGCTTCAGAATTTGCGGTTTGGTCACTTTGAGCTTGCATATCACAGCCTGGAACCGGAAAAAGGGCGGCGGCTGTGCATGATCGGACTCTGTCGCCAATGCGGAAAGCGCCTTTGCTATGGAGTAGAACTTCCGGAGCATGAATCGCCAGAATCCCTGCTGTTCATCATCTACCATTGGTGCCTCCAGCTATGGATGGTAAAAGATTTCCGCTCCGCAGAAGATGAACGGGATTTTCGCACGGTATTCCTGAATCTGTTCCACAAGAAGGATCAAGAGCTGGCGCAGGTCTGGCTGGAGCGGACTGAAGCCCAAAATGCGCAGTAGCGCGCCGCAAATCAGAAAAGGAGTGTAGCTGAATGTCAAAAAAATTTTCATTTCCCGAGCCAAGCTGCCGCTATCACTGCCCGCATTTTAAGAGTGTAGGCCCATCGCTCAACGAAACGCACTACTGTATGAAAAAAGGGAAAAATGGCAAGCGATTTTCAAAAAAGGATTCCAAGCGCAAGCCGCCGGCATGGTGCCCGCTCCGCTTGAATTCGCCCATCTGCCGGATTTACGGTTTCCGGAATGAGCTTCAGGAGATGCTGGCTTTTGATGAATGGCTGTCCATAGATCCGGCAAAGGTGGGCTGGTATTCCCCCATGTCCCGCCGCTACCAGTTGCGGCAGGAGATTCCTCTTGGTATGACAGCGGAGCAATTCTACACCGCCGCCCAGGAGCTGACAGTAGACGAGATCCTGAATGGCGTCCCGGTGCAAAACGGGGAGCTCATTGAGATTGACAACGGATTAACCCCCTACTTTTTCTATGTTTATAATCAAGCGACTGTTTTCCCGGCGAAGGTGTTCGGCCTGGAGCGTGAGGCCCGCCATGAGTGAATGGTACAGAGATTCAGGGGATCGGCCGCGTATGATGCTTTATAAGATCCTGGACGCTGTTGTCCCTGGAATGTATGACACTCCCTGCAGAATCTCCATTTTTGCGGATGGCCACAAAATCAAGGTATTTGAAAAGGCCTGTTTCCGCAACCTGGATTTCAATACGCCAGTTCCACAAAACTGGGCGAGGAACTACCACTTGGAAAAATTCAAAACGCCTCGGGCAGTCGAAACTTTTTTGCGGAAAGATGGGCTGCTGAAGGAGCATGAACATGAATGAGAAAAAAATCTGCGCCTGCGTTGGCGCACGGACAAGAGATATACAAACAATCGAAGCGCACTATAAGGACAATTTTATCCCCACAGGCTGGAATCTGGAATATACCTGTTTGGATCAGCCGGAAGCAGCCAGGGCCCTCTATCTGACCGGATTGTGCCTGCGCTGCGGCGGGCAACTCCCCAAAAAGTTCACGGTCCCAGGTGAGCTTGCCGGGGACGCCCTTTTGGAGCAGATCTACCATCAGATGGAGTCCTACCGTCCGTTTGATTTCCGTTTCGACAGCGGTGCGTACCGCACGTCTCTGTCAATGCGCGCCCACTGGTACATGGAACAGGACGACCTCACCCTGGGCGCGAAGAATGCTCAGTTCCTCAAGCTGTTCCATGCGGAATACCAGGGCGTGGTTGAGGATTGGATCAGCCGGCGCCACGCCCAGGAGCCCTATACCGCCCCGCGGCGGGATCGAAAAAGCACACTGCTGCGCGCTGTGCTGGAACGAGCCAGAGCCTGCGGCGACCTGCGGGAAATTGAGCCCATTTTGGACTACTACCTTCCAAACGCGCAGGAGCCGCTGTCTTCGGATATGGACAGCTATCTGACCAACTATCAGTTTTCCGCAATCGCCAATATCAGCTACGGATGTGAGGGTATTTTTGTTGACCTGGTCATTGAAGGCGACTTTGATGATTCCGGTACCAACCGCTGCGCGATCGGCACCTTCAAAACACTGCGTCAGGACAATGACGCCGGCCGCCTGATGGGGCAGTTATGCGGCGTACTGATGTATCACACGACAAGGTATGTCAACGAAAACCTGCACCGTTATACACCAAAGCGCGAATTAGAGGCCGAGTTTCGCAGAATGCAGGCTTGCGGCGGACAGAAAGAAGGGACGGCATGAGCCTGACAACCGCGGATGAAATCCTTGACCTTTGGGCACGAAACGAGACGCCGGAAGCCAAGGTCGAGCGCAGAGCGATTGAAGCGCTGAAAAAGGATATTCAGACGGCACAGGACAGCATTCAGGATGCTGTTTCACGCTACCGGAAAGCCAAACTGCGTACCCGCAGCAAGGCCAAAGCCAACTCAGAAGATATATTCCGTCCCCTGGAGGAGTATGACTCACAGGTGGATATTCAGAACGCCTATGGCTATGAGATGATTACGGAAACAGAATATGACCGCCTGATGGAGCTTTGGGAACTGCGGGCACAGTCTGTCCAAAAGGCTGGCCCTTACAAAGACCGTGTCGTTGAGATGCTGGAGCTGTCCGCCCGGGCCATCTGGGATGCGTATGGAGAAAGCGTCGCAGCGTACGACGAAAAAGTATCCCGAATGCACCGGGAAGCCAGACGGATCGCACAGGAAAACCTTCTGCGGGATCTGGATTCAAAAAGTATTTGAGGTGGCTGTATGAAGTACAAAAGGATCTATGACACGCTGCAAACTAGCGGTGCCAGAATTGTCCTTGATCAAAGCGGCTGGCGCGCCAATAGTTCCGACAATTGGATTGCCAGCCAGCGTCCACTCTGGCTTGTAGTCGAAGTTCCCAGACTTCATCTGAGAATGTGGGTCGCGCATGAATTCGGCACTCTGTCGGTGACAACCGCAAACTCCGCATTGCCCACCGACAGCCGGGCTTATCATGAGAGCAATACCAGGCGGGTCTTCCAAAATCAGTGTCAGATGGCAAAATATTTGGAGGATCTACTGTCTCGGAAGGAGGCGGCGGTATGAAGCTGTTCTTTTCCACGATCTGCGTTGCCGCCCCCAGTGGAGAACTCCTGACTTACTGGGAAAGTGGGCATCCGGACGAATATGACATCTGGGACCTGCTCACCCGCGATACGCGCTATCATGAAGCGGCGAAGCTGCAGGGAGAATCGCTGGAGGTCAGGGTTTCCCACTATATCTATGAAACGGAGAGTCCTGGGCCGGATACGCGGGCGGAGCAGAGCCATTTTGATCTGCTGGACGCCTATAACGAGCTGGCCCGCCGGCACCGGCGCTCCCGGTTCGAGCACCGGGAGGATGTCTGTAAGGTGCGAACATTCCGCCTTCACCTGGAACTATGACGGAGGGACAGGAAGGTCAAGGAAATGCACACTGAACCACACACAACGCTATGGGCGGGACTACATGCGTTCATCGTCCATTTGGGTCCGCAGAGCTGCCGGTGTCCCGGACTGCTGGACGATGCGGCCTTTGACCGCATAATGGACGCACTCAACTGGAGAATGCCCTACCATCTTCGGGCCTTTCACTGTTCGAGCCTGGAGACGGCAGAGGCAAATCCCGTACTGCGGGCCATGCCGGAATTTTCGGCGCCGCTGGAAGCTGTGCTGTTCACAGCCCCCGCGGCGCCCATGCGTCTGAAAGACAAGCGGCGTAAGCAGACACTTTCTGTACGCAGCAAGTATGGCGACTATGTGCTTGCAGAAACTGAGGACTGCTGCGGCCGGCTATACCATGTGGATGGGATCACCTCCAGCCTGATTGCCAGGCTGGAGGCACGCCCAATCACGCTTCAGGAGGCCAGTGCCTATGTGGAAGCCCACCATCGCCACAACGCTGGACCGAAGTTCCACAAATTTTCCCTCTGCCTCCGGACGCCGGGAGAGCCGGAGCCGGTGGGCGTGGCGATTGCCAGTATACCCAAGGCCCGCTGCCAGATGGACGGCGTGACACTGGAAATCAACCGCTGCTGTACCGATCCCCGCTATGCGGACGTGTGCAGCAACCTCTACGCCCGTGCTATTCGGATCGGCCGGGAGATGGGCTATACCCGCTTCCTGACCTATACCCTGCCGGAGGAGAGCGGAAGCAGTCTGCGTGCGGTCGGATTTCAGGTGGATGGGGTCGTTCACAGCCCATCCGAAGGCTGGAACACCCCTTCGCGCCCGCGCAGCACCAGACGGTATCCTTCCGGCGATAAAGTGAGATGGGTGCTGCATACGCCATAATGCGTCATGCATCCCTCGGAACATCAAGGAGGTCTGTAATGGATGGAACATATGTAGAATGCCTGCTCCTTGTCACAGGAGAAACCGTATTTCTAAATACATTTGATAAAATCTTTCGCAGCGGATATGGCCCGCAATGGGCTGACCGGCCCCGCTCTCATACCGCCCATTATTCGTTCCATGCGCTGTTTCCAGTTCCGGAGGCCGTTCAGAGCCGCGGCTTTGATACCGCAGGACATTTATGGTGCAAAGATTACTGGCAGTCCAGCGATGACCTGCGGGATATGCAGGTCAGACGGGCGCTTGGGCGAAGGCAATACCGCTTTTTTGTGCCGGATCTGCCGCCAAAGAATTTTTTCCGGGTTGTGTCCCATGATTATCCAACTCTTACCTTCAAGATGGCTGCGCTTATACGGGACGAGGGCTCCCCTTTCTTTGAGGGGCGGGGGACCCTGCATCAGTATTTGCTCCAGGATGGAAGGTGCTCAGAAAGCCAAAGCCTAAATAGAGAAAACGCATTTTCTCAAATTCGGGAAGAAATGGGGTTTTAACCATGACCTTTTTTGAATGCTGTGAAACTGTACGAAAGGATGGCCTGCACCTGATTCGCCCAAGGCGCGGAGTAACAGGGCAGTATGATTTGAAGCCGCCCGACACAGGCCCGTCCGGAGAGTGGGGCTTTTTAGATGCCGTCACGGCCAATCTGGTATGCCAGCTGTGCGCAGCGCTCTCCGTGAGCCGACAGGAGAGGTTCAAATGCCTTCCCGCCGGGATGATCCTTGCGCTTTGTCAGAGGTTTGCCGATGGAGCATGATCTTTACCTGATCCAAAGCAATTATATGTCGGGCGGAATGTGCTACTATGCGGAGCACGGAGAGAAGTGCGGCGTTCCGGACGCGGTTGGCTACGACACCGCCGCCCATGCCAGGAAATTCCGTACCTATGAAGATGCCCAGATGTATATCGATACACAAATGCCGGAGTGGGCAAGGCCCTCACACCACCCGGCCTCTTACCGTTCTGGCAGCTTCATCATGGAAGATGCCGGCCTTCGAGCCCTTCTTAACGCAGGAGCCCCGATTTCGGACGCTATGCTGTCGGCTACCCCCGGCCGGCTCCGGGTCTGGCTCCGATAAAATCTGAACGGAGGAATGACATGATGGATCAAACACTGAGAAACAAAATGTGTGCCCGCATGCGGGAGGTCCAGACGCAGGTGGCTGAGCGTGATGAGCTGATCGAGGTGATCGCCATTGCACTGCTGACACGAAAAAATGTCTTTGTCCTGGGCGACACCGGCCAGGCCAAAAGCGCCGTCATCAACTTGTTCCGCGATGGACTCACCGGAGCCAGGCAGTTTGAGCGCCTGATGTCCAAACAGACCGATGAGGAGGCGCTGTTTGGGCGCTTGGACCTCTCCAGTTTGATCCCCGGCGGAGTTCCGGATGAAATTCTGGAGGAGGACAATCTCTACCAGGAGATGCGCCGCGATTTGGAGACACTGGTGCTGAATTACCGCCGCGGCGATCCAGCGCTCGGGCAGCAGCTGGAACTGGCGACCTCGGAGATGGAGCGGTACCGAAAAGCGCTCTCCGAACTGCATGGCGGGGACCCGCGCATCATTACGAAGGGCAAGCTTCCGGACAGCCACATCGTTTTTCTCGATGAAATTTTTAAGGCGTCCGATGGCATCCTCAACGCCCTTTTGACTGCCCTGAATGAACGGCGCTATACCAATGAGGGCAAAACCATCCACATCCCAACCATTTCCTTCTTTTCGGCCTCCAATGAAATTCCCAACTTTACCCATCCGGAGGAGAAGATACTCAAACCGCTCTATGACCGGTTTGAGCTGAAGGTGGTCACGGAATATGTGGAAAATCGGGACGCACGCCTGAAAATACTAAAGCAGAAGCAGGCGTCCCCCCACCTGGCGCAGGCCCCCGCAGCTCCTATCACCTTGGAAGAATTGGGGGCCATGCAGGATGATGTACGCCAGGTCCACATCCCGGACAGCGTAAATGAGCTGATGGACGATGTGCTCTGCGCTTTGCGTGAAAAGGGGATACATATCTCAGATCGAAAATATTTCAACTACTCTCCCATTGCGCAAGCGAAAGCCTGGCTGGAAGGCCGGGATAGCGTTGCGCCTGCTGATTTGATCATCCTTCGCCATTACCTCTGGACCGCGCCGGAGGAGCGCGCAATCATCCATTCTGCCTTAGTACAGATGTGCAGCGATCCGTTCAAAAACCGGTTGGATGGTATCCTTGCCGCAGCGCAGGAGAGCTACCAGGAGTTTGAAGACAGCTCCAGCGCAGCGCCGGCCCGTCGCATCGGAAAGCTGAGGGAAGAATACCTCATGCTGTACGAAAAGCTGTCCATGATGCAAGCGGAAGCCCAGGATGATATTGGGAAACAGAAAGTAGACGCCTGTATGGAGGATCTGGAAGCCTTCAATAAGAAAGCCTTTTCGGAGAACGGAGTATCCGGGGTGTTCTCCTACGTACCGCTGAAGGAGCTTTATCTTCTGAAAGCAAGCTGATCCCCAACGAAAGAAAACGGGAGGATTATGGGAATGCGTTTGGGCTGGACACCAGACCTTCGCCCTCTCCCCCAAAAATCGGGATATGTGGGCCTGCTCTTGCCGGTCCGCATACCCCGGCAGATCAAAAAAATGAATAAAGGAGTTTTTACCATGTTGAATTATAACACGCCGCTGACTGCCGAGGAATCCACCTTCGCCGCAGAACACCATCACCTGCTCCTCTCTTACCTCAAAAAGGCCGGACTTGATTTTGATGAATTCTATGATATAGCGGTCTTTGGCTACCTGCGTGCCGTACGAAAGTATTTGGCCCGCCCGGAACTGAGAGCCTACCAGTTTTCAACGATTGCGTTTCGTGCAATGAGCTGCGATGTGCACCATTCGCGTGAGTACTGGCTTCGTGGCAAGCGCCGCGCACGCATCGTACAAACGCTGAATGATGATAAAAATGCGGACAATCTGTGGGACAGTGTCGCAGAGAGCGTGGATAATGTGATCCAATTTGAGGCGTACACCAGCACACTCACTCCGCTGCAGCAAAGAATCGCGGAGCTCCGTGACATTGGCTACTCTGATCGGGAAATTTCCGCCCTCTGTGGTATCCCCTATAAACTGGTCGCTTTGGAAATGGAGGGCGCCAAGAGACGTATCCTGGAAGTTTATATTGGTGACGCCCCCCGTGCAGCTTGAGGAGAATTTGCTATGTCGAATATGAGTGATTGCCGCTTTGAAAACACATACAGCGATTTTCTTGACTGTCTGGACGCCCTACGTCAATATCTGCCGTTGAGCGAGGGCGAATACCGTGCGGCATATCGGATGATCCGTCATTTCCTTTGTTTCTGCAAAGATGCGAGCATCATTCGGTCGTTTGACCATGAGGCCATTATCAAGCATCTGGACCATATGAAAGAGGAACCCGCCGTTCAGCAGACATCCATCCTGGACGGGCCGCAGCAGGCTGCACAGAGCGAGTGTGGACTTTGTGCGGATGAAGGCGCGGGGAGCATGTATCGCGCTGATTGAAAACCGGAATAGCACACCCAAATTCCACGAGCGGACAGATACCATGTCGAGAGCCTGCCGCTCCCCTATGTCCGGGGCAGCATCGGGCCTTGGCATTGTGGTCCAGGCGATAAATCGTCTGCCGCCCGGAGAAAAACCAGTATATGCGCCCCGAGCAAGCCCGGGGCGCCGGGAGGAATCGTTTATGTTTTACACCGCAGATTCGCTTCGTCGGATGCACCAGGGCGGAGAAACAATGGATTTTCTCTTCTTTTATGGGCATCAGCTCCCTTCTGATGGGAGCACAACTGAAAGCTGCCTGAGTCAATGGTACCCCTGCATTTTTGAAGCAGATGGGATCTTGTACCAATCTATGGAGCAGTACATGATGGCTCAGAAGGCCGCGTATTTTGGGGATTACCGCACTCACGCCAGAATCCTGAGCGCCTGCACTCCCAGGGATTGTAAGGCCTTGGGGCGCATGGTATCAGGCTTTCAGGAGGAGAGCTGGTGCCAGGTCCGTGAACAGATTGTACTGTACGGAAATTTTCAAAAATTTTTGCAGAATCCCCCTTTGAGGTCCTTTCTTTTACAGACTGGTGACCGCATTTTGGTGGAGGCCAGTCCCTATGACAGGATATGGGGGATCGGCATGTCAAAATACCAGTCCGGCATTCAAGACCCAGGAAACTGGAAGGGCCTTAATTTGCTTGGATTTGCGCTGATGCAGGTACGTACTATGCTGCGCAGCCTCGCAAATCAGGGAGACACCGGCTGGTAAGTCAACCGGCATGATTCGATGGCGCGCAGGCAAACCCCAATATTATCGTAGGAGGTATCGGATATGTTAAACAGAGTCATACTTATGGGCCGCTTGGTTGCAGATCCCGAGCTGCGAAGCACAGCCAGCAATCTCTCCGTCTGCTCCTTCCGCATTGCGGTGGACCGCGACTATAAAAAGGGAGATCAGAAAGAAACGGATTTTATTGACATTGTGGCGTGGCGCTCTACGGCTGAATTTGTAGCCAACTACTTCAAAAAGGGGCGCGTGATCGCAGTTGACGGGCGGCTCCAGATCCGTCAATGGACAGACAACGACGGCAATAAGCGGTTTGTTACAGAAGTGATCGCCGACAATGTCTACTTCGGAGACAGCCGGCCAAACCAGAACGGCCAGAACAGCCAGACGGGATACCCCGCCGCCGGCGGGGACTTCGGCGGCTATCCGGCACAGGATGGCAGCTATGGTGGGTACTCCGCCTATGGCGGGTATCCCCCGGCAAACCAGCAGGGGCAATTCCCCCCGGCGGATGGTTATGGGGCTTATGAAGGCCCTGCACCTGGCGCTAAGCCGGACGAATATCCCGGAGGTTTTTAAGTCTATGTTCGGGCGGGGAGCAATTCCCCGCCCGTTCTGATCTACATTCCATGTATGAGGAGATATGAGCCATGTTGTACCAGAAAAAGGGCGATATAGTACTTGACAGCGGTAAAGTTTTTACCGTCGGCGGAGAGGTGTTCGCCAATCACGCCTGCGACTATGAGGGCCTTTTTGGCATGGTAACGGAGAGCCGCACCGGGCCGGACCAGTGTGCAGAACAGGGCGCCCCCGACATCTGCTGCGCCTTTCAGCCGCCTGAGTCTGAGACGATGGCCGAGGACATCCAGGAGCGGTTTTCCGCGCTGTATGGATACTCAAAGCAGCTGGAGGATCTGGGACTGGACTGTGTGATCCTGGCGCCCAGCATGCTGGAGCCGCTTCCGGAGAGCATGCCGGCGGAGGACGGCAGGCTTCTTTCCCTCACCTGCTTCTACGACAGCGACTGCGGCTGCGACTCCCAGACTCTGGCGCTCTCCAACGATATGGGCCTTGTGCTGCGTAAAATGCGGGAGGATCTGGACGCCTATGAGGTCCCAGTCGTGCTCTCCCATGTAGAGCGTTTCATTGACGGCTATCGTTTTTCCTACGAGGCAAAGGACGCGGGAGTGGAAAGCCTGTACCTGAGTTATACCATTTCCGGCGTCCCGGTGTTCCTCCGCCAGCCCGCCGGCCATGCCTGAGCCGTGTGGAACGGGTAAATTCCGGCGATCCAGGGGATGCCGGTCCATCTCGGAAGGCCATCTTGGATGAAAGCATGGAGAGAAATAAAATGTAAATAGGAGCGTTGAGCATGAATCAAAATGCGAACGAAATTTGCTCCACAGGGGCAAATCCCCCTGTGGTTGGAGCGAGCGTTTGGACAAGCGATAAAATAGATCGGCACGGCCAACGCGGCCTCTCGAAAGGCGCCGGTGAGTTTCCTATGAAACTGTTTGAATTGATCTGGCGACCGTTTTGTGCCCGCCGCTTGCGCCAAAACGGACCGCAGAAGGCACTCCCGCTTCAGGACGAGGCGGAAGCTGCGTGGGCGGAGGCGGAGGAACTTCAGCGCCGCCTCAGCGCAGAGCAGGAAGAAAACCGAAGGCAGGCGATTCGTTTACAGCAGCGGGAAGCGGAGCTTCATTCGGCAACTGCGGAGCTGGACGCCTTGCGCAGGGCGCTTGCCGCGCTGGCCCCATCTGACTACGAGGCCGTTTACACACTTCTGGCGCCCGAACTGGACCCAAACGGTTTCCATCTGTTCCGGGCCGCGGAGATTTATACAGGGTGCAATGTTTACCGTGCGTTCCCTGTGGAGGACCGCCTTGGCTATTTTGAGGCAATGAGCGGCCATGAGCTGCTGCGTTGGCTGGAGGCCGAGGCCATCGGCTCATACAGCCTGAGCCGCCTGTCTTCTGGGGTCGAAGTGGCCTGTGACCTCCGTGTGGATCAAAGCGGAGAGGAATATAGGCGGTACCATGCAGAAATCTGTAAGCTGGCCGTTGAAAAAATCTTATGCATGAAATAAATGATAAGAGGAAGTGCGATTCCAATGCGGTATTACAGTACGCAGCGCCCCATCATGCCTGGAAGTTATCCAAAGCCCGTGGGAAATCCGGTTGTGGAGATCCGCAATTTTGACACCCGGGTGGTCTGCGGGGAAATCGGCTGTGAAGCGTGGGGCTATATCGAATACGAACAAGCCCTTTCCCCCGGGCAGGCCAAGTCCTATGAACTGCTTTTAGCACCCGGCCAGGGAAAGCGCTGAGACAGCCCGCCGGCTCGGCGGTATCCTCCAAGACCGGGCGGCGGAGCCCAACTATACTTCGTCACAAATGTATGGACAGCTTAAGTGGGTGCACACTCATATGCACTACACGCAGCTAAGAAGGAGGCGCATCCATGCGCAAATATTTCCACAGTTTGGCCGATATACTGGCCTCTCCCATTGCGGCGGCGGCAAATGCCCTGCAGCAGGACAAAGCGGCCCGCCAAGACCGGGTACTGCAATCCACCAAACTGGAGGACATGATTTATCAGGGCCTCCACAAAGACGATGACGAGCTGATCGCGCTGGAGCAGAGCTGCGCTGAAAAGCTTTCCACCTTCTCCGCGCTCAGTCGGGACGTTTACCAGAGCTTCTACTCGCTCCGCGTGAGAAAACATGAAGAGGAATCCCTGTCCGCGCCCTCACGGCGCTTTAATGTCCCTATCCTGAAAGAGTTGATGGACAAAGACTCCTACCCCACTATAAAGTCTGCCTGTGAGGGACGGCAGATTCCAGCTTATGAGGCCGCGAGAGAGTTCATATCTCAGGTGGCGGACAATCTCGACAGCCTGATGGAGCAGGCAGGCGGGCAAAAAAATGCATTGGAAACACTGAAACACCTGGAAGAAAAACGGGACCAGAGCATGGAGCGCCTGCAAAAGCTCATGGAGCAGATGGAGCGGACCGGTACTACTCCAGCATTGGAAAAGCAGCTCATAAAGGCGGCGAACACCGCGCAAAGCCAGAGCAACCAGGTGGAGACCGTGGGCCGCATGGTCCAGGAAAACCTGCAGAAACACAGCTGTGAGCTTGCCCTGCTTGTGAAACAGGCTTCCGAGGCGGCCGCGCAGACGGCCATAGACGTACAGCTCACCTTGATGTCCTGGGGCACGGGGCCGGATGACAACGATCCCAAAAGCATAGCTGCCGATACAGAGTTGGTGCACCGTGTCCAGCAAAGCGAGACGCTGATGAAGGTCGCCAGGTACTTAGGGCGTCTGAAAGAGCTGATGGAAGGAAGGCAGAAAAACGGCTATGCTTACGGTCGTGGAGAGAAGTACACCTTGGAACTTGGCGCGGATCTAAGCCGTGCACTGGCTTCGGAATTTGTTCTCCTGGCCCTTCCGGAAACCACGCCTTTGTTTTTGCAGAAGCTCCAGAAAAAGAGCCTCAAACAGTACCAGCGCCGGGAGCACATCCACAAAGGCAGCGGAGATATTATTTGTATGCTGGATGAATCGGGCTCTGCAGAGGAGGCGGCCCCGTGGTGTAAAGCGGTGGCGCTGGCTCTCTTGGACATTGCCATGCGGGACCACCGCCGTTTTGCCATGATCCACTTTTCAGGCAAAGGCCATTTTAAGACGGATCTTTTTATCCCGCAGCAATATGATCGAGAAGATGTACTCCGCGCCGCAGAGCTGTTTTTGAACGGAGGTACGGATTACACAACTCCGCTCCAGGAGGCCCTGCGCTTGATGGAGGAAGATGGATTTGAAAACGCGGACATGGTCTTCATTACAGACGGCGCATGCGAGTTCCCCCAGAACTTCCGGGAGCGCCTGTCTCAGGAACAGGCAAAACGCGGCTTTCACATTACTGGCGTGCTGCTAGACCAGGATGGCGGCGCGTTTGAATTCAGCCTTGCCGCTTTTTGCGACGAGATCATCCGCACCAGTGAACTGACCAGAGAGCAAGTCGCAGAGCATCTGGTGTCCAGCCGGACCGCATAGGAGGCACAGCTTGAAACAGATCACACAGTCAGAATGGAAAAGCATACCTGCAAGCTACAAGGGTATGTGGACCCAGGAATTGTATGAGTTCCGGAGGGGGGATTTCCCCTCGGAATGGATCGGCCGTAAAACAATGCTGGATTACGACCCCAAGAGCGGCGGGACTATCCTGCTTACGGAAGGAGTCGGTTTTGTCATTGTTCCAGACACGCCGAAATCATAAGTCACTTGGAGTACAAGTCCGGCATCCATCGGACTCATCGGGTACTCAAGAAATATGCTACATGGAGCCTATTGGGAAAGCCCAGAGGCCGCACCAGCATTTTACTGCAAAAGCCGGGAGCACTTCTCCGACGTTCCATAGGGACAATTTGTGAACCTACCCATATAACTCAATATTTGTTCCTGTGGAGGGAGCCTGTGTTTCGGCACAGGCTCCCTTTTTTGCTTATGCAACCTCATTTGGGATTTCTTCCGCCATGGAATCTGCCATACTCTGAGGCAGTTCGTCCACCAGCCCAGTGTCACAGTAGTAGATGCGTGCCTCCTGCAGTGCTGTGCGGGAGTATTTCTTCGCACACTCTCCGACCTCCACCCGCTTGATGAAGATACCTTAGCCAAAAAAGAAGGCCGTGAGATTCTGAAAAAGGCATTTAAGGAGCAAATGAAAAAAGCAAAAAATAAAGGCGATGGGGCTGGGATGAAATATTTTATAGAGGTGACATCACTACGGTCTCATATGGCAGCATATCTGGGATTGATTTTATATGCTCGAAGCAAAATCCGAGCCCATCTGGAGCAGATAGGCTCGGATTTCTTTGGAATTAGATAATTTCTATTACTCCTGTAGGCAACACATCCGTGAGAGTCATGCCACCCTCTTTCAGCAACTCATAATAAGTCCGGTAGCTTTCCAAAATAATTGCGTAGGCCTCTTCAACCGTGGAAACATTTTTGTGTTCAACATAATATACAACTTCGCTCACTAATTGAGCCAAATATGTATATAGATGCTCAATATATATAACAAGCGATCTTTGTTCCCGGAAGGCCGAATGAGTTATTTCGTTGCGAATACGATATAATCTTTGGATATGCCATCTGATTTTTTGAATGTAGTGGTCAAATTTTTGAAGAATTGCAGCCTGATCATTTAATAATGTATATATCTCATTACAACGATACTCTAATAGTGAATTCACTCGACACCGTTCGAATAATACTAGATAATCTTGTGGGCTACGGAAAATAGAAATTAATTTTTTAACAAGTTCTTTTTTGTCGGTTGATTGAATATTAAGATTGAGAGCGGCATCCATTTTAAAACCACATCTAATACAATCTTCAGAGAAGTTTCGAACAATCCTATAAAAATATCTAATGCACAGTATTTCTGGCAATACAAGTTTGACATGAGAAATTATATCTGAATATTGGCCTGTTCTCATGACTGATTCTAAAGCAATCCACAACGAGATATACTTTGTCTCTTGGAAGAGTGACGATCTGCTTAGATTAGTATATGCAAAAGCCGCACTAAGCTTTGTGGTAATGTGTTCCTTTGAGGTGTCAGTAAAAATGCGATTCGTATCCTCAAACACTCCATTATTGCTATCAATATAGTCATAGGTTCTGAATATATCAATTAGGCGTAGCGCTGTAGCCATATGTGTTGTATCATTATATACAACAATTTGTGGAGTATTGGCAATCCATGGACTAATAGTATTATAAAAAGTTGCAATGCTAAGTTTACTGTTCAATGTATTGATTACAGCAAGTACCCCTGAATACAAGTCAGGCGCAGATATTTCCGAAATAATGTATGTTGTTTCTGCATTAAGTTTCGAATATAAATCTGTTTTGTTTTCATCTGCACCAGCGATTATTTCTCGTCCGGTGTTAATGTTAAAACCTACAGCACGGATAACATCACGCACATTGTCTGCTCCCATACCAGATTTTGTTTCAAGTTTAATACTGTAGTAAACTTGAAACTCTGTATTCCCTCCAGTGGTAATTTGGTTCTCAAAAGATCTCCATTGTTCAGATACGCTTTTTTCTGATGTGAAAAGTTCGGATAACAAAAACAATCCTTTTGCAGACCACCCCATAGAGATGCATTGGCTTATTAAAGCCTTCATACACATTTCTATCCAGGGTTTGTTCTGTGCATCAAGGTTATCTTTCAATTCTCTTAAAATATATTCAAGGTAGTGTTCTTTTAATTGGCAAATTGGAGACTTTAGTTGAAATTTTAATCTATTTAATGAAATGTACTGTGAAACATTTTTGTCATCAAGTATGTCTCCACGAGACTTTCCTTCAATTTTTCCACCCAAAATGCGAAGAAGTAGATTCTTTAAGGGACGATTGTGCTTCTCCAGAATTTGATCGCATCTTACAATTGTTAGCGCTTCTTCCTTACAATCATCAACATTGATCCTTGAGGTTAACAGCCCAGACATAGTTTTTTCGACAACATCACCC
>NZ_JAPFEA010000121.1 GCF_026169115.1 Intestinimonas sp. | reverse complement strand
TAACAGTCTTTCCAACGGACATAAAAGCCCAAGGAGGCAAGGGTCAGCCAGTTGCTCCCCTTATTGTAGCTTAGGCTCGAGATGGAGGGAAAGCCGGACTGGCTGCCCGGCTTTCCTGTCCAAATTTATTGTAATAGGAGGTTATTGAGGATCTGCCCCAGCCTGTGGGGGTCCCCCTCCACCGACTGGTCGGCGAGGTCCAGCTTTACGGAGAAGACCCGGTCCTCCTTCCGGGCCATATCCCGGAACACAGACGCGATGTCCTCCACACACTGCCCCAGGTCAAAGGGGCGGCAGTCCAGGGTATTCCGGCCCGACTCCAGCCGGGAGAGCTCCAGGATGTCGTTGATGAGGGCCAGGAGCTGTTTGCCGGAGAACTCGATCTTCCGGATGTAGTCGTTCACTTTTTCCCGGTCCTCCCGGTCCCGCTGGGCCAGCTCCGAAAGGCCGATGATGGCGTTGAGGGGGGTGCGCATATCGTGGGACATGCTGGAAAAGAAGGCGTTTTTGTCCCTCGTGCTCTTTTGGGCGGTGTCCAGGGCCTCCTGGAGGATGTCCATGTGCTGGAGCTGCTGCCGCTTTTCCTGGTCCACCTCCCGGAAACAGAGGATGACCTCGTCGGGGGCCCGGACGCCGTCGTAGAGGGTGCGGATGTTCACCCACTTGTAGACGTCGCCGAACAGCCGCCGATAGTCCCCGCCGTAGTCGGGGAGCCGGGCGGCCACCCGGCTTCGGATGCTCTCCAGGGAAAAGGCCTGGGCGAACTCCTGGACGGCGTCTGGCTCCACCAGGTTCTCCAGGGCCTGGAGAAGGTCCTGGTAGTCCCCCGTCTCCGGCAGGAGCTTTTCCAGCTCCGGCGAGAATTTGATGGCCGCGTAGGCCCCTTTTTTGTAATTCACCCGATAGATGGCGTAGAAGGAATCCCCCAGGATGTGGATGGTGTTGTCAGCCCGGCGGATGCGGCGGTTGTTGGCCAGATCCCGGACCACCATGACCACGATGACCGCCGTCACCAGGGCGGAGGTCACCGCCATGACCGCAATCGTGCGGTTCCATTCCCCCATGAGAACGGTCCGGAAGGGGATGGTGAGAACGACTGTCCAGCCGTTGCTCATCTGGTGATAATAGACCCCCCGGTCCACCCCCATCGGGTCCTGGAAGGAGGCGTTATAGGAGGCCAGGGAACCATCCCTGATCCCGGCCAGAAGCCGGTCCACATAGTCCTGGAGCTGTACGCTGCCGGCATCCCAGCTCGTGTCAGAAAAGAGCAGTCTTCCCGTGGCGTCGCACAGGTAGAGGGAGCTGTCCTCGGGAAGGACCTTGCCCTCCGTCCTGCTGTGGAGATTCTGGGGGAAGATATCCATGGCCAGCACATCGTCGGAGCCCTTGAATTTTTTGGCCGCTGTGATGACCGGCTCGCCGGTGATGGCATCTACATAGGCGTCGGTGAAGATGACCGCCCCTCCGGCCCTCTGGGCCATGCGGTACCAATCTGTACGCGCGTAGTCGTAGCCGTCGTCGCCCTCCCAGGGATTGGCCGCCACAATCGTGCCGCCGATGACGGCATAGGGGTCGATCACGTTCTCCCCCACGATGGCGGTGATCTTGGAGAAGTAGCCGTGGAGCCACTGCTGGAGCTCACCGCTTGCCGCTCCCGCCCCGTTGAGCTCCTCCACATACTGGGTGCCCAGCTCCAGGAGGTTGGTAAAGGTGCTCACATGGACCTCCTCCTCGGCGGCATAGCTCTCAGCCAAAGACATGCCGAGGTCCTGGGTGTTCTGAAGCAGCTTGACCCGAACCTGGGAAATCCCGAACAGAAGCATACTCACGCATGCCGCGATGAGCAGGATGCTCAGGGCTGTATTGACTGACAGTCGTTTGCCTCCCTTCATACGCTGTCCCCCTTCTCTCCGTCTGTGCCCGGGGCCGGCCCGTTCCCGGCCCCGCAGCTGCTGCCACCATCATACCCCCGTTCACCCGGAAAGTAAATCAAAATCCGCTTTTCTGAACAAAAAGTGACGGGCGCTGCCCCCTTTTTCCCCTGTGTACCCTCTGCTTTCTGGTCTGCAAAGTCCCTTTGCCCTCAGGCAAGCGTTCTTTGCTTGACAATTTACCGAACCGCCCTTAGCATAGAGCCAGAAGAGGAGGGAGCGCCCATGAATCCTGTTGCAGAAAACATGCTCCGCCTACGCAGGCAGAGGGGAATGACCCAAGCGGAATTGGCAGAAAAAATGGCGGTGACCCGACAGACCATCTCCAACTGGGAGCGCAGCATCTCCAGGCCGGACGTGGAGACATTGGGACAACTGGCTGTCCTTTTGGGGGTCCCGGTGGACCAGCTCATCTACCCCCCGGAGAAGCGGCGGAGGGATCGGCTCTCTCCACTCTCCCCAGCCTTTGTTCCGATCTCTTTGGGCATCTATTTCTTTTTATTTCTCTTCGGCGGGGCTTACCTGGCCGTTCCCCTCTGCTCCAGGCTCTTTGGCGGCGGGATCTCAGAACAGTTTCTCTACTTTCTCTACTGGGGGCTGTTTTTGACGGTTGGATTCGTTGCCCTGTGTACCTGCCTGATCGCGGAAATGATTGCGGAGACAAAAGCACAGTACTCTGGTGGTACCACAACAATAGATGTAGAAGATGTAAGGGGGGAATAAAGTTCGTTTTGTTATACAAGTTTATCTACGTAAAAAACAATCTTGAAAGGAGTAGCTCTATGAAAAAATTTTATGCTCTTCTGCTAATTATGGTGTTCCTCTGCAATATTTCTTTCTGTAATGCAGCAATCATTTCAGATTCTGATAATTCCTCCTATTATGCTAAAGTAAATGAATATGATTTATTATTGAATCTTTCTAATCGTAGCCGCCAGCAACTATTCCATGAGGGTTATTCCACTGAAGAAATTAACGACATATACAATCTTCCGATTTCTTACAAAAATTATCTTGAGCAATATACAGATTATCCTGATTATGCCCTTAAAAATATGGGTTACTCTCAGGAACAAATTACGCTATTTAGGAATTTCACGGGCTCAGAAGAACAATTAAGATCGCTTGCTGCAACGCTCAGTTTTAGTGTCCTAATTGATTATGTGACTTGGTCCGCATCTCAAAATAGAACAAATGCAAGAGTTACATTTGACTTTGAATGGTCCGGTGTTCCTTTCATTAAAACTACCGACATTGTTGCTTTAACATGGAATGATTGGACAATTATGGGGAAAAATTGCACCGTTACATATCTTTTTGGTGATGGCACAAAAACTCAAATTGGTTCCGGCACATATGTTGAAAACTCTGGGCCTAATTCGTTTGGAGGAGGATTCAAATTCTCAATGGTAAAAGAAGATAATACTTACTGGGCAAAGTCTGGATTTGGAGTTTTTACATTATATCACAACTATGAAATGCATGACCTCTCCCTTTATGGAGAATATGGTCATTCTACCATTGTGACTTCCCCCACATTTTCTATCCCTGGATATGGTTCTATTGGCTTTAGTTATGGAACTGAAATGGCTGCATCTGATCACGATGATAGGACAGTAAAAATATAATTATCTAAAATATATTCCCCAAAAGAAGGTAGAAGGTTCACAATCTTTCGTTCCACCCAAACGACACTGCGGGCGCTGCTGATAGCAGCGCCCGCTTTATGTTATTTGATCGACCGATCGTCACCGGGCGCAGGCTTTGCCGTCTGCAACCAGATCCGGAGTGGTACCAAAGTTCTTTTTCTTACAGGAAAAAGAACTACTTCCCCACGCAGAAGCGGGAGAAGATCCGCGCCACCACATCCTCCCGGACGGATCGCCCGGTGAGCTGGGCCAGGGCGTCCAGGGCCCCCTCCACGTCGGTGAGGACGGCGTCGGGGGTGACCCCGGCCAGAAGCCCCGTCTCGGCCCCCCGAAGGGCCTCCAGAGCGGTCTTGGCCGCCTGGGCCTGGCGGGCGTTGGTGAGCATGGCCCCGGCCTCGCCGCCGCTTCCCTTGGGGAAAAGACGGGCCACCGCCGCCCCCAGGGCCTCCAGCCCCTCCCCTGTTTTGGCGCTGAGCCGGACCACCGGGGGGGCCTCCTCGCCGGGGGCGAAGAAGCTCCGGTTCCGCCCCTGGGGCAGGTCGGCCTTGGTGAGTACCAGCACCACCCGCCGGCAGCGGCGGGCGGCCTCCTCCCAGAGGGCCAGCTCAGAGAGCAGCCGGTCCGGGTCCTCCCCGGCGTCGGAGCCGTCCATGAGCACCAGGGCCAGCTCCGCCCCGGCCAGGGCCGCCCGGCTCCGCTCCACGCCCAGCCGCTCCACCGGGTCGTCCGTGTCCCGCAGGCCCGCCGTGTCGATGAGCCGCAGCAGCATGCCCCCCACCACGCACCGCTCCTCCACCGTGTCCCTGGTGGTGCCGGGGATGTCGGTGACGATGGCCCGCTGGTAGCCCAGCAGGGCGTTCAGGAGGGAGGACTTGCCCGCGTTGGGCAATCCCACGATGGCGCAGGGCACCCCCTGGGTCAGGAATCTGCCCCGCTCATAGGTGGCCAGCAGCTCCTCCAGCCCCCGGATCCCCGTCTCCAGCGACTCCTCCAGCTCCTGGGCCCGGAAGGGGTCGATGTCCTCGTCGGGGTAGTCCAGCACGGCGTGGAAGTGGGCCAGTAGGTCCACAAGGCTGTTGTAAAGCCCCTCCACCCGCCGGGACAGGGCGCCGGTGAGCTGCCCCGCCGCCGTCCGGACGGCCTGGGGGGTTTCCGCCTCCAGCAGGTCGGCCACCGCCTCGGCCTGGGTGAGATCCAGCTTGCCGTTGAGGAAGGCCCGCTGGGTGAATTCCCCCGGCCGGGCCGGGCGGGCCCCGGCGGCGTACAGGGCCTCCAGCGCCAGGGCCAGCACCGCCGGCGCGCCGTGACACTGGAGCTCCGCCGTGTCCTCTCCGGTATAGCTGTGGGGGGCCCGGGAGACCGTGGCCAGCACCCGGTCAATGACATGGCCCTCCCGGTCCAGCAGAGAACCGTACACCAGACGGCGGTCCTCTGCCTCCGCAAGTGGCCTGCCATTGGCCGCCCGAAAGACCCTGTCGGCACATTCCGCCGCCCCCGGCCCGGACAGCCGCAGGACTCCGATGGCGGCGGGGACCGCCGGCGTGGACATGGCTGCAATGAGCTCTGACATACGTCTGACCTCCCTTGTTTTCTTCTGTATGCGGGGCTCTTTACAAATTTGGCGAAAATGCCGCGTAACTTCCCCTTGACAGTCGTATTATGTCTACCTGTGTGAATAATCCACGGCTTAAGGTTTACATAAGGGGCTGTGGATAACCCTGTGGATAATGTGGAAAACCCTTGTGGAAAGCCGTTTTACGCCCGGATGGCCACGGACTGTGGCATGCATATCCCATCGTATAACCGATGTAGAAAAAACGGCGCCGTCCCTCGGGGGACGGCGCTGGGCCTCGTCGTCGCAAAGTCCGCTTTCTCCGCTTCCACCGCAGGCGGCGAAAGCTGCGCGCGCTCCCTTGCTGTCATCCGAGCCCCCTGTCATCCTGCGCTTCTCCCCTGTCATCCTGCGCTCTTTCCCTGTCATCCTGAGCGGCAGCGAAGGATCCGTCCCCCCTCCCTTCATGCAGCGTTGGGGGAGAAGGACGGATTCTTCGGCCTGCGGCCTCAGAATGACGCGGGAGCAGAGCCGCGGGACTGGGGCGGCCTGGCCCGCCGGGGCCCCTTATTTCAGGCGGCTGGAGATGACCTGGGCCACCTTCACGCCAGACGCCCCGGCCTGGGCCTCGTCGTCGCAAAGTCCGTTTTCTCCGCTTCCACCACAGGCGGCGAAAGCTGCGTGCGCTCCCCTGCTGTCATCCGAGCCCCCTGTCATCCTGCGCTCTTTCCCTGTCATCCTGAGCGACAGCGAAGGATCCGTCCCCCCCTCCCTTCACGCAGCGTTGGGGGAGAAAGACGGATTCTTCGGCCTGCGGCCTCAGAATGACGCGGGAGCAGAGCCAGTGGGGCTTGGGCGGCCTGGCCCGCCGGGGCCCCTTATTTCAGGCGGCTGGAGATGACCTGGGCCACCTTCACGCCAGACGCCCCGGCCTGGGCCAGGCCGCGGGTGATGCCGGCGCCGTCGCCAATGGCAAACATGCCGGGCAGCTTGGTCTCCAGCTCAGGGGAGAGGGTGAGGCGGGAGGAGTAGAACTTGACCTCGGCACCGTAGAGGAGGGTGTCGTAGTTGGCGGTGCCGGGGGCGATCTTGTCCAGCTGGAAGATCATCTCAATGATGTCGTCCAGCTGCCTCTTGGGCAGGGCCAGACTGAGGTCGCCGGGGACGGCGGCGGTGAGGGTGGGCCGGGTAAAGGACTTGCTCATGCGGTGGGCGTTGGTGCGCATGCCCTTCACCAGGTCGCCGAAACGCTGGACCAGCACCCCGCCGGCCAGCATGTTGCTGAGAGAGGCGATGTGCTTACCGTAGCGATAGGGCTCGTTGAAGGGCTCGGTAAACCGGTTGGACACCAGCAGGGCGAAGTTGGTGTTCTCGCTCTGGAGGGCGGGGTCGGCGTAGGAGTGGCCGTTGACCGTGTTGATGCCCTCCACGTTCTCGGCCACCACGTGGCCGTAGGGGTTCATGCAGAAGGTGCGCACCTGGTCGCCGTACTGCTTGGTGCGGTAGACTAGCTTGGACTCGTAGACCACATCGGTGATGTGCTCGAAGACCCGGGCGGGCAGCTCCACCCGGACGCCGATGTCCACCTGGTTGTTGATGAGGGCAATGCCCAGGCGCTTGCACTCGTTGGCAAACCACTCCGCGCCGGAGCGGCCAGGGGCAGCGATGAGCCAGTCGCAGCAGACCTCGTCCCCCTTCTCCAGGCCCAGGCGGTAGCCGCCGTCTGCGGCGTCGATGGTCTTGACGGCGGTGTTGAAGCGGAACTCGATGCCCTTTTTCAGGTCCTCGTAGATGTTCTGGAGGATGACCAGATTCTTCTCGGTGCCCAGGTGCTTGCACCGGGCCTGGAGGAGGTGGAGGTCAAACTCCAGGGCCTTCTTTTCCAGGGCCTTGGCCTCCGGGGTGGAGGTGGAGAACATCTCGGTGGTGGCCCCGTGCTCCACATTGATGGAGTCCACATATTCAATGAGGTCCATGACCTCCTTGGCGTCCATGAAGTCGGTGAGCCAGCCGCCGAAGGCGGTGGTGAAGTTGAACTTTCCGTCGGAGAAGGCCCCCGCGCCGCCGAAGCCGCACATGGTATCGCAGACCTTACACTGGATGCAGTCCTTCACCTTTCCCGCCACGATGGGGCAGCTCCGGCTGTAAATGTCCCGGCCCTGCTCCAGGACCACCACCTTCAATTCGGGGTTCCGCTTCATCAGCTCGTAGCCCGCATAGATCCCGGCCTCTCCACAGCCGATGATGGCAACGTCGTACCGCTCCGTCATGATACGCACCTCTCCTTTGCACCCTGTTTTCCGTCCGCCTTTTGTGGGGACATACTTCTTCAAGTATAGTATAGCATGTTTTGTCAAGGCCCGCAGGGCAGAAAAAGACCGCCGAAGCGCCGCCCATGCGGCGCCTCGACGGTCCTTTTGGAATTTTGCTCAGCGCAGCAGCAGATAGAGCCCGCAGCCAATGGCCGCGACAACAAAGAACCCACCGCCCAGCCGCATGAGGGTCAGATAGAGCTCGGTGGGCTCTCCGTCCTTGACGGTGAGGAGATGCTCCAGCTTCCAGAGAAATTCCGGCTTTGCCACCATCAGGCCCCCCAGCACAAGGAGGATCACCACATACAGCACTTCCGTTCCCCTCCCCTTTCTCTATTCCGGGCAGCGCGTTCTCACGGTCTTTTTAATATCTCCTCCGGCGGCGGCCACTGTAACGGCTGCTCCGGTGGGGGCGGCGGGCGCCGCCGTAGCGTCGGCGGCGGCCAAAGAGGAGCCAGCGCAGCAGCAGCACCACAGCGAGGACCCCCAGAGCGATGAGGACCACCTTCACCCAGAGCTGGCCGAAGAACGCCTCTATCTGGGCCAGGCGGTAGAGGAGCTCGGAGCGCTCCACACTGTCCACCACCGCCAGGTCCAGCTGTCCGTACACCGTGTCCCCGTTGGAGACGGTGACATGGCCCACCACCTGCCCCTTGGTCACCGGGGCCTCCAGGCGCTCCGTGTCATAGACGGGGGTGAGCTGGAAGTCGGCGGGGTCCAGGTCGTTGGGCAGGATGGCCTCCAGCTCGCCGACGGCCTGGACGCCGATGCGGTCAGTCTCCCGGGAGAGGTCCACCGGGATGGTGCCGGCAAAGTAGGTGGCGTCCAGCAGCTTTTTGGTGGCGAAGCTGTTGAAGCCCCACTCCAGCAGCCGGGTGGACTCGCTGAAATAGGTAAAGCCCTCGCTGCCGGTGGTCCCGGGCACCCGCTCGCAGCCCAGCACCACGGCGATGAGGCTCCGGTCCTCCTTGGTGGCGGAGGAGGCCAGGCAGTAGCCCGCCTCGGGGGTATGGCCGGTCTTGATGCCGGCGGCATACTGATAGTAGTAGCCCGTGATCCGGAAGGTGGACACCAGGGCATTGGTGGAGCGGATGATGCGCTCCTCGTGCATATTCGTGGCGGGCATGGTATAGTTCAGCGAGGAGACGATGGTGCGGAAGGTCTCGTACTTCATGGCCTCCTGGCACATGAGGGCGATGTCGTAGGCGGTGGTGTAGTGGTCCGGGTCGTGATAGCCGTGGGTGTTGGCGAAATGGGTGTCCTCCATGCCCAGCTCCGCCGCCCGCTGGTTCATCTGCTCCACAAAGGCGTCCACGGAGCCCGCCACCGCCTCGGCCAGGATGTTGCACGCCTCATTGGCGGAGGGCAGCAGCGCCGCGTTGAGCAGGTCGATCACCCGCAGCTGCTCGCCCTCCTTGATGTCGGCGGTGGAGGCGTTCTCGCCGATGCCCGTGTGGAGACTGCCGCCGGCGGTGAGCACCGTATCCAGGGTCAGCTCCCCCCGCTCCACAGCCTCCAGGGTGAGCAGGGAGGTCATCACCTTGGTGATGCTGGCGGGGTAACGCTGCACATGGGAATCCTGATCGTAGAGGACGGCGCCGGTGTCGGCGGCCACCAGGATGGCGGCGGCGGCCTCCACATGCATCTCATTGACAAGCCGGCTCTCCACCGGCTCCTTCTCCTCCACCACCGGGCCGGCCCCTGGCGTCGCCGCCGGCGGCTCGGTCCCGTCCGGCCCGGCGGCCAGGGCAGTCGGGGCGGACAGAGAGGCGGTCAGCCCCAGGGCGAGGAGGAGAGAAAGCAGTCTGCGTCGATATTTTTTCATGGGAAACTCCTAGCAAATATGATATAATCGTTTGCACGGCACACAGGCCGTCCGTTCTTGTGCAAGCTATTATATCAGACCGCAGCGGCGGGTGCAATCGGTTGGAGGTGGGCGACATAAAAATTTCCACGCTGGAGAAGGTCCTGCTGGGGATCACCGCCGCCGCGCTGCTTTTGGCGGCGGGCTATTTTCTGGGGACGCGCAGCGGCGGAGCGCCCTACCGGGTGGAGGCCCGGCCAGCCGCGGAGACCCGCGTCCCCCTCCCTACTCCCGAACCGCCCGCCCCCGGGACGCCGGGCAGGGTGAACATCAACACCGCCGACGCCGCGGAGCTGGAGACCCTCCCCGGCATCGGGGAAAAGCGGGCCGCCGACATTGTGGCCGACCGGGCGGCCAACGGCCCCTTCCGCATCCCGGAGGACCTGGCCCGGGTGGACGGCATCGGCCCGGGCACGCTGGAGGGACTCATGGATTATATCACGGTGGAGTGAGGCTCCGCCCGTCAGAATAGGAGGCACATATGGCAAAGATCCTGGTGGTAGACGACGAAAAGGTGCTGGTGAAGGGCATCAAATTCAATCTGGAAAACGAGGGCTATCAGGTGGAGGTGGGCTACGACGGGGAGCAGGCGGTGGAGCTGGCCCGGGGCGGCGGCTTTGACCTCATCATCCTGGACCTGATGATGCCCGGGATCGACGGGCTCCAGGCCTGTATGCGCATCCGGGAGTTCTCCAATGTGCCCATCATCATGCTCACCGCCCGCAGCGAGGACACGGACAAGATCATCGGCTTTGAGTGCGGGGCCGACGACTATGTGACCAAGCCCTTCAACATCCTGGAGCTCAAGGCCCGTATCCGGGCCATGCTCCGCCGCGCCGGCGCCGCCGGCCAGAAGGAAAAGGCCGCCCGCCTCACCCAGGGCCACATCGTCCTGGATGCCGACGAGCGTTCCGCCCTCCGGGACGGCACCCCGGTGGACCTCACCGCCAAGGAATTCGACCTCATGGAGCTGCTGATGCGCAATCCAGGCCGGGTCTACTCCCGGGAAAACCTGCTGAACATCGTCTGGGGCTATGAGTACGCCGGCGAATACCGCACCGTGGACGTCCACATCCGCCGGCTCCGGGAGAAGCTGGAGCTGGACCCGGCCAACCCGGAATACATCCTCACCAAGTGGGGCGTGGGCTATTATCTGAAAAACGGCTGACCCAAGCCGGTAGTTTTAGGAGGTGAAGACCGTGGCCCACCTGCCCGGAGCGGAGAAGATCCCCTTCCGCCGCTCCCTCCAGCTCAAATTCGCCCTGACCTACATCATCATCATCGCGGCGGTGCTCATCCTGCTCAACACCTACCCGGTGCTGGTCTCCCAGGACCTGGTCTTCCGGTCCAAGGCCAGCCTGCTCCAGTCCCAGGCCGCCGTCATTGCCGACACCATCGCCCGCACCGAGGCCCTCACCGCCGAAGCCGTCCGGGACTATGTGGAGCCCCTGGGCTACACCGGGCAGTTCCGGGTGCTGGTCACCGACGAGTTCGGCCTTATCCTCTACGACAGCGACGAGCTCCGCTTCACCCAGGGGCGTTACGCCATGCTGGGGGAGGTCACCGCCGCCCTCCGGGGCTATGACGTGGCCACCTCCTCCTACCTGGACGGGGCCTTTCACAGCCGCTCCGCCGTCCCCGTCATCTACCGGGACATGACCATCGGCTGCGTCTATCTCTACGAGCGGGACGCCGACCAGGGGGCCCTCCTCACCGAGATCCAGCGGAACCTGCGCTCCATCTCCCTGGTCATCTGCGTGCTGGTCCTCATTTTGAGCGTCTTTTTCTCCAAGGCCCTCACCCGGCGGGTGGGCGACCTGCTCCGGGCCATCCGCATCGTCCGGGAGGGGGAATACAGCCACCGGGTGAGCATCCGGGGCGGCGACGAGCTCAGCCAGCTGGCCGGGGAATTCAACCAGCTCACTGACCGGCTCCAGACCACCGAGGAGGTCCGCCGCCGCTTCGTCTCCGACGCCTCCCACGAGCTCAAGACCCCCCTGGCCTCCATCCGCCTGCTCACCGACTCCATCCTCCAGACCGACGGCATGGACCCGGACATGGTGCGGGACTTCGTCTCCGACATCGGCGAGGAGGCCGACCGCCTGACCCGCATCTCGGAAAAGCTCCTCACCCTCACCCGCATGGACAGCGCCGCCCCCGTGGAGACGGCCCCGGTGGATGTGGCCGCCGTGGTGGAAAAGGTGGGGCGCATGCTCCTCCCCCTGGCCGGGGACCGGAACATCTCCGTGGAGACCGCCCTCCAGCCCGGCTGCGTGGTGGAGGCCACCGAGGACGACCTTTATCAAATCGCCTTCAACCTGATGGAAAACGCCGTGAAGTACAACGTCCCCGGCGGCCATGTCATGGTGGACCTGCGCTCCATGGGGGACCTCATTCTCCTCACGGTGGAGGACACCGGCGTGGGCATCCCCGAGGAGGACCTGCCCAAGATCTTTGACCGCTTTTACCGGGTGGACAAGGCCCGGTCCCGGGCCGCCGGCGGCACCGGCCTGGGCCTGTCCATCGTCCGGGACACCGCCCGGCAGCACGGCGGCGCCGTCACCGCCGAGCGCCGGGAGGCGGGGGGCAGCCGCTTCCAGGTGGCCTTTCCCCGCCGGGAGGAGAAAGGGGGGCCGACGCCGTGAACATCCGCATCCTGAGCCTGCTCTGCGCCCTTGCCCTGGCCCTCACCGGCTGCGCCCCCGCCGCCGGGGGCGGGACGGACCAGCCGGTCTACTTCGCCGCCCCCCTGCCGGAGGGGGAGCCCGCCCGCCCCGTCCAGGGGCCCGCCGTGCTGTGTGAGACCCGGCGCATCCCCGAGCAGGCCGACCTCCTCACCGCCCTGGTGGAATGTCTGCTCTCCGGGCCCGTCAACGACGAGCTGCGCTCCCCCTTCCCCGCGGGGGTCTATCAGCTCGCGCCCCCCACCCTTACCGACGGGGTGTGCCAGGTGGACCTCTCCGAGCACTACGGCGGGCTGTCCGGGGTAGACCTCACCGTGGCCGACTACTGCATTGCCCTCACCCTCCTCCAGGTGGAGGGGGTGGAGGCCGTCTCCATCCTGGTGGAGGGGGAACCCATCTCCTACCGGGACCACCAGCTCCTCCGGGAAACCGACGTCCTCCTCTCCAGCGCCGAGGACGAGCCGGTCTACCTCTCCGCCGCCCTCTGTTTCCTCCGGGAGGAGGGCGGGCTTGCCGCGGAGCGGCGGGAGCTGCTCATCCCCGGCGGCAGCGCCCCGGCGGAGGTCCTGCTCCAGGCCCTTCTGGCCGGGCCGGAGACCCCGGGGCTCTCCCTGCCCCTCCCCGCCGACGCCCAGCCCGTCGACCTGTGGGTGGACGAGGGGGGCGTCTGCTATGTGAACTTCAACGCCGCCTTCCTCTCCGGCTCCGCCGCCCCCGGCCAGGACCGCCTCCTCCTCTACGCCATCGTCAACACCCTCTGCCAGCTCCCCAACGTGGACGCCGTCTTCCTGCTGGTGGAGGGGGAGTCGGTGGAGGAGTTCGGCGGCGTGGCGGCTGACCGCCCCCTGGAGCCCAACCCCGACCTGGTGGTCTCCTGATTTTTCATTGACAAACGGCGGTAATGCGCGTAGTCTAAGTGCAATTACCCACACCGAGAAAGGAAGATGCCCCATGTCCGACTACCGCCTGAGCACCAACTGTCTCCACGCCGGCTACGTCCCCGGCAACGGCGAGCCCCGCAACCTCCCCATCGTCCAGTCCACCACCTTCCGCTACGCCACCGGCGAGGCCATGGGCGCCCTCTTCGACCTGGAGGCCGAGGGCTACTTCTACACCCGGCTCCAGAACCCCACCAGCGACGCCGTGGCCGCCAAGATCTGCGCCCTGGAGGGGGGCTCCGCCGCCATGCTGACCTCCTCCGGCCAGGCGGCCAACTTCTTCGCCGTGTTCAACATCGCCGGCTGCGGGGACCATGTGGTGTGCTCCTCTGCCATCTACGGCGGCACCTTCAACCTCTTTTCCGTCACCATGAAGCGCATGGGGGTGGACTTCACCTTTGTCTCCCCCGACTGCTCCGACGCCGAGCTGGAAGCCGCCTTCCGCCCCAACACCAAGGCCGTCTTCGGCGAGACCATCGCCAACCCGGCCCTCGCCGTACTGGACATCGAGAAGTTCGCCCGGGCGGCCCACGCCCACGGGGTGCCCCTCATCGTGGACAACACCTTCCCCACCCCGGTGAACTGCCGCCCCTTCCAGTGGGGGGCCGACATCGTCACCCACTCCACCACCAAGTACATGGACGGCCACGCCAACGCCGTGGGCGGGGCCATCGTGGACGCGGGCAAATTCGACTGGACCGCCCACGCCGACAAATTCCCCGGCCTCACCACCCCGGATGAGAGCTACCACGGCATCACCTACGCCGAGAAATTCGGTCTGGCCGGGGCCTACATCACCAAGGCCACCGCCCAGCTCATGCGGGACTTCGGGGCCAGCCCCGCCCCCATGAACGCCTACCTCCTCAACGTGGGGCTGGAGACCCTCCCCCTGCGCATGGCCAGACACTGCGCCAACGCCCTGGAGGCGGCCCGCTATCTGGAGGGCCACGACAAGGTGGCCTGGGTCAACTACCCCGGCCTGGCGGGCAGCCCCTGCCGCGCCCTGGTGGAGAAGTACCTGCCCCACGGCACCTGCGGCGTGGTCTCCTTCGGCGTGAAGGGTGGCCGGGAGGCCGCCTCCAAATTCATGGCGGGGCTGAAGCTGTGCTCCATCGCCACCCACGTGGCCGACGCCAAGACCTGCGTCCTCCACCCCGCCTCCACCACCCACCGGCAGATGAACGACGCCGAGCTGGCCGCCGCCGGGGTCTCCCCCGACCTCATCCGGCTCTCCGTGGGCATTGAGGACCCCGCCGACCTTCTGGCCGACCTGGAGCAGGCCCTGGCCGCCCTGTGACCCGCCCCACGCGCAGGTTTTGAACCGACAACGACAGAAAAGGAGGTCATCCCCATGACAAAGAAATTCCTTCCCCTGACCCTGGCCCTGGCCCTGTCTCTTGGTCTGGCGGCCCCGGCGGGGGCGTCGGCGGTCCAGCACTTTTCAGACGTACCGGCCACCCACTGGGCCTACCAGCAGGTGGAGCGGAGCTACGCCGACGGCGTGATGGAGGGCACCGGCGGCGACCCCGCCAAGGGGACCGGCCTGTTCCGCCCCGATGTGACCC
>NZ_JAPFEA010000117.1 GCF_026169115.1 Intestinimonas sp. | reverse complement strand
TCCTTTTCAAAGCAGAAGCGCAGGAATACCACATTCTCGTCGTAGAAGTCCTCCACCACAGCCGCGCCAATGCTGGTGTATGTGATGTCGTACACCAAACGGCTCCAATCAAATTTCTCGGCATAGAGAAGTTTCAGCGCCTTCTCCCAGTGTTCCTCTGGGATCACCAGCATCCTGTGCTGGGCGGTGCTGGAGTAGCCGCGGTAGACGGGTTCCGGGTGTCCCAACAGTTCGCTCACACTGTCGGCATAGACGAAGCACAGCTCCTCGTCGAACAGGCCGCCGATAAAGTTACCATTGCAGTACAGCATATAGTTTTTGGACTTGGCCGGAGAGTAAGAGATGCTATATTCCTGCGAATCCAGGCTTTTATGTACCTTGTTCAGAAAGTCTATTGATGTCATGGCTGTGCTCCTTATTACTCAAACTCACCCTCGATCATAGGGTTTCTACTTCCTCTACTGCTTTACTTGATAGGGTATGGTCCGGCCCAGCACCCGGCCCTTACCAATGGCATTGGCTCCCTCATAGATTAAGAACTCCGCATTGTTTTCCAGCGGAGCGTAGTCAATGGTATCTGGATAGAGGGGCTGGGCATTTCCCAAAGCCGGTGTATCAAATGTACACTCGTCTCCGTCCAGAAAGCATACACCCAGATATTCCGTAGTTCCAATAACCACAAAATGAGGACAATACTTTCCGCTGACCAGGCTGGGTGGTATTTTTCGCTTGCCGCTCCATAAGACGACCTCCACATGGAGCACCGCCCGGTTTTCATCTGTCCCAATCATGCGGTATCCCTCCTATCCCACAATGGTAGTTTCCTGGACGGCCAGATTGTCGTAATCCATGGCGATCAACTTCTCGGCGGCCTGTGGGGTACACATAAACCAGGTGCTGATCCCCCAAGGGTCCATTCTTGTAACGGTGAAGAAGTCGGTTCCGGCGGGAGTCGGATTTCTGGCGTCAAGATAGTGGTCGGAGTAGAGATACACCAGATCTACCTCCCGCTCCGGCAGCCATTTGGCCCGGCGCGCACGGGGCTTGCCATTTTTCAGCATCTTTTCTCTGGGGTTCTCAAACCATTCCAGCTCCTTGATTTGCAGACCGGTGAAGGTATCCATCAGCCGCCGGGCAATCTCCCGGTGGGTAAAGACACCACAGTTACAGGAGCCCATCAGCCATGTCTGTATAAAATCGCCCACCTTGCTGCCGGGGGCAGGCGGCCCATAGACGCTCTCATCCGCCCACATGACTTCCATTTTTTCACACTGATCCGGCCGGGGACAGGGTTGCTTGTCGCCATAGCGGTACATAATATTCACATAGCCATAGTCTTCGCCGGTCCGGTCATGGCCGACGGCTTCTATTTTATAAGCAGTGATTGACATTGTGATTTCTCCTTACTTGCGTGTCAGCACAAATCCCCAGATGCTCACCACGATCAGGAGGACACCCAGCAGGAAGAACACCACACGCCGGTATCCTCTGCCGTGTCGATGGGCATCCCGCGTACCGGTGGGGTCGCAGAGCCAGTTCCAGTTGCGGATCGCTCCAATCAAAATCACGGCCCCGATGATTATTGAGGCCATATACCAATGCTCCTGCAAAAATGCTGTGATCTGTTCGCTGTTCATTTAGGTTTCCTCCTTCCAGTCATCCTTTCCCTTTTTTGAAGTGTCCGCTGCCCCGCCAGGTGTTCACCACACAGGTGAATATCTGGCCGCAGTGCTTGCACCGGATCATGTGCGTCATGATCTCGTCTGCCCAGCCATTCTCCGTTTTTACCTTTTCCAGTGGACAGATGGATTCCTCTGCCAGCAGTTCAAATTGGCCTTGTCCCACCAAATGCTGAATATAAGCAATACAGGCCAGATAGTCCTTGGGGGCGTCAAATTTTCTCCATGTTTGAATATTTCGGCAGTGTTCACACACGATGGCCACCTCTCTTCAGACGATAAAAACGCCCTGCGACACCCTGTCACTTGGACAGGCTGACGCAGGGCGCGAAAAGGCCGCAAGGAAGACGCCACATCCGCCGGCGGATGTGGTCACCCCTTGAGACAAAATCAATTTTTCATATTTGAACAGGGCAGTCATGGACTGCCCCAGTTTTTCTTCCATAGCACGACCTCTGATCCTCAGTCCTTATGGGGCAAATTTCTACACCATTATATCATATGCCCTGCTGTGGGCGAAAGAGATGTTTTCGCTTTTGGCGCCCCTGGAACGGACCGCCAACCAGAGCCTCAGCGAAGCTGCTTCATAATGACAGTACAAACTCTGCCTCCATTTTGGTTATTATATCATTGATTTGTCAGGTTGTGAAGTTGAAATTGATGATCCCTCTACGAACCCAAGTCCAAACCTTATATTAAAATAATACACAAAGAAACTCACCAAGATTGGAGGGGAGAGCCATGGACGATATCCGCCGCTGCGAAGCCTTTGTGCGAAACCGCATCACGGAGCTGCGGGAGCAAAAAGGCGTTTCCGAGCACCGGATGAGCCTGGAGCTCGGAAAAAGCGGCTCCTATATCAGAAGCATCACCAACGGCATTTCCATGCCTTCTCTCCGGGAGCTGTTCAACATCATGGAGTATTTTGACCTGACGCCAGCCCTTTTCTTTGCCCCTATGGATGACCAGGATTCCCTGCGCGGGATCGTGGGCAAAAAGCTGCTCACCCTCCCGGACGAGGACCTGGAGAAGGTATCCCTCTTCCTGGACTGGATCGGGAAATAAAGCATCGACGTCCTACCAGCAAGGACCCCCGGGCGGGCACACCAGAAGGATCCCCTTTTCACCGATGTATCCGCAAAGGTTTTTATTGCAGATAGCTAAAATACATGATAAAATAAGGCGCTCTTTTGTGCGGGTATCCCGCTCCCCGGCTCAGGGGGCGCATATAAGAGTGACACAGGAAGTGAACGGAGGAAACGAGATGAAGAAGCAACTCTTAGCCGGACTATCCATCGCGCTCATGCTCCTGGCCGCAGGATGCGGCGGCGACCCTCAGCCGCAGAACACCCCTCCCGCCGACGAGGATGAGACCCCCATTGTGGAAGAAACCCCTGTTGCAGACCCCGTACCCACTTCGGACACCCCTGAGGACGACGATACAGCGGATGACGACTGGGACATTGAGCTGGACGAAAACGCGCCGGAGCACATCACCCTGAACAGCATCAGCGACACCGTCTCCGTCCCCCTGTACTGCACCCTCACCGTCGATCAGAAAGACCTGGATTTCCAGTGCGGAACGGTCAACTTCCCCTCCCAGCTGTATGTCGAGGAGACGATGGAGCTGCACGCCGGAGGCGAAAGCGACTCCAACGACGACGATCTGATGGTCAGTGAGTACTTCCAGGACGACCAGAAGCGGTATGTCTACGCAGAGGCGGACGGCACCCTGCCCGCCACGCGGCCCGCCACAAAGCACATATTGTCCGCCGGCACCATATACGACAGCGAGCCCTATACGCTGGAGATCCTGACCGAGATGTACGAGGGCTGCACCATCACCGAGATCACGGCGGACGGCGTGGACGGTTTCGTGGTCCGCCCGGACACGGAGGAGAACGACACCGTCGTTGCCGAGGTCCTGCTCTTCATCAATGTCGGCTCCTATGACTACGGCTATGGGACCGCCTATTTCTGTATGGACATCGGTTACCGGGGCGGTCTGGCAGATCGTTCCGAGGTGGATTTCGATGAGATCACAGCGGCCCTCCTGGAGCTGACCACGGTGGAGTTCCAGCCCGCCCAGTGATCGGCTGCACAAACATGTGATAAGAAGAGGGACAGTCTCAAGACTGTCCCTTTTCTCTTAACGTTCAGGGTGAACTGCTTGCAGGTGTTATGGTATCGTCAGTGCAAGGCAAGCAAGGTAAGCGTCCAATCGCTCAGAAGGAATCGGAGGCATTATGAACGAATTACTGCCGGAAAGGTGGGACCAAAAATGGGACTGATCCAGCTGACAGACCGCATCTGCTATCTGCCCCACGAACCAGAGGTGGACCGGCCCATGCTGGCCTATGTCCGGGGAGACAAGTTTACCCTGGCCATAGACGCCGGATACTCCGCAGGGCACGTGGGGGACTTTTACGCGGCCCTGGAGGACTGGGGCCTTCCCCGCCCTACCTTCACCGCCATCACCCACTGGCACTACGACCATACCTTTGGGACGCACGCCTTGGAGAGCATCTCCATCGCCCACAAGCGGACCAATCAGTTTCTGGCCCAGCAGCGGGAGCTGGTGAAGGACCCCGCCTATATCCGCAGCTTGAAGCAGGAGGACGTCCATTTCCGCCGGGAGTATGCAGAGCAGGAGCAGGTGACGGTGGTCCTCTCCGATATGGAGTTTGAGCAGGAGCTGACCCTGGATTTGGGCGGCGTCACGGCCCGCCTGTTCCACACGGCGGCGCCCCATTCCGAGGATACAGTCTGCATCTGCATCCCCCAGGAGGGGGTTTTGTTCCTGGGGGACTCTACCAGCGAGGACTTCTTCCACGACTGCTATATGGACCAGGACAAGCTGGGGCAGCTGATGGACATAATCCGGGGAACCGACTGCCAAACCTGTATTCTCAGCCACTGTGAGCCGCTAAAAAAGGAGGCGCTGCTCACATATCTTAGTACGATCAGAAACTGAGCAGACATAGCGAGAGCGCGGTTTTCCCCGCCATTTGGTCTGCCAGATTCTGCTTAGCGCCAGGATAAATACAGATAGACATATTCCCAGTTTTATGGTAGGATTTTATAAGCAGAGAAAGGAGATTTCTATGAAAAATTTACAAGCAGGCGGATTCCTTTTCATCGGTGGGGCAATTCTGATGACCAGTGAATTTGCAAATTTAGTTCCGATCATCGGCGCAGTTTGTGCTTTGATCGGCGGTGGTATGCTGGTCTATTACCTGTTCAGCCAAGATGGGAGATACTGATTTCCAATCTATCAGAAATCCAGGGATGCAGGTTCATACGATTTGATTCAGAATATAGAACGATGTCTTGCTGTGTGTCAATAAAGAAGAAGCGCGTAGGCAGGCTGTACCTCCATCCCAAGTAAGGAAAGGTCGTGCATCAAAAAATGCTCACATACAGAATGCTCTGCGCTTCGGAGATAGACCGCTCGCTTTTCCGCGGCTTTGTGCGGCATCAGGTGGTAGATCAATGCCTGCGGAGGGAGGGCGACGCCTGGGTGGTGCGGTCCGATCCCTTTGTGGACGATTGGAGCGAAGAGGACTATCAATTTCTGACCGCCTGCCTGCAAAATACCATCAAGACGGGCGGGGCCGTATACGGTGCGTTCCAGGAGGGGACGTTGAAGGGCTTTGCATCGGTGGAGCAGGGGCTTTTCGGCGGGGAGCACCGCTATCTGGACCTGACCTCCCTGCACGTTTCCGAGGATATGCGCCGGTCAGGCATCGGGCGGACGTTGTTTCAGATGGCCGCGGAATGGGCCCGGACGCAGGGGGCCGCCAAGCTGTATATCTCCTCCCACTCCGCCATCGAAACCCAGCGGTTCTATCGCTCCCTGGGCTGCGTGGACGCGGCCCAGCCCCAGCAAAAGCATGTGGAGGCCGAGCCCTTCGACTGCCAGCTGGAATACAGACTGTAAAAGCCCGCAGCTGCATGGAAGTAAAACAGTAGCTCCCCCGGAAGGCAAACGCTTTCCAGGGGAGCTTTGTGGTTCGTTGGGAGACGTATGTGTTCCATCAGCCCAGGGTTTCCACCGTGCCCAGGAAGAGGGGCGCGCCGTCCTTCATGTCCACGATGCCGCAGACGAAGGGGCGGTCAAAACGGAGCACCACCAGATCGGTGGGCATGGCCGCGCCTCCAGGTGCTGCCACCGTGACCGCCGCGGCCTCGGTGCCCTTCTCGTTGACCTTCAGGACCGTTTTGTGGAGCACGTCCCCGAGGAACAGGGGGCCGTTGTCGGAGTGGCCCATGGCGGTGAAGTCGGCGGCAGTGAAGTCCATCGTCCACACAGAGCTGGGCGTTTCAAAGGGCCGCTCAAACTTGTTCTGGAGGTAGATGGCGTTGACCAGAGCCCAAACCGCATCCTCACGGCGGTGGAGGAACGATCCTTCCCCGCGCCGGGCGCAGAAATCGGTTGACGGAAGGGTACGTCGATGCTATCATCTGTTCATATCGCGGAGGGGGTGTCTGGGATGCGAAGGGAATGGAGGCGGCTAATCCTGGTCGCCGGATGTCTGCTGATCGGGTGTATCCCGGGGTATTTCGCATCGGTGACCCAGGCCAGAGAACAGAATGACCCGGCCTATCTTGCATACTTTGAAGAACACGACCTGCCGGTCCCGGAGCCGGCAGAGCCTCTATCCAACATCGTCAGCGCGGGGCTGCTTCTGGCCGGCATCCCCACAGGTCTGACGCTCTATCGGTATATTGCAGACCATCGGAGCATCGCCGGGGGACGACGGCTCCTGCTGGGGATCGTCACCTTTCCCATCTACACTTTGATCGGTGTGCTTGGGGCGGTTCCCTTCCTCCTTTATCAGGTGATCCAGTTGCTTTGCAAGAAGCGGCCTTCTTAGCGCGCAGCCCCACAGCAGCCGGGCCATCGGAGGCGCTCAAAATTTCCATTCCACAGACAGGAGCGATTGGTTTTATGATCCTTTTCGGTCTCTTTTGCATGGCTGCGGCCCTGATGCTCCTCTATCTGAAATACCGGGTGGTTTTGACCGGCGAGCGGTGCAAGGGGAAGATCACCGGCATCGCGGAGCAGCGAGGGGGCTATGCGGTGGGCGGCTATGCTGTCAAGAAGCACGCCTATCTCGTAAAAATCGGAGGGAGGCAGTACTATACCGCCCATGGCTGCCTGTTCATGCCGTTGGGAAGAAAAAAGATCGGGAAAGAGATCTGGGTGTTCCGAAATGAAACCTACGGGCGGGAAGTGTTCCAGTGTCGGGACGTCCGCATCGAAGTGCTTTCTCTTGTTTTCGCTTTGGCGGCTACGCTCTGCTTTTTGTATCGCTGAATCCTGCTGACGTCTGGAAGGAGAATTGCCTATGTATCAAGAAAATGATCTCAAACAGCTGTATGAGCGCCTGAAGGCGCAGTATCCCCAGTATGAATCAGCGTTTTCCGGTGACCGCCTGACCCTGACCCGCCCCCACAGCAAGATCGAGGTCAGTCGGGAGGGCGCGAGGCTGTATGTCAACGGAAACCTGTATGACCAGTTTGCCAGTGGAGATGTGGACGACCCGGATGACCTCTATGAGCTGATGGAGGCATTCCTCCTGGATCTCCAGCACGCCGGTATGACACAGGGAAATGAGACCTATCTCACCGCCCTGGGACAGGGGGCTCGGGCAGGCACCCCTTTCCTGATCCTGATGGGCATTTGTCTCACCGCTGTGATGATCGCGCTGCTTGTCTTCCGCGCGCTGTGGTTGATTCCCCTGTTTCTCCTGCTTCCGGCTGTCTCTTTTTTCATCCTGAAACAGATTCGGAAGCGGATATTTCAGAGATACTGGGTCTGTCCGTCCTGCGGACAGCCTCTGCCAATGGGAAAAAAGAGCCGCTCTGACGGGATGGAATATGTCCCCCAATGCCCCCACTGCGGGCAGATTTTGGAACAGGCCCCGGACCTGGAGCCCATCCAGAGGGAATACAGCGCACCCCAAAAGCCCCTGGAACCGGCCCACGACCTGCCTGCTCCGGGGCGCAAGTGGCCCTGTCTGCTCTCGGGCGGCATCACCACCGCCTTTGCCCTGTTCCTGCTCCCGCTGATTTTTATACCGGACGGAAACGAGCCGCTGGACATGGTGGGCGTGGGGACCGGCGTTGTGATGCTCCTGTATCTGCTCGGATCTGGTCTGGCGCTGCTGCTGTGCCGCCATGCTGAACCAGAGGAAACGCGGCAGCCGGTGGTGATCCTGCGGGAGCGGACCCTGGTCACTGTCCTCGGCATGATCCTATGGGCAGCCGGACTCATCCTGACCCTGATGGGCATTATTGTGGCCGGAACGCCCCCCTTTGAAGCGAGTGTCACCGCCTTTGTGTCCATCCCCGGCGTGCTGCTGTTCCTGCTGGGGGCGTGGATGCTGCTGGCTGGACGCAACCGTTCCCTGTTCGTGTTCCGGGACCGCTCCATTTTATATGTCAGCAGCTGGGGCAGACGGCGGGAGCTCGCGCCGGGTCAGACGGCTTCCGTGAAACTGACGGCCAGCCGCTCCATCCACCTGCTGGACAAGGCCGGAAAAAAGCTGGTCTCGGTGGAGACCAACATGCGGGGCATCCCCCGCTTTGCCGAGTGGGTCGAGCGCGCCGACCTCGCCATGACCCTGACCCCTACCATGGAGCATCAGGCCAAACAGGAGGCGCAGCAGGAAAGCACCGTCCAATGGCGGGAGGAGTACCGCACCCACTGGCACGACCACATCAAGGCCATCCGAGTGGGGCTGTGGGCGGTCCTGCTGCTGTTTGTCGCCGGCGCCATCGCACCCATCCCGCTACTTCTCTTTGCCGGCGTGAAGCTCCGTACTGTCATGATCGTCGCCGCCCTGGCCCCCCTCCCCTTCCTGGTATTCTGCCTGGTGTTCGCTCCGGTGCTGCTCCTTGGGGACCGGCCCAAGAACGCCACCCCGGAGTGGAATGCCATGCACATCAAGGTCCCCTTGATCCCCATTCTCCTGTTGGGGCTGCTTTACATGGGACAGGTCCACTACATTTGGGACGGTTTTCTCCTCCAGGAGGCGGACAGCGGCTTGGGCTGGCTGGCCCGTATCCTGGTCATCGGCACAGTTCTGACCGTGCCGCTGGTCCTGCGCACCCCCAAGCGGATGCGGCTGAACGCAGGGCTCTTTATCGGAATGGTGAGCTTCTGTCTGGCGATCGGTCTGCACTACTATGTGAATGTGGCCCTGTCCGGGCCCGCCCGCCACTACCCCGCCGTTATCGTGGACAGCCATGCAGAGGACCCGGATGCGGATGACGACGACTACACCCTGACGATCATGATGGACAGCGGAGAAGAAGCAGAGCTCGTGGTCCTGGAAAACATCTATGAACAGGCCATGGACGGCGAACCGCTGGACGTCTGCCACCGGGAGAGTCCCTTCGGTGTGATTTTGCTGGACATCCATGCGCCCAGAGGCCGGTAGGCAGCATGTGCCGCAACAAAAAAACAGGGCAGTTTTCAGCATAGCAAAGGCAAACCTGACAGACCGTTGTCGCGCGGCTATGGTATCATACAGACAAAAACAGAGAAGGCGGTGGTTCCCATGAAGCTGGAACGGCTCATCGGCATCCTCTCCATCCTGCTCCAACGGGAGAGGGTCACCGCCCCGGAGCTGGCCGAGCAGTTCGAGGTGTCCCGCCGGACCATCCAGCGGGACATTGAGTCCCTGTGCCGGGCGGGTATCCCCATCGCCACTGCTCAGGGCGCAGGGGGCGGCATCTCCATCATGGAGGGCTACCGGGTGGACCGCACCGTGCTCACCGGGCCGGAGATGGGCGCCATTCTGGCCGGGCTGCGGAGTCTGGACAGCGTCAGCGGCACCCGACGCTATGCTCAGCTGATGGAAAAGCTGTCCGCTGGAACGGGCGGGCTGGTACCCGGCGGCGCCCACATGCTCATCGACCTCTCCTCCTGGTACAAGACCAGTTTGCCGCCCAAAATCGAGCTGATTCAGAGCGCCATCGAGCAGCGCCGCACCATCCACTTTACCTACTTCGCCCCCAAAGGGGAATCGGTGCGCACGGTAGAGCCCTGCTACCTGGTGTTCCACTGGTCCGCCTGGTATGTGTGGGGCTGGTGCCAGGGCCGCGAGGATTTCCGATTGTTCAAATTAAACCGCATGGCGGACCTCGCCGCCGGGGAGCCCTTTCCTCCCCGCTCCGCCCCCCTGCCTGACCTGGAGCCGGAGCGGATCTTCCCGGCCAGGTATCAGGTCACCGTGCTCTTTGCCCCCTGCTGTCGCTGGCGGCTGGTGGAGGAGTACGGCGCGGACCGCTTCACCGTGGAGCCCGACGGCAGGCTGTGCTTTACCGGCGGCTTTCCCGACGCCGACAGCGTGCTCAGCTGGGTGCTCACCTTCGGAGACAAGGCGGAGCTGCTGGAGCCGGAGGAGCTGCGGGCGCAGCTGGGAATGCTGACAAAAACATTGGCCGAGCGTTACAGGAGGGATTGACATGGCGTCTCATCAGGACTTTGTGGACTATGTGGCCGAGCAGCTGCGGGAGGCCGGGACCATCCGAAGCAGGAAGATGTTCGGCGAGTACGGCCTTTACTGCGACGACGTGTTCTTTGCCGTCATCTGTGACGACCAGCTTTTTGTGAAGGTCACCCCCCAGGGGGAAGCGATGTTCTCCGCTCTGCCCAAGGCCCCGCCCTATGAGGGGGCGAAGGATTCCTTTCTGGTGGAGGATGTGGAGGACCGGGAGCGGATGACGGAGCTGACCCGCATCACCTGTGCGGCGCTGCGGAACACGACGCAAAAGAAGGGGCGGAAATGACCATGGCCTTTGACTACAAGAAAGCGTACAAGGAATTCTATCTGCCCCCCAGGACGCCGGGCATCGTCACCATACCCGCCATGAACTTTCTGGCGGTGCGGGGACAGGGCGACCCCAACGAGGAGGGCGGCGCTTACAAGCAGGCGCTGGAGCTGCTCTACGCTGTGGCCTACACCATCAAAATGAGCAAACTGGGCGGGCACAGGCTGGAGGGCTGCTTCGACTATGTGATGCCGCCCCTGGAGGGGCTTTGGTGGCAGGAGGATACCCAGGGCGTGGACTACACCCGCAAGGCGGAGTTCCGTTGGATCTCCCTCATCCGCCTGCCGGACTTTGTGACGAGAGAGGTCTTTGACTGGGCCATCCGGGAGGCCGCGGAGAAAAAGCAGCGGGACTGCTCGGCTGTGGAGTTCTTTCCCTGGGAGGAGGGACTGTGCGTCCAGTGCATGCACATCGGGCCCTATGACGACGAGCCCGCCACCGTGGCCGCCATGGAGAAGTACGCCAAGGAGCAGGGCTATGCGCCGGACTTCAGCCAGGGCCGGTTCCACCACGAGCTCTATCTGAGCGACGCCCGGCGGTGCAGGCCGGAAAAGCTGAAAACCGTCATCCGGCAGCCGATCAAAAAAGTGGACATGTGACCGATGGAGCTGGAGGCTCCCATGGATCTATAAGAGCAGAGCCATCGCTGGTTTTCCATGCGGCTGAACAGGCAGAACACTGGAATTGAGGCGTTCTTCGCCCCCGACGCCGTTTACTTTGCGAACCGGGGACCCGCTGCGCGGTTGTGTTCGGGCTCTGTTTGTAGTCGTCCGTATCTCCATAAAAAGAAGGCCGCAGTGGCCGGATGCTCCCACGCACCCGGCCGCTGCGGCCTGTTGTTTCATCTGATATAAAGTTTTACTGCTTGCTGCCCAATTCCCTGACGTACTGGTAGGTATAGGCTTTCTGCTCCGGGGTGTAGCTGCGCTCGCTGCGGAGCCAGACCCGCATAGGAGCATACTTGTCCACTGCGGCTCGGATCTCAGGCTTGGACGCCTCCAGGTCAGTGGTGCTCAGCTTTGGCAGGGTGACACCGAACTTAAACCGGTCTCCATATGCTTCCAACATCTCATCTTTGTGGTTGGCATTGCCCAGATCCTGACCCAGCCAGGTATCCACACCCATCTCGATCAGGGCGGGGACCAGCTTGGTCATGTTGCCGCAAGAGTGCTGCTCATAGGACATTCCCATGGCGTGGACAGCGTCAATGACCCTCTGGATGTAGGGGCGGACCATCTCTTCGTGGATATCGGGGGAGAAAATGAGCCCGCGCTGTGTGCCCCAGTCGTCGTGAATGCACACATGCATGGCACCATAGTGCTCATGGAAGCGGCGGATATAGTCGATATACAGGTCGGCCAGGCGGCTGAAAAGCCTGTGGACCTCCTCCTGCTCATCCTCATCGATGAGGGCAATGGCAGCATTTTCGAAGCCAACAAAGGAGATGAGCCGCTCAAAAAAGCCGCTGAAAATGGTGGTGGCGATCATCTTGTCGGTGTTGAGATAGTCGGCGTTCTTCCTGCCAATACCCTCCCAGTCGTAGTCATCCAGATTGGGGAAGGTGATCTTCTCCTCCCACTCGGAGATCTCGCTCAGAGGATGAGCCACTTCCATGGAACCCCGGGACACGGGATCGTAGGTCCACTCCACTCCGAACCAATCGGGACCACCAAACTTCTCTGGCGGGAAGGGCTGTTGCTGGAACACAAACCCTCGGGCAATATACAGGTTGAATTCCTCAGGCTGGAACATGCGCATGTCATCGGCCATTGGAGTCCACTCCACAGGCTCATTGTGATAGAAATGGATAAAGTTTTCCTTGGGTGTATACATCATGTTCGCCTCCAGACAACATTTTTCTCTAAAAATCAAAAAGCATGGCCTCCATAAAGAGGTCGGTAAATTCTTTACAGGTGGAGAGGTTGAGACACTGCACACCACTCAGAATGTCCGTCTCCTCCGCCGCAGGCCCCAGCAGCTCCAGAAGACCGCCGGTGAGGGCGGCGTTGCCCAGCACATGGGTGCGGGAGACCAGTTCCTTCGGAATGAGGCCGATGGCGGCAGCATTCTTCAGATCCAGCACCGTGCCGAAGCCACCCGCTACATAGAGAGCATCCACCTGTCCCGCAGTGAGTCCGGCCCGCTGGAGCAAGGTCTCCATCCCCGCCCGGATGGCCCCTTTGGCCAGCTGGAGCTGCCGCACATCCTCCTGGTAAAGGGCCACCTCTCCGGCGAGATGGTAGACCCCCTCCTCCATGGCGCCTGTCTCATCCACGATCTCCTTCGACAGCAAACAGGCCAGCAGATCGACAAGGCCACTGCCGCAGATGCTCTGTGCCGGCACTCCGCCGATGGTGGTGAAGGTGACGCTTCCGTCTTCCAGTGACACATGGTCCACAGCCCCCTCGGCAGAAACCCCGCCGCAGCGGATGCTGCTGCCCTCAAAGGCCGGCCCCGCCGCTGTGGCGCAGCACAGCAGCTGGCCCTGATGAACCAATGCAATCTCGCCGTTGGTACCCAGGTCGATGAGCAGGGCAGTCTCAGGCCGGCGGCACATGCCGCTGGCGCGGATGGCAGTATAAATATCGGCCCCCACGAACGCACCGAAGCAGGGTGGGTACCACACACCGTCCGCCTCATATCCAAAGAGACAGTCCGCCTGGAAGGGCGCGTGGGACAGGGGCTCCAGGTCACGACCCGTGTAAAGGTAGAGCATGGTGGTGTTGCCGGTGATGACGGTGCGCGTCAGATCCTCCCTGCCGATGCCAGCGGCCTGACAGGCCGTCTCCAGAAGGTGGTCCACCGTCTCCCGGATCATCTGACGCAGAATGGGGCCCTTCCCCTCTCCCGCAGCCTGGATGCGGCCAATCACGTCGGCGGCAAGCAGCCGCTGTGGGTTCTCATCGCACAGTGGGGGCATCAGCTTGCCCCGTTCCAGGTCGGCCAGCCGGACCACCACCGTTGTGGTGCCGATGTCCACCGCTGCCCCCCATCCACGGGCGCCAGGCAGGGATGCCCAGGTATCCGGCGCTCCTCCAGTCTGGATTTGCCGGACGGTCTGCCGACCGGGCAGATAGACCTCCGCGTCCCCGGTGACTGTGACCTGACAGGCCAGGACTTGCCCCGCCCCATCGGGGGCAGGTGACAGGGCGCCTGCAGCGTAGACTGTGCATTTGCCGCAGGTCCCGTTACCGCCACAGGGAGTCTCGGGCATGAGCCCTTCCCCCAGCAGCGTCGAGAGCTTTGCCGGAGCCTGGAACACCCGGCTCTGGACCTGTTGCCCATGATGGACAATCAATTCAGACATGGTACCCACTCCCTGCCCTGTCGGTCTTTACTGATAAAACTCCTCCACCGCCGTAAAGAAGGCGTCGATATTCTCCCAAGGAGACCTGGGCGGGATATCGCAGCCGGAGGAAATAAGGAAATTCCTGTGATCGGAGCAGGCTTCCAGTACTTTTCGGGTGTCGGCCCGTACCGACTCCGGTGTGCCGTTGAAGAAGGCCCCCACTGGATCCACGTTGCCCATGACCAACTGGTCATCGGGCAGCTTGCCCAGCATCTCGGCCAGATCGATGGCGTTGCCAAAGTGGTAGGCGGCGGCGCCAGTGGCCACCACCTGGTCCGGCATGAGAGAGACGCTGTTGCCGCAGTTGTGGTAGACCACGATAAAGTCATCGGTCTGGACCGCATCAATGATCCGACGGACATAGGGGGTGGAAAATTCCTCGCAGATGCTGGGGGACAACAGTCCAGCAGCTGGCTCGGCCATGACCACACCGTCGGCCCCCACTTCCTTATAGGCTCTGATGTAATCCGTGATAAACTGGGCCGCCTTGTCCAGAACGGTGTGAACCATCTCCGGCTCCTCGTAGCAGTTAATCATGATCTCGGTCATATCCATGAGCCGACCGGCCAGGGAGAAGGGCCCGATCACACCGGCCAGCACTGGCCGGTCAGTGATAAGTTCCTTTGTCTTGCCGATGGCCTCCACATAGATGCCGGTGCGGTCGGCGCCCACGGCGGGAACTTGGAGGGCCTCCGCCTGGTCGGGATCACTGACCACAGCGCCCACCACAGTGGGGACCTCGTCGTCGGTAAAGCGGATCTGGGCGCCGAAGCACTCAGCTTCCACAGACAGGTCCATCATGGACACCGCGGCGGCGGTGGGGCAGCGGCGGGCCACCGCCGCCATGCCCTGTGCCTGATTTTCGCTGCTGGTGACCAGCTCCCGGACAGTGATGCCCATGAGCTGAGTGCAGGGGAATGACAGAACTGGCAGGGCTCTGCGCTTTTTCAGCTCCATCTGATCCCGGAGCCATTGTTTCATATTCATCTCAAATGCGCCTCCTCTGGGATGACATATTGCTGAATAGTGTTCAAGCCAGCAGTGAGGCGGCAGCCTCGGCAGCAGTGGCAGCATCCGGGGTGTACACGTCGGCACCCACGGTATTACAGAACTGCTGGTTGATGGGAGCGCCGCCAATCATAATCTTCACCTTGTCCCGGATACCGGCCTGACGGGCCTTCTCTACCACATCGCCAATGACCCCCATAGTGGTGGTCAGCAGCGCGGAGCAGCAGATGAGCTTGCAGTCGTTGTCGATGGCGCTCTGGATGAAGGTCTCTGGCTCCACGTCCACGCCCAGGTCCAGCACTTCGATGCCCTTGCCCTCCATCATCATGCGTACCAGGTTTTTACCAATATCGTGGAGGTCCCCCTTCACGGTGCCGATGATGGCCTTACCCTTGGGTTCCACACCGTCCTGTTGGAGGTAGGGCTTGAGAAGCTCCGTCCCCATATTCATAGCCCGGGCGGCCACCAGCACCTCTGGCACGAAAATCTCATTGTCCCGGAAGCGTTTCCCCACCTCTCCCATACCAGCCAGAAGGGCCTCCTCCAGGATTTGATTGGCGGATACGCCCTCCTCCAGGGCCTGGGGGATCAGCTGCTTGACCTGCTTGGCCTTGCCCTTTTGCATGGCCTGGGAGATGTCCTGCAAAATACTCATTGTGATGACCTCCAAATATATAAAATTGCTCATGTGTCCCGTTCTTTGGCCGGGTCCAGCCGGCCCTGGCGGCGCCGGTACTGTCCCGGCGTCACCCCCACATGCTTGCGAAAGACCTTGATGAAATAGCTCTGGTCCTCAAACCCCACCATATAACAGATGTCGGAGAGGTTCAACTCCCGGTCGAGGAGAAGGGGCTTGCTGTTCTCTATGCGGAGCTGATTGAGGTAGTGATTGAAGGTACAGGAGAGTTCCTCCTTGAAGACCTTGCTGAAATAGCTGGAGGAAAAACCCACATACCCCGCCACGTCCTCCAGTGTGATGTGCTCACAGGAGCGGCGCTTGATGTAGTGAATAGCCCGATAAATGAGATCCTTATGCTTGATGTCCACCCGGTCAAAGACCAGGCCGGTGTAACGCTCTATGACATGGGTCAACCACACCGTCAGGTCTTCCGCCGAATGGAGGTAGGCACTCTCGCACAGGAACTGATGGTTGAGGGAGAGGACCTGCTCCAAATCAGCGCCCCCCTCTTCTGCGGCCCGTGAAAGCACCGACATGAGCTCCACCGACCGGGTGCGCATGAGGTCAAAATCGCCGCCAGTGCAGAAGATGATATGTCCCAGAAGCTCGTTGAGGAGACGGCGGGCCTCCGCCTGATCCCCCTCCCGGATGGCCCGGGTCAGTCCCCGTTCCTTGTCAATGGGGTAGCGGGGCAGCTCTTGGGCAGCGTTAAGCGTCTGAAGTGTGTCACTGATGTGCTGCTGTTGCTCGGCGCTCTGCTTTTGGCTCTCCAGCAGATGGCTGTGTTCCCCCAGATAGATGGCCGCTGTCAGCAGAAGGATTGACAGGTCTCCAAACACCGCCGGAGATTTATAGGGCGGGACCCTGGTGAGCTTCTCTTCCCCAGCCCAGGTCCCTGAGTCTGGCTGGTAGGGCTGGGAGGTAAGGTAGTCCTCCAGATCCATAATAAGAGCTGGTCCGCTGGCCAAAAAAGCGGCCAGCTTCCCTCCTATAAGAATTGGAGAGGCGCACCAGGCAAAGCCGTGGGGACAGTGATAGATGTACCGTCCGCCCAGCTGTTCTGCCTGATAGGCTCCATAGATATGCAACTTTCTGCATCCCTGATACCGGGCCTGCTCTGCCCGGAAACAGACACATCCCCCATCCTTTGAGGAGGAAAGCAAGGTTTCCCCATTTGCTGCAATGAGATGACAGTCCACCCCGCAGGCACCTGAAAACGCCTGGATAATCCGCCTGGCACTCTCCTGGTCCACGGTGGGGACTTGCTCTGGATTTGTCATGGGTCTTCCCCCTTGTCTTTGGTACTATCATACAAGCTATGAACTTGTTCAACTATAAAATTTACGTGCTAAATGGTAGTAATTTGTCTTTTTGACCATAGCACGCAAAAATGTGTTGGTTGATTTTGGAGAAATATGCTATGCTGGGTTCAACAATACGAGGAGGGATCTATATGCCTACCGATGCAGAGAGTCTCGCTGCCGCCCAGGCCTCCGGCTTTGACCACGCCGGCATGTTAACGCCGGATACCCTATCCTTTCTGCCCGAAGTGCGGGAGATGTGCGCCTCCGGTCGGTGCGGAAAATATGGGAAATGCTGGACCTGTCCGCCGGGCTGCGGCACGCTGGAAACCCTGCGGGAGCAGGCCGCCACCTATCCCAGGGGTATCCTGCTCCAGTCCACCGGCATTCTGGAGGACGACTTTGATGTAGAGACCATGCTGGAAACTGAGCGGGTCCACAAGGAACGCTTCCAGCACTTCGTATCTTGGCTCCGGGCCAATACCATCCGCTCCATGCCCATGAGCGCCGGCGCCTGCACCATCTGTGAGACGTGTACCTATCCCGATGCTCCCTGCCGATTCCCTGAACGGGCTATCCCCTCCATGGAGTCCTGCGGCCTGCTGGTTTCCGATGTGTGTACCATGGCCGGCCTGCCCTACTATTACGGTCCACAGACCATCACCTACTCCAGCTGTGCCCTCTTTGACTGAACATGTTCTTTGAAGAATTATAGTATGCCGGAAACACAGGGTCAAGACGACCCACAGGATGAGACAAAACGAGCCCATAGCCGCAAGCGCGCCCCTGGGCAATCGCCAGTCGTTCCGACAACTCTCCCTTTTGTGCGGTTCCGCCTGTTCCGCACAACGGAGCGCAGGGGATGTCCCACATTTTCCGTCAATAGTAACAAAAATACGGAGACGGGATGGGATTTATTGGGCCGAAAAAAACGTTCTGCGAATTATTTGTATCGTTAAACATTCTTTCAGATAGAATTATCGTTCGAATATCAAAAATAAGTAAATCAGTAGGAAATCCAGCCCCCCAGGAAATGTGCATTGCATAAATATAAATGACATGGTAGGCTACATACAGTGATCTTAACAGGAAGGAGGGACATATTACATTACAGCGCACACCGGGAAACCGAGAAAGAAGAATTGATTGTAGGAGGAGTCCTCATGCTGCGAAAACGTTTTGGAAAGATCCTTTGTACCCTGCTGGCTCTCACAATGCTTCTCTCCCTCTTCCCCGCCTCTGCCGCAGGCGTTGAGCCCGCCGACAGTGTGTACCGCAACGCGAAGATCTATACTGTAAATGAAGACTTTGACGTGGTCAGCGCCATCGCCGTCAAGGGCGACCGTTTGGTGTACGTGGGCGATGAGGCCGGCGTGGACGCCTACATCGGCAGCAACACCAAGGTCGTGGACCTGGAAGGCAAGGTCATGGTCCCCGGCCTGGTGGAGGGCCACATGCATGTGGCCGGATTTGGCAGCAGCCTGATGAATCTGGACTGCTTCTGGATGCCCCGACAGACCATCCTGGACCTAGTGAAGGCCGCCGCTGAGAAAGCCAAGCCCGGTGAGTGGATCCAGGGCCGCGGCTGGATGAACACCGTTTGGGAAGACACCAGCTATCCTACTAAGGAAGAGCTGGACGCTGTTGCTCCCAATAACCCTGTGTTCCTGACTCGTACCTGTGGCCACATGGGCTGGGCCAACAGCATGGCTCTTGAACTGGCCGGCATCACCAAGGATACCCCCAACCCCCAGGGCGGCGAGTATCTGAAGAATGCCGACGGCGAGCTGCTGGGCTGCATGACTGACACTGCCATGAACCCCATCAGTTCCCAGATCCCGGAACTGACCATTGCACAGCAGCAGGAGGGTCTGCTGAAGGCCCAGGCCCAGCTGTTCTCCTACGGTCTGACCTCCGCCATGGACGCCGGCAACAGCATCGAGGTCTACGACGAGGTCTTTAAGCCCCTGTACGAGTCCGGCGAGCTGAAGCTGCGTGTCTACGGCATGATCTCTCATACTGCCGCCGACAATGAGACCGCGCAGTATCTGAAGGATCACCCCATTGACAACGAAAACTACGAGCCTCTTTATAACAACCACCTAAGCCTGCGCTGTGTGAAGATGTTTGCCGACGGCTCCCTGGGCGCCCGCTCCGCCGCCATGCTGGAGGAATACAGCGACCGCCCCGGCCACATCGGCGACTACCGCTACACCCAGGAAGAGGTGGACCCCATCGTCAAGGTGGCCTATGACGCCGGCTATCAGGTGGCTACCCACGCCATCGGCGACGGCGCCAACCATCAGATGATTAACGCCTACGAGGCCGCCATCAAGGCCAATCCCCGTGACGATCACCGTCTGCGCATTGAGCACTATCAAATCGTGACTCCCGAGGATATGGACCGCACCATCGCTCTGGGCATCCTGCCCTCTATGCAGACCACCCATGCCACCTCCGATATGCTGGTGGCCGAAGACCGCATGGGCGCAGAGCGGCTGAAGGGTGCCTATGCCTGGCGCACCCTGCTCGACAAGGGTGCTATTATCCCCAACGGCTCTGACGCCCCCGTGGAGCTGGTCAACCCCTATCATGGCCTGTATGCAGCTGTTACCCGTACCAACCGTCTGGGCGAACCCAAGGGCGGCTGGCATATTGAGGAAGCCATGACCCGTGAGGAGGCTCTGCGCTCCTTCACCAACTGGTCTGCCTATGCCGAGTTCAACGAGGACATCAAGGGCTCCCTGGAAGTGGGCAAGCTGGCTGACTTCGCGGTGCTGGACCGCGACGTGATGACCTGTCCCGCAGAGGACATCAAGGACACTCAGGTTCTGCTCACCGTCTCCGGCGGCGAAGTGGTCTACACCCGCGACCCCAACACCACCACCATCATGTGGAACGGCCTGCCCCTGTCCTTCAACAGCCCCCTCCACATTGAGCCCGGTGTGATCTACGCCCCCCTGGCCGACCTGGCCAACAGCCTCACCGCCACCGTCACCCGTGACGGCGCCAAGGCCACTGTCGCCCTGGACGGCAAGACCGCCGAAGTGGACGTAAAGACTGTCAGCGGCGTGGAGTATGTGGGCGTGCGCGCCCTCTTTGAGGGCCTGGGCCGCAATGTGACCTGGTACGACCTCAGCTCCTGTGTCTCTGTGGGCTGGCTCAAGTAACCCTTTTTCCCTGACTCTGACCAAAATAAAACAGGCCGGATGCCCTTTTGGGGCATCCGGCCTGTTTTTCGCGTCTCAGGGCTGCCGGCGGATCAGAAGTCCACCTTGCCGCTGTGAGCACTGTTGATGACGTAGTAGACGGCACCGTCCTCAGGCTTGACATAGAGCTCCAGGCGCTCGATCTCTTCGCCGGTCCAGGCGGCCTTCACGGCCTCCACGAGCTCCTCCTGGGAGGTCTCCTTGCCCTGGTACTGGACGTACAGCTTGACCTCGGCCTTCTTGGACCGCTTGCGGACCACAGGGGCCTTCTCCGCCTTGGCCTTGGCGGCGGCGGCAGCCTTTTCCGCCTTGGCGGCGGCAGCGGCAGCGGCCTTCTCGGCCTTGGCAGCAGCAGCGGCAGCGGCCTTTTCCGCCTTGGCCTTGGCAGCGGCGGCGGCCTTCTCGGCCTTAGCGGCGACGGCGGCGGTGGTCTTCTCCACCTTGGCGGCCTCGGCGGCGATCTGCTCGATCTTGGGATCGGCGGTCTCCAGCTTGGGGGCGGCAGTCTTGGTCTCAGCCGCAGTCTTGGCGGCCAGGGGCTCGGCCTTTCTGTTGCTCTTGCGCATGTCTTTTTTCTCCTCGTTCCGCGGCCGGAGGGCCGCTTTTTTATCGTCTCTCATTTTAGCAGATATTTTTCCCTTTTCCAACGGATGAATCCACTATTTTACCAGAAATATCTTGGATTTCTTGGCCATATTGACCGGTTTTTCCCGATTTTGCTCAGGCCAGACCCAGGAGTCGGGCCGCCGACGCCACCACCAGGCAGAGAAGGCCCCCCAGCAGGGTGGGAATGACCGCCGACGCCGCCGCCCACCGGAGCTTCCCCGTCTCCCGCCACACTGTGAGGCAGGTGGTGGCACAGGGCCAGTGGAACAGGGTGAAAAGGAGCACGCACACCGCCGTCAGCCCCGTCCAGCCGCTCCCGGTGAGGAGCTGTCCCAGGGCGGTCAGGTCCTCCGGCTCCGCCAGCACCCCCGTGGAGAGGTAGCCCATGAGAAGCAGGGGCAGGAAGAGCTCGTTGGCCGGGCAGCTGAGGAGGAAGGCGGTGAGGATGACCCCGTCCATGCCCAGCAGCCCGCCCAGGCCGTCCAGCGCGCCGGCGCACCGGGCAAAGAGGGACAGTCCGCCGGGGGTCCAGTTGGCGCACAGCCAGATGAGGAGCCCAGCCGGGGCGGCCACCGCCGCCGCCCGGCCCAGGACAAAAATGGTCCGGTCCAGAAGGGAGCGCACCACGATCTGCCCCGGACGCGGACGGCGGTAGGGCGGCAGCTCCATGGTGAAGGCGGAGGGCTCCCCACGCAGCAGGGTGGCCGACAGCAGCCGGGACACCAGCAGCGTGCCCGCCACCCCCAGCACCACCAGCCCCGCCAGAGCGGCCCCCGCCGCCAATCCGCCCCCGGCACAAAAGAGGGCAAGCAGGGCAATGAGCGTGGGGAAACGCCCGTTGCAGGGGATCAGGCTGTTGGTAAGGACGGCAATGAGCCGTTCCCTGGGGGAGTCCACGATCCGGCAGCCCACCACCCCCGCCGCATTGCAGCCCAGGCCCATGCACATGAAGCCGCCCCGGTGGGACGCCGCAGACAACGCGAGGCCCGGAGCAGACGCTCCGGGCCTCGGCGCTGTGCGATGGGATCAGGTCAGATCCCACTTAGTTCTGGGAGTCCTCCTCCCGCTTGCGGGAGACGGTGATGGCCAGGCCGGCCGCCGCCAGGGAGGCGCTGATGGCCAGTACCCCCATGGTGACGGTGGGGTCGGCGGGAGCGGCCATGGTGCCGGTCTGGGGCAGGTCGCCCATGGGCACGCCCTCGTCGGTGATCTCCACGGTCTCGTCGGGATCAGCGGGGATCTCGGGGGTATCGGTCAGGGGGACCTCCTCGCCGGGAATGTCGATCTCCGGGACCACAGGGGTCTCCTCGGTCTGACCGGGGTTGGGCCCCAAGGGGGTGTCCTCGTCCTCGATCACGACGTCGTCATCGTCATCGCCGGGGTTCACAGGGGGATTGTCGTCATCGTCATCATCGCCGCCGTCGGGGTCCACAGGGGGATTGACGGGAGGATCAACGGGGGGATCGACGGGGGTACCGCCGCCATTCACGGTGACGGTGGCGTCATCCTCCACGGCGTCCACCTCATCGGCAATGGCCTCGGCGGTGTTGGTCACGGTCCCTGCCTCATCGGCGGACACGGTGACGGTAACGGTCTCGCTCTCCTCAGCGGCCAGGGCGCCCACGGTCCAGGCGATGGTGCGGGCGTCAGCGTCGTAAGCGCCGTTTCCGGTGCTCTCGAGATAGGTCACGCCCTCGGGGAGGGTGTCGGTGACCACCACGTTCTCGGCCTCCGCGTCGCCGGTGTTGGTCACAGTGATGGTGTAGGCGATCTCGTCGCCCACGGTCACGGTGTCATGGTCGGCGGTCTTGGTGATGTCCAGCGCAGGCGTGCCCACGACGGGGGGCAGCTCGTTCTTCTGCCACACGGCATAGAGATCCATGGCGCTCTTGAGGGGGGAGATCTCAGCACCGGCGGCATAGACGACCTCGCCGTCGGGGGCGGTGGCCCAGCCCTGGAAGGTGTAGTCCTCGCGGGCGGTCAGGTCCGTTGCGTCATAGTCCAGGACTGTGTAGTCGCTGCCGGTCAGGATATCAGCGTGGGTGTAAAAGGTATCTTCGGCGCTGTAATTGTCGTGGTAGCGGACCTCCACGGCCACGCCCTTCACATAGCCGTCCACATGGACGTCGGCCATGTTGTTCCCGATCATGCCGAAGTTGCTGCCATGCGGGGCACGCTGGACCTTGACCACATACCAGACGATCTCATAATCGCCGATGGTCTCGCTCAGGTCAAAGGCGTCAGCCATCGCGGCCTGGGCGTTCTCATCCAGTGTTCCGGCGTCAGCGGAAACAAAATCAAGGAGCTGGTCGCCGATCTCCAGAGTACCATTGCCGCCCTTGAGGGTCTCCCACAGCTGAGCGGTGAGGCCGGTACCGGGCATGCCGTTGTCTGCCGTGTATGCAGCATCCGGGTCGACGCTGTTGGGGAAGTAGTTCTGGTAACCCATGTCGGCGCCGTCAGCGGGCACGGGCTGCTCGGGCGAGAGGACAAAGTACTTCACAGGCAGGGTCTTGACGTTCTCCACGGTGAGGACGCCGTCCTCAAAGTTGTCGCTCTCGGCGGGCTCGCCGCCGGTGAGGAGGGCCCAGAGCTGGGAGAGGAAGCCCTCGCTGCTGTTGTCCTCCGTCTTCAGTTCGTAGACCTTCTCATCGAGGATCTGGTAGCCCTCGGGCGCCTTGGTCTCCTTCATGTAGTAGGTACCGCCCACGGGGAGGACCACTTCCACGGCGCCGTCCTCGCCGGTGGTGAACACCTGGTAAGGCTCCGTGCAGGCCGCATCAGCGTAGACGGTGAACTCCGCGCCGGCCAGGGTCACGTTGGCGTCCTCGCTGTCCACCTTTTTGAGGGTGAAGGAGACGGTGGCGGGGGCGGGCTCGCCCCACACGGCGTAGAGGTAAACATCCGTCTCGCCCATCAGGAAGGCATCGCCGGGCTTATACTCGACTTCGCCGCCGGAAGCTGTGGACCAGCCCAGGAAGGTCTCCTCGCCGCAGGTGAAGCCGGTCACGTCATTGCTGAGCACGGTGACGGTATCGCCCGTCCGGTACTTGCTGGTGTCCACATGGGTCGCACCGGTATTGTTATTGGCGTTGTAGGTCACGGTGTAGAGATCGGGGATCGCGGTGATCCTGCCGTCCAGATGCCAGGTCATCGTGCCGCTGTCGACAAAGTCATCCGCGCCATCGCTGGCGTGGAGGGTGTACCACTCGATCTCTGCGTCTTTGAGCCACTCATTGTAGCGCCACTGCATGTTCTCCAGCGCAGCGGCGACTGCCTCTGCATTTTTCTGATAGAACTCCTCGCCGCCTTCACTATACTCATAGCTCGCTTCCGGGAGGTCCATCTCAATGGTGCCGACGGTGAAATAGCCGTGGTCATTGACGATCCCGTCCGCGCCGGCCGCCTGAGTGGCGTCCACGTACACATAGACGGTCTGGGCATTGCCGGAGGGCTTCGTGGCAGCGTAATGGAAGGCATTGGTCTCGCCATCCGCGCTTACCGCCACAGTCCGGTCCTCTGCATCCAGGGTATAGGCAACGCCATCGATCTCAACGGTCACGGGGATCACATCGCTGAGATCCTTGGTGTAGCGTCCGCCGTCCTCTGTCCAGCCCTCCAGCTGGGCTTCGGGAAGGGTGATGGTCCAGACGCCGTCTTCCAGGGGAAGGTCAGAGATCGCATCACCGGGCAGAGCGACGGGCTCCTCACCAGCATAGCCGTAGGTAAAGGTGACTGTGCCGGTGTAATACTCCTCCACGGGGGGCTTGGGGGCCTTGTCCTTGAAGTACACCTCGCAGAATGCCTGCGTATTGGTGTTGGCGTCATAACCATAGAAATCGAACTCATCCGCGGAAATGTGGTATTCAAACTCCGCGACCTGGAACCACGGCAGTTCAAGCTGTCCCCAGGTGTAATTGTCCACATAGGTGCCGTAAAGGACGATCTCGGCGACCTCATCCGGCTGGATATAATCTTGAAGGCCGCTCCATTCCACATTGCCGTAGATATTATAGCCATCACCGGCGGTGTCAGGATCCACCTGTCTGGCTGTCTTATTCCCATCTACATCGATAATCTGAAAGCCGTTCAGAAGGAGAGCGGTAACCCAATGGCCGTCCTTAATCTCCTGTCCGGCCCGCTCCCAGCAATAGTTCTGGAAGTCTTCCCTTGTCATGAGGTGATATTCCTGGACCTCTACCACCTCAACGACCGGGGCCGGGGGAGCGGCCATAGGGGCCATGGGGGCGGGGTCCATGGGGGCAGGCTCGCCGGACTCCTCAGGGGCAGGCTCGCCGGACTCCTCAGGGGCGGGCTCGCCGGACTCCTCGGGGGCGGGCTCGCCGGACTCCTCGGG
>NZ_JAPFEA010000078.1 GCF_026169115.1 Intestinimonas sp. | reverse complement strand
TGGGCCTGGCTGCGCCTGCCCTGGCGGCGGAAGAGAGCGAGAGCGGGAAGATCGTGATCCTGCACACCAACGATGTGCACTGCGGGATCGATCCTTCCGCCGACGAGGAGACCGGCGCGGTGACCAATCTGGGCTACGCCGGCGTAGCGGCCTACAAGGCCGAGATGGAGGCCAAATACGGGGCGGAGAACGTGACCCTTGTGGACGCGGGCGACGCCATCCAGGGCGGCCCCATCGGGACGCTGTCCAAGGGGTCCTACATCGTGGACATCATGAACGAGGTGGGCTATGACCTGGCCGCGCCCGGCAACCACGAGTTCGACTACGGGATGGAGAACTTCCTGACCTTGGCTCAGGAGAAGGCGAAGTACGACTATCTGTGCTGCAACTTCACCGACCTGGAGGGGAAGCCCGTCCTGGAGGCGTACAAGGTGGTGGACTACGGGGACGTGAGCGTGGGCTATGTGGGCATCGACACGCCCGAGTCCTTCACCAAGTCCACCCCCACCTTCTTCCAGAACGAGAAGGGGGAGTATATTTACAGCTTCGGCCAAGGCAATGAGGGCAAGGACCTCTACGCCGCGGTGCAGTCTGCGGTGGACGCCGCCGCCAAGGACGGGGCCGACTATGTGGTGGCCCTGGGTCACCTGGGCAACGAGGGCTCCACCGAGGCGTGGACCTCCAAGAGCGTCATCGCCAACACCACGGGCATCGACGTGTTCATCGACGGCCACTCCCACGAGACCTACGGCGAGACCGTCCAGAACAAGGACGGCGAGGACGTAAAGCTGGCCCAGACGGGCACCAAGCTGGCCAACCTGGGCAAGGTGGTCATCGACACCAAGAGCGGCGAGATCACCACCGAGCTGGTGAGCGGCTACGCCGAGCAGGACGAGACCGTGGCCGCCTATGTGGCCAAGGTGAACGAGGAGTTCGCCGGGGTGCTGCAAAAGGTGGTGGCCAAGAGCGACGTGACCCTCACCACCCTGGACCCCGAGACTGGCAAGCGTGCCGTCCGCAACGCCGAGACCAACCTGGGCGACCTGTGCGCCGACGCCTACCGGGTGCTGCTGGGGGCCGACGTGGCCTTCGTGAACGGCGGCGGCGTGCGGGCTGACATCGCCGCGGGCGACATCACCTATGAGAACATCATCAACGTGCATCCCTTCGGCAATGAGGCATGCCTGGTGGAGACCACCGGCCAGGACATCCTGGACGCCCTGGAGATGGGCGCGCGGCTCTACCCCGAGGAGAACGGCGGCTTCCTCCAGGTCTCCGGCCTGAGCTACACCATTGACGCCGCTGTGGCCTCCTCCGTGGTGCTCAGCGACGAGGGCGAGTTCGTGAAGGTGGACGGCGACTACCGGGTGAAGGACGTCACCGTGGGCGGCGAGCCCCTGGACGTGAACAAGACCTACACCCTGGCCTCCCACAACTACATGCTCAAGAGCGGCGGCGACGGCTTTGTGATGTTCAAGGACGACAAGCTGCTCAAGGACAGCGTGCTCATCGACAACGCGGTGCTCATCAACTACATCGTGGACGAGCTGGGCGGCGTGGTGAGCAGCGACTATGCCGCGCCCCAGGGCCGGATCACCGTGGCCAACGCCGGGGAGACCCCCGCTGCGCCCGAGGCCCCTGCCGACTGGGCCGACATGGACGCCAATGCCTGGTATGCCGAGGCGGTGAACTATGTCATCGAGGGCGGCATCATGGGCTCCACCAGCGCCGAGAGCAAGGTCTTCACCCCCAACGGCACCGTGACCCGGGCCACCGTGTACCAGACCCTCTACAACATGGAGGGCAAGCCTGCCGTGACTGAGGCGGCCACCTTCACCGACGTGGCCGGCACCTGGTACGCCAACTCCGCCGCCTGGGCGGAGGACGCCGGCCTCACCACCGGCGACGGCACCGGCGCCTACGCCGGCGACCGGGCCGTGACCCGGGCCGAGCTGGCCACCATCTTTGCCCGGTACGCCGAGGTGAAGGGGCTGAGCACCACCACTGGCGACCTGAGCGCCTATGCCGACGCCGACGCCGTGGCCGACTGGGCCGCCGACGGCATGGCTGTGGCCGTGGGCTCCGGCATCCTCTCCGGCAAGCCCGGCAGCCG
>NZ_JAPFEA010000042.1 GCF_026169115.1 Intestinimonas sp. | reverse complement strand
GAGCGCATCCAGTTAAAAACCGGAGAGGCGCCGCTGGCGCGCCGCCTCTCCACTTAAAACTCAATATTTCCTACCAGGGGCTCTTTTTTGTACTGTCCGCACAATCTGGGGCAGTTCGCCTCTTTGGCACGTATTTCTTTTCCTCAGAAATCGGCGCTGCCCACCGTTCTGGGGTGAGGCAGGCCCCAGACGATGTGCCATCGTCCGGGGACCCCATTTGATTTCACTTCCTCGGCGGGAGTGAATCCCGCCTGCGGCAAGGGCCGCCCTCTGGGCGGCCCTTGTCCGGCGCTGACGCGCCGCCCCATCTTCGATGGGGCCCCGACGTCCTGCCCGGGGCAGGCTCTGCCGGTCCGACGCGTTTTTTCTTCGCTTTAGAAGTCGGCGCTGCCCACCGTTCTGGGATGAGGCAGGACGTCGCGGATGTTGCCCACGCCGGTGAGGTACATGACCATCCGCTCGAAGCCCAGGCCGAAGCCGGCGTGCTTGCATCCGCCATAGCGGCGCAGGTCCAGGTACCACCAGTAGTCCTTGGGGTCCATGCCCAGCGCCCGGATGCGGTTTTCCAGCACGTCCAGCCGCTCCTCACGCTGGGAGCCGCCGATGATCTCGCCGATGCCGGGTACCAGACAGTCGGCGGCGGCCACGGTCTTGCCGTCGTCGTTGAGACGCATATAGAATGCCTTGATGTCCTTGGGGTAGTCGGTGACGAAGACCGGCTTTTTGAACACCTGCTCGGTGAGGTAACGCTCATGCTCCGTCTGGAGGTCGCAGCCCCAGTCCACCTTATAATCGAATTTGTCGTTGTTCTGTTTGAGGATTTCCACCGCTTCGGTGTAACTCACCCGGCCGAAGTCGGAGGAGGCCACATGCTCCAGCCGCTCCCGGAGGCCCTTGTCCACAAAGGAGTTGAAGAAGTTGATCTCGTCGGGGCACTTTTCCAGCACGGTGGTGATGATGAACTTGATCATGGCTGCGGCCACGTCCAAGTCGCCCATCAGGTCGCAGAAGGCCATCTCGGGCTCGATCATCCAGAATTCGGCGGCGTGGCGGGTGGTGTTGGACTTTTCCGCCCGGAAGGTGGGGCCGAAGGTATAGACGTCGCCGAAGGCCATGGCGAAGTTCTCAGCGTTGAGCTGACCGGACACGGTGAGGTTGGCGCTCTTGCCGAAGAAGTCCCGGCTGTAATCCACGGCGCCGTCCTCCGTCCGGGGGACGTTCTCCAGGTCCAGGGTGGTCACCCGGAACATCTCGCCGGCCCCCTCGCAGTCGGAGGCGGTGATGATGGGGGTGTGGACGTACACGAAGCCCCGGTCCTGGAAGAAGGTGTGGATGGCGTGGGCGGCCACGCTCCGCACCCGGAAGGCGGCGGAGAACAGATTGGTGCGGGGCCGCAGGTGCTGGATGGTCCGCAGGTACTCCACGGTGTGCCGCTTCTTTTGAAGGGGATAGTCCGGGGTGGAGGGCCCCTCCACCGCGATGGCGGCGGCCTTGATCTCCAGGGGCTGCTTGGCCTCCGGGGTCAGGACCACCGTGCCGGTGACCGACAGGGCGGCCCCCACGTTCTGTCCGGCGATCTCCTTATAATTGGCCAGGGAATTGGCGTCCATGACCACCTGTAAATTCTTGAAGCAGGAGCCGTCGTTGAGCTCAATGAAGCCGAAGGTCTTCATGTCCCGGATGGTGCGGGCCCAGCCGCAGACGGTGACCTCCTGCCCCCCGAAATGCTCCTGGTCGGCGAAAATCTGTGCGATCTTTGTGCGTTCCATTGGGTCGATTCCCCTCTCAGCGTCGTTAGTTGTGCTGTGCAGTGACCTATATTATAACGCCTGCGGGGCAAAGCCGCAAGGGCGGACGCCTTTTCTCCGGGCAAAAAACGGAAAAAATCCGCCCCCAGAGGTCAGGGGGCGGAGCAAGTTGGTTTTTCAGCTGCCAGGAGGAAGCGGTGGATGGTGCCGGTGAACTGCCCTTCCCTCTGAATGGTCCGGTGGAGGTCCAGCAGGGCCGGGAAGCACCGCTCCACAGAGAAGCCGGGGAACTCCCAGGGGAGGATCCGGGCAAACCACACGAAGGCGCCCACGTCGTAGAAGCGGATGGGGCGGAAAGCCTCCTGGGCCCGGAGGATGTTGAAGCCGGCGGCCTCGAAGGCCCGCCGCTGTTCCTCCAGGTTCAGGTGGGGATAGGGCGGCGGCGTGCTGGGCAGCACCAGCTCCACCAGGTCCCGGTCATTCTGTCCCCCCACCTGCTCGGTGACCGCCAGACCGCCGGGCTTTAGGAGCCGGCAGAGCTCCGACGGGCAAAAATCCCCGTGCCGGTTGAGGATGCGGTCAAAGGCTGCGTCCCCAAAGGGGATGGCCGCCGGGTTGTCGCAGGTCTGAAAGTGGACCCCCAGGGGCTCCAGCCGCTCCCGGCACAGCGCCGCATTGGGCGGGTAGCCCTCCGTGGCCCAGGTACGCTCGTGGGGGTGGCCCAGGGAGAGGAGAAATTCCCCGCCGCCGGTGTCGTAGTCCAAGAGGTCCATGTCCGGGCGCAGGCCCTCCAGGGCGGCCTGCCGGTAATCCCAGGGCAGGTCCCCCTCCTCCTCATACCGCCCGGCAATGTGGGAGAAGTCCCAGCCGTGGATGTGGGCCACATCCTCCTCGTGCTGCCACAGAGACTTTAAGACGTGCTCCTCCATCGTGGGCCTCCTCCCATATCGTGTGATATTTTTTCTTTCAGAAAAATAAAAAAACGTGGTCGCAAAGTAAACTTTGCGACCACGTGGTACGCCTGAAGGGACTCGAACCCCCTGCCTTCAGAACCGGAATCTGACGCTCTATCCAATTGCGCTACAGGCGCGTACCTGCACACTTTTTAAGTGCCTAATTATTATAGCAACCTTTTCCGGGTTTGTAAAGGGGTATTTTTGCAAAAAACAAAATCGAGCGTCAGACTTTGGGGCTGAGCGGTCAGCAGGGGATGGTGCTCCAGGTGTTGACCCCGGAGAGGTCCAGGAACAGGGTGTGATCCGGGGGGAGAAAGGTGAAGAGGACCAGGGCGGCGGCCAGGGTCAGCACGACCAGGAGACCCAGGGTCCCCAGAAGGGCGTGCTCACGGCTCCCGTCCAGGACCTGGGGCAGCAGGAAGCCCGCCGCCATGAGCACCACATAGATGCCGATGTCCACGGCCATGGCCTCGCCCCCCAGGGTGAAGTGGTAGACCCAGCCGGCGCCCAGCATGGCCCACACCATCAGCGGGGCCGTGAGCAGCCAGGGGGTGCGGCAGCCCGGCGGGCCCTTCCGGGTGAGCAGCAGCATGGCGGCCAGATAGGGCCAGAGCAAAATTTTTCCGTGCTCCCACAGGCTCTCGTTCACCGGCGAGAGCACCGCCGTCACCGGATTGGGCAGCAGCGCGTAGAGAAAATGCAGGCAGGCGCCGGCCACCGTGGTGACGACAAAGGCCGGCAGCAGCCTTCCTGACAGCTTGGGCATGGTCTCCTCTCCCTCCCCGGCCGCCCGCCGGACGGCCTTTCTGAGGATAGGGTATGCGCCCGGGAACAGATTATGAACCGGCCCGCCTTTTTTCTGAAAAAACGGTAAAAACCGCCGTGGCCGCCGCCGTCCGCCCCTGCCGTCCGGGGCTTTCCGGCTTTTCCCATGCCAAAGGTGTGTTTCATTGCCAGCGCCGGAGCGGCGTTTTTTCCTTCGGAGGGGGCCATATTAGCTCTGGCGGCGTTTTTTTGAGCGCCGTCGGCGTTATTTTTTCCAAGAAGGGGTGGTTTTATGAGAGAAGAAGAACAAAGCCGGCCAGGGACGGGCGTCCTCCTCCTGCTGCGGGGACTGGCGCTGCTGATGGCGGCGGCAGTGGTGCTGCTGGGCCTGAGCGCCCGGGCCCGGGCCGCCGATGCAATCCCTGCCGCCGCCCAGGTCCCCCGTATGGTGGTGCCGGTGGGTCGGGCGGTGGGCATCAAGCTCTTTTCCGACGGCGTGCTGGTGGTGGGGCTCTCCGACGTGAACGCCGACGGAGGGGGCGCGTCCCCCGCACGGGCCTGCGGGCTTCGTCAGGGCGACATCATCACCCACATCAACGACACCCAGGTGGACACCATTGAGGAGGTGCGCACGGTGCTCCAGGACCTGGAGGGGGACAAAATGAGCATCCGGGCCATCCGGGACGCGGGCCAGGTGCAGTTCACCGCCCAGGCCGTCTCCTGTACCGACGGCACCTATCGTCTGGGGGCCTGGATCCGGGACTCCATGGCCGGCATCGGCACCGTCACCTTTTATGAGCCGTCCACCGGTCTCTTTGGGGCCCTGGGCCACGGCATCAACGATGTGGACACCGGACGTCTCATGCCCCTGGAGTCCGGAGCCATCCTGCCCGCTGCGGTGTCCGACGTAAAAAAGGGGGCCGCCGGGGCCCCCGGAGAGCTCCACGGCGCCTTCCAGACCAACCGGGACCTGGGCAGCCTGCGGGCCAACACCGCCGGCGGGATCTTCGGCACCCTGGACGTCCCGTCTCTGGCCGGTCAGGAGCCCGCCCTCCCCGTCGCCGGGCGGGGCGAGGTGAAGGTGGGACCCGCCGCCATCCTCTCCAACGTCGACGGGGAGACGGTCAGGCGCTATGACGTGGAGATCGTCCGGGTCTACCCCGCAGGCAGCCACGACACCCGGGACCTGATGGTGAAGGTCACCGACCCCGCGCTGCTGGAAGCCACCGGCGGCATCGTCCAGGGCATGAGCGGCTCGCCCATCCTTCAAAACGGCAAACTGGTGGGGGCGGTCACCCACGTCCTGGTCAACGACCCCACCCGGGGGTACGGCATCCTGGCCGAGACCATGCTGGAGAAGGCCGCAGCGGAGGCATAGCGGAGCATTCGGAAGGGGGGCGTCCGGATGTCGAAAAAGATCGGAAAAAAGTTGGGATATATTGGTAAAATGGGGTTGCGTCTGCTGTCATTTTGTGGTAAATTATGGTCATGGAACTAAGACGGGGGCTTTTGCGCTCCCGTGGAAGGGGAATTTGGATATGGACAGCAAGAAACGCATCCTTTTGGCGGATGGGGACGATGTGTTCCGGGACCTCCTGCGGGAGACCCTGCTGAAGGAGCCGGACTTTGAGATCGTGGGCGAGACCGGAGACGGAGAGGAGGCGGTGGAGCTGTGCCGCCGGCTCTCCCCCGATCTGCTGGTGATGGACCTGATGCTCACCCAGATGGACGGTCTGGACGTGCTGGACGCCCTGGAGGAGGGGGAGCGGCCGCCGGTGCTGGTCCTCTCGGCCCAGGTCCGGGGCAATATGGTGGAGGCCGCCCTGGCCAAGGGGGCCAGCTACTGCCAGATGAAGCCCTGCAAGCTGCCCTCGGTGGTGGACCGGATCCGACTGCTGGCCGGCTCGGCCAAGCTGGAGGAGGACCCGGCGGAGCGTCAGGCCCGGCTGCGCCAGAACCTGGAGAGCGCGGTGACGGCCATCATCCACGAGATCGGGGTGCCCGCCCACATCAAGGGCTACCAGTACCTGCGCTATGCCATCGTCATGACGGTGGAGGACATGGAGGTCATCAATGCGGTGACCAAGGTCCTCTACCCGGAGGTGGCCAAGCACTTCAACACCACCGCTTCCCGGGTGGAGCGGGCCATCCGCCACGCCATTGAGGTGGCCTGGGACCGGGGCGACCTGGAGACCCTCCAGAAGTATTTCGGCTACACCGTCAGCAACGCCAAGGGCAAGCCCACCAACTCGGAATTCATCGCCATGATCGCCGACCGGCTCCAGCTCCAGCGCCGGGAGACCTGACTGGCGCGCCCTGCGCCATAACACACAAGCTGCGGCCCTCCGGTCCAAAAGACCGGAGGGCCGCAGCCTGTATGGAGATGGGTAGATTCAAAGAAAAAGGGAACTCAATGCCGGAGCAGAGCTCCGATGGCCCGCCAGGGGCTGCCCTTCCAGCAGCCGGTCCGGCTGCCCAGGGAATACCAGTCCTTTTGCAGCAGCAGCTCCTTGTCGTTCCCAATCAAATACATCACATTTTTCATGTTTCTCGGCTCCTTTCCGAACAACTGTCTCTTGTCTTCCTTACGTACTTATTATACAATGGCATCAGACATTACGCAAACGACTTATTTTCATATCTTACATTCCAAAACAGAATGGATGGTGGCCATGGAGACAGGAAAATACCGGGCGCTGCTGCGGACGGCGGAGCTGGGGAGCATCACCCGGGCGGCGGAGGACCTGGGCTACACCCAGAGCGCGGTGAGCCGCATCCTCTCCGACCTGGAACAGGAGTGGGGGGTGACCCTGCTGGTCCGGGGGAGGTCGGGGGTGACCCTCACCGCCGCCGGGGCGGCGCTGCTGCCCGGACTGCGGGCGGTGTGCAACGCGGAGCGGGAGCTTCAGGAGGAGGTGGGGCAGCTCCACGGCCTCACCCGGGGCACCATCCGGGTGGGGACCTTCAACAGCATCTCGGTCCACTGGCTGCCCCGGCTGATGAAGTCCTTTCTGGAAAAGTACCCCGCCATCCGCTTTGAGATCCTCACCCATATTGAATACCGGGAGATCGAGGAATGGGTGGCCTCGGGCCATGTGGACTGCGGCTTCATCTCTCTCCCCTGCGCCCTGGACCTGGACACGGTCTTCCTCCGCCGGGACCGGCACATGGCGGTGCTCCCCGCCGACCACCAGCTGACGGAGGCCAAGAGCTATCCCGTGGCCCGGTTTGCCCAGGACCCCTACATCAAGCTGGAGGATGACCGGGACCGGGAGGTCATTCAGATTTTTGAACGCTGCGGGGTCAAGCCCAACCTCTGCTACCGGGTCAACGACGATTACGCCGCCATCTCCATGGTGGAGAGCGGCCTGGGGGTGAGCGTGCTCACCGAACTGGTCCTCCGCCGCACCCCCTACCAGGTGGTGGTCCGGCCCCTGGACCCGCCCCAGTTCCGGGACATCGGCCTGGCGGTCCGGCGGCGGAGCGACGCCTCCCCGGCCACGGCCCGGTTCCTGGACCATGTGGAGGCCGCCGTGGCCGCAGGTGAAATTTGACAGGCGGGCGGCTCTGTTATATGATAGGGCTCACAGTATAAAGGAGATGTTTTCATGACCATTGATTATAAGACCAGGGGCACCTGCTCCAGCCATATGCGCATTGAGGTGGAGGACGGCGTGGTGCAGTCCCTCCAGGTGACCGGGGGCTGCGACGGCAACCTCCAGGGCCTCTCCCGGCTGGTGGCCGGCATGCGGGTGGAGGACGTCATTTCCCGGCTGGAGGGCATCCGCTGCGGCTTCAAGCCCACCTCCTGCCCCGACCAGCTGGCCCAGGCCCTCAAGCAGAGCCTGTGAGCGCGATGGGAGGGACCGGCCATCGGGCGGCAGTCAGGTGAAAAGCAAAGAGCGACCCGTCAAAAGGTTGCACGAAGCTGCTTGAGCGCAGCTTCGTGCAACCTTTCTTTGCCCCCTGCCCTTCCTTGACAGAGCGGGTGGAAATGGGATAAACTTATTCTGAGATAATATCGTTTGAATGTGAGGGAGACCCATGCCAAAGACCAGCGCCAAAAGCTACGGAAACGACTCCATTTCCTCCCTGAAGGGGGCCGACCGGGTCCGAAAGCGGCCCGGCGTCATATTCGGCTCCGACGGGCTGGAGGGCTGCGAGCACGCCGTATTTGAGATCCTGTCCAACGCCATCGACGAGGCCCGGGAGGGCCACGGCGACCTCATCACCGTGACCCGGTACGCCGACCAGTCCATCGAGGTGGAGGACTTTGGCCGGGGCTGCCCGGTGGACTGGAACGAGAAGGAGGGCAAGTTCAACTGGGAGCTGGTCTTCTGCGAGCTCTACGCCGGCGGCAAGTACAACAACCTGGAGGGGGACAACTACGAGTACTCCTTGGGGCTCAACGGCCTGGGCACCTGCGCCACCCAGTACGCCAGCGCGGTGTTCGACGCCGTCATTCACCGGGACGGCCAGGAATACACCCTCCACTTTGAAAAGGGCGAGAACATCGGCGGCCTTCAAAAGGCCCCCTATTCGGGGAAAAAGACCGGCTCCAGGTTCCGCTGGAAGCCCGATCTGGAGGTCTTCACCGACATCAATATCCCGGTGGACTACTTCCTGGACGTTTTGAAGCGCCAGGCGGTGGTCAACGCCGGAGTCACCTTCCGGTTCCGCAACCAGGTGGGGGGCAAGTTCGAGACCACCGACTTCAAGTATGAGCACGGCATTGAGGACTATGTCCGGGAGCTGGCCGGAGAGGACAGCCTGACCCAGCCGGTGTTCTGGCAGACCGAGCGGAAGGGCCGGGACCGGGCCGACAAGCCCGACTATAAGGTAAAGCTCTCTGTCTCCTTCTGCTTTTCCAACCGGGTCCAGGTCATCGAGCACTACCACAACTCCTCCTGGCTGGAGCACGGCGGCTCTCCGGAGAAGGCCATGCGCTCCGCCCTTGTCTCCGCCATCGACGGCTATTTGAAGGCCCAGGGCAAGTACCAGAAGAGCGAAAGCAAGCTCACCTGGAACGACGTCCAGGACTGTCTGGTCTTCGTCTCCAACAACTTCTCCACCCAGACCTCCTACGAGAACCAGACCAAGAAGGCCATCAACAACAAATTCGTCCAGGAGGCCATGACGGAGTTTCTCAAAAGCCAGTTGGAGGTCTACTTCATCGAAAACCCCTTCGACGCCCAGAAGATCGCCGAACAGGTCCTCATCAACAAGCGCTCCCGGGAGAGTGCCGAGAAGGCCCGGCTCAACATCAAGAAGAAGCTCTCCGGCAGCGTGGACATCTCCAACCGGGTGCAGAAGTTCGTGGACTGCCGCACCAAAGACACCGAGCGGCGGGAGCTCTACATCGTGGAGGGCGACTCCGCTATGGGGGCCGTCAAGCTCAGCCGGGACGCCGAGTTCCAGGGCATCATGCCGGTGCGGGGCAAGATTTTGAACTGTCTCAAGGCCGACTACGCCAAGATCTTCAAGTCGGAGATCATCACCGACCTTTTGAAGGTGCTGGGCTGCGGGGTGGAGGTCAAGGACAAGCACGCCAAGGACATGGCGGAATTTGACCTCATGAACCTCAGATGGAACAAAATCGTCATCTGTACCGACGCCGACGTGGACGGCTATCAGATCCGCACCCTCATCCTCACCATGCTCTACCGGCTCACCCCCACCCTCATCCAGCGGGGGTATGTCTATATCGCCGAATCCCCCCTCTACGAGATCGGCTACAAGGACAAGACCTGGTTTGCCTACAACGAGACCGAGAAGGCCGACATCCTCCGGGAGCTGGAAGGGAAAAAGTACACCATTCAGCGCTCCAAGGGCCTGGGCGAGAACGAGCCCGACATGATGTGGCTGACCACCATGAGCCCGGCCACCCGCCGCCTCATCAAGGTCATGCCCGAGGATGTGGAGCGCACCGCTGCCGTCTTCGACCTCCTCCTGGGGGACAACCTTCAGGGCCGGAAGGACCACATTGCCGAAAACGGGTATAAGTATCTGGAGCTGGCCGATATTTCGTGATATGACGTTTTGATCGGCGGCATCTCCGCTGTGTCATCCTGAGCGACAGCGAAGGATCTGTTTCCCCCGTCCTTCCGCGCGGCAGAAAAACGAGGGGATAGGGGATGTGGATTCTTCGGCTGGGCCTCAGAATGACGGACAAGGGCCGCCGCGCCGTGCTCTTTGTGGGGCGCGGCTTCCCAGACGCGCCCTGCGACAACCCCGCCGCCATGCTGTGAAACAGAAAGCCACCCACAACCGAACCAGGAAAAGGAGGTCCCCCATGAAAAAGCTGCTTTCCATTCTGCTGACCCTGGCGCTGACCCTGTCCCTTTCCGCACCCGCCCTGGCCATCCACGAAGGTGAGATCGGCATCTGTCTGGACGGGAGGACCTACTATCCCACCTCCCTGCCGGTGCAGGTCCAGAATGGCCGCACCATGGTGCCCCTCCGGGACCTGGCGGAAAAGCTGGGGGCCGATGTGGAGTGGGTCCAGGAGAAACAGGAGATCGTCATGACCCGGGCCGGCTCCACCGTCACCATGACCCTGGGGAAGACCACCGCCGACGTGGACGGTGCGGCCATGGAGATGGACGTGGCGCCCTACGCCGTGGAGGGCCACACCCTCATCCCCGCCCGGTATGTGGCGGAGTTCTTCGGCCAGCTGGTGACCTGGGACCAGGAGAAGCAGCTGGTGGTGGTGGAGGAGGACAAGTCGGTGGCCGGGGACTCCAACCTGGAGGACTGGGCCCTGGCTATGGGGGCCATGCTGGTGCGCATCAACTACGGGCGCATCGAGGGCTTCGGCGGAGATGGCCGGGCGGTGCCCATGTCGTACAGCACCACCAACGGCATGTCTCCCACCATGACCATGGCGGAGTTCGCCCGGGAAATGCTCTCGGACGACTGGGGCATCACCGGCCGGGCCGACCTCATTGAGACGGTGACCGTCATGACCACCGGCGGACACAATGTGGATTTCCAGGAGACCGCCGCCGTTGCCGACAGCCTCACCGACGCCGAGTGGAAGGACCTCATCGCCCAGTCCGGCGAGGTGGACGCCTACATGTGGTCCTACACCAAGACCCTTGCGGAGAAGTGGGGGGACAAGGGCATTCTGGCCTGGGACCTCTTCCGCATGAGCAACCTGGCCCAGTGGGGCTATGTGGCCGGGTACGTCACCTACGCTGAGTCACTGGCCCTGGTGGAGCCCGCCGCCCGGCACCTGTGCGAGACCTTCTCCTCCTGGGAGGAGGCCTATGAAAACTATCTGGACGGCTATATCTGGTGGAGCCGCACCGACCTGAACGGCCAGGACGTGTGGGAGACCCACCGGGGCCGGCTCTATCGGAGCCTGCGGGGCGGGGAATCCGCCGCCCTCTTCGACGACAGTCTCTTTACCACCGGCGTCATCGGCCTGCCCGAGGGGGTGGCCCCCTCTCTGGAGGAGCTGGCCGGTATTTCGTGAGATGACGTTTTGACCGGCGGCAGCTCCGCTGCGTCATCCTGAGCGACAGCGAAGGAGCCGTTTCCCCCGTCCTTCCGCGCGGCAGAAAAACGAGGGGATAGGGGATGCGGATTCTTCGGCTGGGCCTCAGAATGACGGACAAGGGGCGCAGCGCCATGCTCTTTGTGGGGCGCGGCTTCCCAGACGCGCCCTGCCACAACCCCGCCGCCATGCTGTGAAACAGGAAACCACCCACAACCGAACCAGGAAAAGGAGGTCCCCCATGAAAAAGCTGCTTTCCATTCTGCTGACCCTGGCGCTGACCCTGTCCCTTTCCGCACCTGCCCTGGCCGTTGTCCCAGAGGAGACGCCTGGGATCTCCATAGACGAGGTCTTCTCCACAGATGTGGTCCTCCGGGACTCCGGCTATCCCATGGATGCTGACGTGGCCGACTGGTTGGAGGCCCATCCCGAGGAGGCCGCCGCCCTGGCGGACAACCTGGACCAGTGGGCCGAGACCTCCTGGGGGCATGGCTCTGTGGCCGAGATGGCCGAGGTCTGGGGAGAGTCGGAGGCATACATCCGGGACCTGCTCCTGGAGGAGCGGGCCAGGGAGGCCATGGCGCAGGAGGCCCAGAAGGCGGCCCAGGCCGCGTATGCCGCCGCCCACCCCGGCTACCTGGACGGCTTCGACCCCGACGCCTGGCTCCGGGCGGCCTACCCGGACTACAAGGACCCGGAAGCGGCCTTCATGGCCGACTACGGTTTGACCGACCGGGCGGCCTTTGAGGACTACATGAAGGACGACTACACCCACCACCTCATCTGGATGGAGGAGCTCCGGGCCGACATCGACGCCGTGCTGGCGGAGGACCCCGCCGCCCTGGAGGGCTTCGACGTGGACGCCTACTTCGCCCAGGAGTACTTCTACTATGAAAGCCAGGAGCCCTTCATGGCCGACTATACCCTCCTGGACCGGGCCGAGTTCGAGACCTATCTTACTTGGGAGTATCTGACCTACGGCTACCTCACGGGCGAGCCCGGCGGCGAGGAGCCTTTGGGCGGTGTCCCCGGCGAGCTGGGGATCATGGTCAACGGGGCCTACCTGACCTTTGAGGGTGACAAGCCCTACGCCGAGGACGGCGTCACCTACGTCCCCGCCGCTGCGCTGGGGGAGGCCCTGGGCCTGTCCCTCGCCGGCGACTATGCCCCCCTGCGGGAGACTGCCGCTGCCGCCGGCTGCGACGTCTGGTGGGACCCGGCGTATCACACCGCCGTGGTCCTGGACCCGGACGCCCTTGCGGAGACCATCGACGGCGGCTTTACCGCCATCAACGGCCTGATGGCCAAGAGCGCCCCGGCCTGGGAGCGATGGAAGAGCACGGAGGACTGGAAGGCCACCCTCACCCTGTTCGACACCCTCAACGGGGACAAGACCTACCCCATGACCCTGACCCAGGAGAGCCTTTACGGCCCGGAGGGGGGCCAGACCACGGGCGAATACGACCTGTCCGCCCTGATGACCCTGCTGGAGCGGCTGGGGCTGACCGAGGACGCCGGCGCGGAGGTGGAGCAGGCGGCCGCCGCCCTGCTCAGCGGAAACTACGAGCTGCGCTGGGACCTGGAGACCGGGACCATGGCCGTCACCGCCTCCGCCCTGCCCGAGCTGCTCTCTCTGGCGGGGCTCCCCGTGTCGGGGGAGCTGTGGTTCACCCTGGGCGGGGAGACCGCGGCGGAGCTGTATGCCGGCCTGGAGGACCTGATGGACCCGTCGGAGCCCCCCACGGTGGGCACTCTGGTGTGGTACCTCTATGAAAACAGTACGGCGGTCTACACCGACCCCGTCTGCTACTGGAGCGAGACCCTGGACCTGGCCGGGACCATCGCCCTCTTCCTGGGGGACGACGCCCTGGTCCGGGAGGGGAAGACCTGGGTGCTGCGGCTGGGGATGGAGGACCTGGCTGCCCTGCTGGGTTACAGTGAGGAGGATGCCTATGCGTACCTGGGCCTCCAGGACTTCGCCCTGGAGTACGTCTTCGGCGACGACGGCTCCTTCACCGGCAGCCTGCTGTGCCTGAGCGCCGACGAGGGCTGGTCCCCCGCCATGCGCGTCGCCGCCAGCTGGGATTCTGACCGCACAGGCGGCACGGTGGAGGCCGAGTTCCACATCAAGAACCAGATGAAGCTGCTCCTGACCGTCACCACCGCCACGGAGGAGACGGACCGGAGGCCGGAGACCCAGGCCCCCGAGGGGGCCGCCGCCCTGGCCCTGGAGGACCTGACCGGCTGGTGAGCCGCCATCTGACCATAGGATAAAGGACTGATAACCATTGGCTAAGAAAAAGGTCCCCCAGGAGGGGGGCAAGCGGGTGGACGACTCCAACGTCCTGGGCCTTCACGCCGAGGTGCTGGAGCAGCCCATCACCCAGACCCTGGAGATCAACTACATGCCCTACGCCATGAGCGTCATCGTCTCCCGGGCCATCCCGGAGATCGACGGGTTCAAGCCCTCCCACCGCAAGCTGCTTTACACCATGTACCAGATGCACCTGCTGGGGGGCGCCCGCACCAAGAGCGCCAACGTGGTGGGCCAGACCATGAAGCTCAACCCCCACGGCGACGCGGCCATCTACGACACCATGGTCCGGCTCTCCCGGGGCTACGGGGCCCTGCT
>NZ_JAPFEA010000013.1 GCF_026169115.1 Intestinimonas sp. | reverse complement strand
GTGATTGGGTTGGCCCTGTGCTGGGACAAGGCATATTTCCCCTACCGCACCGACAAATATGAGGGCTGGACCAATTTCCCGGGCTGGGGCGTCATCAATAACAAGACCTGGTTTTCTACCCGGCCCGTGGCCTGACGGGCATAGGATAAGAGGAGTGATTTCAGCATGAAAAAGCAAATCCTTTCCCTGCTTTTGGCCGGTGTGATGACGTTGAGTCTGTTCGGATGTTCCGGTACGCCGGGCTTGGCGGGAGATGAGACTCCCGCTCCCACGGCGCAGACCACGGAGGAGCCGGTCACCCTCTATATCGGAACGACTAAGGCCCCGGAAGTGATGAGTACCATGTACGAACGAGACGCCTTTGGACGGATGAATTATAATTCCTTCTGTGCTGCGCCCTTTCTTGAGCGGGATGAGAACGGAGTTGTGCAGCCCAATATCATGACAGACTGGACGTTCAGCGACGACCTGACCAGCATGGTGGCTACCTTTGCCACGGACCAGGGAATTACCTGGCACGATGGGGAGCCCCTGACCATGGACGATATTGAGTTTACCTTTAACTATTTGATGGATGTAAAAAAGTCCAGCTATATCCACATGCTGGAGAGCGTGGAGCGAATCAATGATACGCAGATGAAGCTCAATTTTGACGGCCCTTCTGCATTTAATTTTATCAACTATGCCTGTATGGCGGTGTTTGTCTACCCAGAACACATTTGGAAAGATGTAGATGAGCCCAACGAATACCACGAAGCAGATGCTGCGGTTGGTTGTGGACCCTATCGCTTCGTGTCCTGGGATGAGGACGCCCAGACGATGTACTTCGATGCGGTCAAGGATTATTTCAAGGGGGAACTGGCCATCCAACATGTGGTGGTACGCACCTATGACAGTCAGGACGCCTTGGTGATGGCCCTGCGCAACGGGGAAATCGACGCCATCTACGATTACTCCAATTCCCTGAACTCCACAATGGCTCCATCTATTACCGGAATTGAGGGCGTAAATCCTGGTATGAGCGACAATCCGGGACAGTACCAGCTGGTATTCGGCTTTAATAAGCAGCCGACCGGAGACCTGGCATTCCGGAAGGCTGTGCGTGATGCTTTGGATTATGAGCTGCTCGCCGCCACAATTGGCGGGGAAAACGCCGAGATTGGCGGAGTGGGATTGGTGGCGCCTCCAAACAAGGGCTATAATTCCAAGCTACCCCGGCTCTCCCAGGATGTTGAGGCCGCTCTGACTGCCTTGGATGAGGCTGGTTATATAGACACGGATGGTGACGGCTGGCGTGAACTGCCCGATGGCAGTCAGATGGATGTCCTCATCACCGCGCCTTACAGCACTACAAAGAAGGCACTTTTTGATCGACTATCAGAGATTATTGCTTCCAATTTGGCAAATGTGGGAGTGAAGTGCAGTATTGATGACCAGCACCAGTCCGATACAGATACTTACCGTGCCTTTATTTACAGCGGCGAATATGAAATCACGCTGGGCAGTACTTCGCCCGGTGTGGCAGCCTATGAAACTGCATTCTACTATTATGTAAATAAGGGGTATGGAAACGCCTGGGGTACTTATAGTGAGCCAGAGTTTGTGCAGACCTATCTGGACATGATGAATTCTCCCAATTATGAAATCTATAACGAGCGGGTGAAAGCGCTTCAGAAAATGGCTGCGGAGAATGTTATTGGCATGCCGCTGGCATGGGACAAGTGCTATTTCCCCTATCGCACCGACCGGTTTGAGGGCTGGATCAATTACCCGGGCTGGGGCGTCATCAACAACAAAACCTGGTATAACGTCCACCCCATCGCCGGGATGGACGACTGATGTAAAGGATGTAATAGATGAAGAAACAGATATTATCTCTTTTTTTGGCTGGCGCGCTATCATTGAGTCTGTTCGGATGTTCCGGACAGACAGCCAGTCAGAATACCTCGCAGGACGTCCCCGTTCCATCAACGGAAAGTCCCTCCGCTGGTACGGTAGAGGAATTGCACCTCGGCACCACCGCTGCAAACGACACCTTTACTACCTTTGTGGAAAACGGCGCATTTGGAAAGATGTGCTATAACTCCTTTGTGACAGCGCCTTTCTGGCAGACAGACCCCAATGGTGAGGTTAAGCCGTTCCTTGTTACGGACTGGACCGTCAGCCAAGACTCTACCACCATCACCTGTGACCTGGCACTGGACCAGGGCGTTACCTGGCATGATGGGGAGCCGCTGACCATGGACGATGTTCTGTTTACCTTTGACTATAATATCAATGTGCGCAAATCCAGTTACGGTTCCTATGTGGATTATGCTGAGCAGATAGATGAGGACACCATCAAGGTGGTTTTGAAGGAGCCTGGTGCCTATCAGTGGCTCAAACTGGTGGCCGGTTATTTCTACGTCCAGCCAAAACATATTTGGGAGAACATCGATAACCCAAAGGATTACCGCGGGGAGGATGCTGTAATCGGCTGCGGCCCCTACCGCTTTGTGAATGTGGACGAGGATGCGCAAACCAGTTATTACGAGGCCGTAAGTGACACCTATCTGGGCCGCGAGGTGACCGTAAAGAAGGTTTCGCTCCGATCTTTTGACAGCAATGATGCCCTGGTTATGGCTCTGCGCAATGGCGAAATTGATGCCATGTACAGTTACGCCAGCCCCATCCCGGCCACAATGGCATCCTCCATTACAGATGTGGAGCATCTGGATCCTGGTATGAGCGACAATACGGGCAATTATATGATTATGTTTGGTTTTAGAAAAAAACCTACCAATAATCTGAGTTTCCGACAGGCGGTCACATTTGCTCTGGATTATGAGCTGCTGGCTGCTACCATCGGCGGTGAAGCGGGTCAGGTGCCTGGGAGTGGAGTCATTGCGCCGCCAAATCTCGGTTTTAATGGGACGTTGCCTGAACTGGAGCAGAATTTGGAGGCAGCGCAGGCGGCTTTGGATGAGGGAGGTTATCTGGATGTGGATGGAGACGGCTACCGGGAGATGCCAGATGGCAGCCCCATGGGTATTCTGGTGTCCTCTCAGAACAGCGCCACACGCCGCGAGATCTACATGCGGATTGCAGAGATCATGGTTCAAAACCTGGATGCCGTTGGAATCAAGGCCCGTGTAGATGAGCAGAGCTTTGCCAATGAGGAATATGAAAAACAGCTCCGCAAGGATGGGACATACCAGATTTTTATTTGCTACTGTACGTCCGGAATGGCGTCTCAGACTTCGTGCTATTATTATTTTATTGACAATACCTTGGACGGAAACTGGGGTACTTGCAATTTGCCGGAGTTTGTAGAAGCATATGAGACCAGACGGCAGGCACCTGATGAAAAGACTTACATCGAGGGGACCAAGCTTCTTCAGCAGATCAATGCGGAACAGTATATTGGGGAAGCACTTTGTTGGGATAAGGCCTACTATCCCTACCGTACCGACAAATATGAGGGCTGGACCAACTTCCCCGGCTGGGGCGTCATCAACTGTGAGACTTGGTACAACCTGCATCCGATCAGCTGATCTATGCAAGCGCAGGGGCGGCAAAGGTGCGCGCCCCTGCGCTGCGCTGTGTATGAACTTATGAGAAGAAAGAAGGGAGGTATGCCATTTGGGCTTTGTGGGGCTGGGAAAACGACTGTTAGAGGCTGTTTTTATTGTGTTCTGTATCATAACCATCAATTTTCTGCTCATCCGCTTCATGCCTGGCGACCCGGTGGTGCATATCATTGGCGAGGATGAATACCTCCGCCTGGAGGCGGAAGCGCCGGAGGTCATCGAGGAGGTCAGGCGGGAGTACGGACTGGACAAGCCTTTGCCCATCCAGTATATGACCTACCTCAATAAGACGCTGCATCTGGACTTTGGAAACTCTTACCGCACCAAGCTGCCGGTGCTGGAGACGGTGCTGTTCCGGATGCGCTGGACGCTGCTGCTCACCATACCTGCCATTGTGCTCTCCTCTCTGCTGGGCGGTTGGCTCGGCCTGCGGGCAGGGTGGAGGAAGGGCGGCCTGCTGGACAGCATTGTCTCACCCATCATGCTCTTCCTCAACACCATTCCCACCAACTGCATGGCGATCTTGTTCCTGATGGTCTTTGCGTTCCGGATGGGGCTGTTTCCCATCGGCGGCATCACCTCCGGGGGGCTGTCAGGGCTGGAAAAAGCGGTGGATATCCTGTGGCACATGGCCCTGCCCCTCATGATCCTGGTGATCCTGCGCACAGCATCCTATTACATGCTGATGAGGAGTACCGTGCAGGCCATCCGAAATGAGGAGTATATCACTGTGGCCCAGGGGAAGGGTTTTTCTCAGGGACAGGTGCTCCGCCGCCATGCCCTGAAAAATGCCCTGTGCCCTTATCTGACCTCCGTATGTATGCAGTTCGGCCATATCCTGGGCGGCTCCATGCTGGTGGAAGTGGTTTTCTCCTGGAAGGGGATGGGCACCCTCATTTACGACGCAGTCAATGCCAAAGACTTTCCGATCCTGCAAACCTGTTTCCTCTTTATCGGTATCTGCGTGGTAGGCTTCAACTTGCTTGCAGATGTGCTCAACATGCTCATTGATCCCAGGCTGAGGGAGGAGGGGCGTCATGCATAAGAAGCTGAACGGACGGGTGCTGGCGGGCCTGGTCATCCTGGGCGTAGTGCTGCTGGTGGCCCTGCTGGCGCCGGTGCTCGCCCCTCACGATCCCTATGAGCTGGGCATACCCTACCTGCGGCCCTCTGCGGAGCATCCCCTGGGCACCAACGACATCGGACAGGATATTCTCAGTGAGTTGATTTACGGCACCCGCATTTCGCTGCTCATTGGCACCGTCTCGGCATTGACGGTGACGGTTGTGGGTACGGCTCTGGGGATCTTATCCGGTTACCTGGGCGGATGGGTGGACCGGGTCATCATGCAGATGACCAATGTGGCCATGGCGCTGCCCTCCCTGCCCCTGACCATCATCCTGGTGGCCTTCCTGGACGCCAGCGTATGGAACATCATCCTGGCCATCTGCATCACCGCCTGGACCTCCACGGCCCGCATCATCCGCAGCCGGGTGCAGCAGCTCAAGTGCCTGCCCTTCGTACAGATCGAACGCACGATGGGAGCAAGCGGAGCATATATCATGCTCCGGCACATCCTGCCCAATCTGGGAGAGATCGTATTCATCCGTGCGGTCCTGTCGGTGGGCAGCGCCATGCTGACCGAGGCCAGCCTGAGCTTTCTGGGTCTGGGTGTGATCGGCCAGAAGAGCTGGGGCGGCATTCTCCACTATGCCTTTTTCCGCAACGGGATCATCAACGGGGCCTATTGGTGGTATGTGCCGCCGATCCTGTGCATCTCGATCTCGGTGCTGGGCTTCATGCTGCTGAGCTACTGTGGAGACGGCTCTGCACATGGAAGGGACAGAAAGGAGAAGGGCAATGCTGGAAATTGAGGAGGTCTCCATTCGCTTTGGCCACAACCCGGAAGTGGTGAGTGACGCTACGTTTACAGTCAACGACGGAGACCGTCTGGCGGTGATAGGGGAGACCGGGAGCGGCAAGAGCGTTCTGCTGCTGGCCGCATTGGGGCTGCTGCCCGCCTCGGCCAGGATCACTGGCTCGATCCGGCTCAACGGACGGGAACTGCTGGGCTGCCGGGAGCGGGAGCTCAGCCAGATCCGGGGCAAAGAGATCGCCTACATCCCGCAGGGGAGCGGGAACGGGCTCAATCCCCTCTATACCGTGGGGCGCCAGCTCTGCGAGACCATCCGAAAGCACCGCCCCTGCACGCGCAAGGAGGCGCTGCTCCAGGCTGCCGCGCTGCTGGAGTCCTTCGGCCTGGAGCACGGGGAGGACCTGTGCCGCAGCTATCCCTTCCAGCTCTCCGGCGGTATGCGTCAGCGGGTGCTGATCGCTATGGGCATCGCCGCCGGGGCGGAGCTGGTCCTGGCGGATGAGCCGACCAAGGGGTTGGACCGCCGGCGCATCACATTGGTGGAGGACGCGTTCCACCGGTTGGGAGAACGCACACTGCTCTGCGTCACCCACGATCTCCGGTTTGCAAAGGCCATCTCATCCCGTGTGATCGTTATGTACGCCTCCCAGCAGATTGAGAGCGGAGACAGCAGGTCTTTTTTTGAAGAACCGCTGCACCCATATTCCAGGGCGATGCTGGAGGCGCTGCCGGAGCATGGCCTGCACGCCAATATGGGCTTTGCGCCGCCCCGACAGGACCAGGATGCCCGGAGCGACTGCCACTTTTATGACCGGTGTCCGTGGCGCTCGGAGCGCTGCCGGAATGCGCCGCCCATGTTGGCGGTGGGGGAGCGGAAGGTGAGGTGCTGGAAGTATGCTGATTGAGGTCCAGGGCTTGTCCAAACGCTACCGGCCCAGGGGGCCGCTGGTGGTGGAGGAGATCTCCTTTGCCATCGACCGGGGAGAGACACTGGCGATTTTTGGCGACAGCGGCAGTGGGAAATCCACGATCGGTCAGATTTTGGCCGGGATCTATCCGGCGACGGCCGGCGAGATGCGGCTGGATGGACAAACGCTCTCCTACCCCCTCCGGGGACATGCCCGGAGACAGATCCAGATCCTGTTTCAGCATCCGGAGGTGGCCTTCAACCCCAGGCTTCGGTTGATCGACAGCATGCGGGAGCCCTACCGCCTCTTTCGTCTGCCCTATACCCGGCAGGGACTGTGTGATTATTTGGAACGCTACGGCATTTACGAAGAGCATCTGGGGCGGTTTCCGGCGGAGCTCAGCGGCGGCGAGCTCCAGCGGCTGGCGTTGGCCCGGGCGATGCTGATCGAGCCGTCCTTTCTGGTGTTGGATGAGCCGACCTCTATGCTGGATGTGATCTCTCAGGCACAGATCATCCACTTGCTGAGGGAAATTCAGAAAGAGCGGCAGGTGGGCTATCTCTTTATCTCCCATGACCGCGCCCTGTGCGAGCGGTTTTGCCCATCGATCCGTCTCCTGGAGGGTGGAACGCTGAGGGAGCCGATGTGAAAAGGCGATGAGCGGGCGGAGCGGCTCCGCTTCTGAGCAATAGACCACAGAACACCCCACGGACAGAAAAATCAGGGCTCCGGCGGAACATACCGCCGGAGCCCTGTGCTTTTTCACCTTGTCTTTGTTTTGGCTGGAGGTCAGCTCACCCCGTACCTGGTCTTGCCGTCCTGTCTGCAAGGAGCCGGTGTCATGGTCAAGCAGTACCGTTGCGCCATTCGGCCCCATTCAAGAGCTCAGATCCCGAATCTCCTCGTCGCTGTATCCCAGCCCGGAGAGGACCTGAGCGGTATGGTAGCCCTCTGGATAACCGGCATGGCGGTACTCCGGCGGACATTCGGAGAGGTGGAGGGGGCAGCCCATCTGGGTGATCTCCACGCCCTCGGCAAGGGGGACAGGAACAGAGGGCCACATACCGCGGTGTTGCAGATGGCTGTCCTCGGAAGCCTCTGCAATGCTCAGGACGGGCTCTACGCAGGCGTCCAGACCGCTGAAGATCTCGGTCCACTGGTCCCGGCTCTTGGTTCGGAAGATCTGGCGGAACCGTTCCTTGACCATGTCCGCGTGGTCCTTCAAAATGCTCCCATCGCGCCACTGGGGACAGCCAAGGCCGTCGCACAGGGCCGCAAAAAACTTCGGCTCCAGCGAACCGACGCTCATGTAGCCCCTATCCGAGGTCTCATAGAAATCGTAGATCTGCCCGCCGTTGAGCAGACCGCCCTCGCGGCAGGGGACCGGGCTGCCGGCAAAATAGCTGGCGCCGTCCATGGAGTTGAACGGAACGACGCTGTCCTGCATGGAGATATCGATAAACTGTCCGGTTCCGGTCCTCTCCCGGTAGAGGATGGCGGCCAGGATCCCGGCCACTGCGTTCATCGAGCCGCCGGCGACATCGGCGATCTGGAAATTGTAGAGACTGGGGCCGCCGTCCTTTTTGCCCCCGGCATACGCGATGCCGGACCGTGAGAGGTAATTGATGTCGTGGCCCGCCCGCAGCGAGAAGGGGCCGCTCTGACCATAGCCGGTGATGGAGCAGTAGATGATCCTGGGATTGACCGCCCGGAGCTGTTCATATCCGAGCCCCAGCTTTTCCATTACGCCGGGCCGGAACTGTTCCACGATGATGTCATATTCCATCACGAGTTTTTTCACGGCCTCCACGGCGGAAGGCTTTTTCAAGTTGAGAAAGATGGTCTTTTTGTTCCGCCCCAGCCAAGCCTGGGCAGCGGTGACCTCTGTGCCGGGAACAACGGGCGGCCAGTGCACGACCAGGTCATATTTATCCTTGCTGCTGACCTTGAGCACTTCGGCGCCCATGTCGGCCAGTGTCATCGTGGCGTAGGGACCAGGGAGAAGGGTGCTGAAATCAAGTACCTTGTATCCGGTCAACGCGCCCATGCGCAGACACCTCGCTTTCCTGTGATCGCCGTTCTTAGGGGGTGCGCCCCCCGGGAGCGGCAGGTGTTCGATACATCCATGCTGCAAACCGTTTCTGTAAAAGAAGGATATATAGGTATCATACCATTATCACGATACCTGTGCAATTATTTTCCGCTGCGTTTTCCTGCCAGCCTTGCGATGAAAAATGACGCCCGATCTGACAGATGCTCTGCTTTAGAATACGTGTGATTCCTCACAGGGAATGGTAATCATCGTCACATAGTCCTGCTGTGACTGGATGGCCATTTCATTCAGACCCTCTTCGTAGGCATGGCCGGTGAGGGTGAGACCCTGCGCCTCGGCGTATGCGAGGACCGAGCGGTAGACCTCCGGGAGACGGCTCCACGCGCCGACACAGAAGGCCCGCAGGTATTTCCCTGCCGGCAGAGTCCTGTCGCAGACCTCTGACGAGGCGGGGCAGTAGGCAAAAAAGGAGTCATAACAGCTGTATTCGCCCTTTTGGAGCGCATCCACGGAGATGCAGCTGCCAAAGCTGTCGTACAGGTGGAACAGCTTTTTCAATCGAAGGGAGAACTCGGCTGCAACGGAAAAATCCGCCTCGTCATACCGCCCTGAGATCGGCGCAGAAAGGATGATCTTTCTTTCCGGGAGCGTACACCGTTCAATGCGTCCGTGCCGCGCCTCCATTCCGAGCTTCAACCGCTCCGCCTTCTGCTCCAAAAAATCCTGTGCCGATAAAAGCTGGCGGATGGATTCGTCGATCAGCGTGAGCTTTTTTGACATCATCTGCGAAAAAGACCGGCCAGATGGCTGGGTGACGTATCCCCGGATCTCATTGATGGTCAGGCCGATTTTGCGCAAGGTCAAAATCAGCTCCAGCTGTGCAAATTGAAAGCAGGTGTAGTAGTGATACCCGTTGTCACCGATGACGGCGGGGCAAAACAGCCCGATGTCATTGTAATAGTGGAGCGTCCGCTTGTTGACCCCGGTCAGCTTTGCAAATTCGCCCGATGGGTACAAATAATTTTTGTGTTCCATAAAAATACCCCTTGACTGTACAGTAACTGTACGTTATATGATACGGCGTGACAAGGGAAAAATCAACCGGGAGAAGGGGATTTTGTGGAATTTACATCTGTCAAGGAAGAACAATGGCCGCAGATCAGGGAGATCTATCTGGAGGCATTTCCGAAACGGGAAAGGAAGCCCTATCTTGCGCTGCGCCATTCCGCCAAAAAGAAGAAGGCGTTGGTCATGACGGCCACCGAGGGTGGGCAGCTGCTGGGCTTTACAGTCCTGATCCCGTATCGGGATATGGTCATGGTGGATTATCTGGCGGTGTCCTCCAGGATCCGAAGCAAAGGGACCGGTAGCTATATCATGGCGCAGGTCTGCAAGCATTTTGCGGGGCAAAAGATCGTCCTGCTCATCGAGCGTCTGGACGACGGGGCGGACAACCGGGAACAGCGGATCTCCCGCCGGAGCTTCTATGTGAAGAACGGCTTTACCTCCTCCGGCCTCTTTATTTCGGGCGCCAGCGGAGAGATGGAGATCATGAATTATGGAGGGACCGTCTCCCGGGAGGACTACATGAGCTTACAAAAATATGCCCTGGGAAATCTGTTTTTCACATTGTCCAACATCAGAATTTTGGACGAAGCAGAACCATAATCATACAGGAAAGGAGCGGATTACATGAACATTTGGAAACGGGTCGGAATTGTCGCTGTCTGCATCGCTGTGATCGTCGGGGCGGTGTGGCTCTGTTTTGGAGACAAGATCTCGTTGATCTATACATCACTCAACAGCTTCAAAGACGAAAACCTGGCCCACACCTTTCAGCATACGCCGGAGATCCAGCCCACGGTCAAGATTGGCAGGAGCGAGACTCCCTTCCAGTTTTTGAAGGAGGACAATGCCGCTTTGGCGGAGGGGTTCCAGTTTGCCGGGGAGTTTTACCCCACGGAACCGTTTATGAAGGACACGAAGACTTCGGCCATGCTCGTGGTCAAGGACGACGTGATCCGGTATGAGAACTACTTTTTCGGCGGGGATGAGACCACCGTTTTTTCCTCCAACTCCATGGGGAAATCCTTTGTGTCCGCCCTGATGGGGATCGCCGTGTCGGAGGGAGCGATTGACAGCGTGGATGATCCGCTGGGCAAGTATATCCCGGAGTTCGTTGGAACGGAGCTGGAGAACATCCCCATCCGGGCCTGTCTGCAAATGGCATCCGGCATTGACTTCGATGAGGATACCGATATGAGCGGCTTCTCCCTGCGCACGCTGATGGGGATGCCGGCCATGAAGGTGATCGCCAAATATGGCGTGCAGGAAGCGCCCTATACCTATCGCCGGTACCTGAGCATCAACACGGAGATCTTGGGCCAGGTCATCAAGAACGCCACCGGACAGGGCCTTGGGGCCTATATGGAGGAAAAGCTGTGGAAGCGGATCGGCTCGGAGCACGACGCGTACTGGACCCTGAGCAACGGCACAGAGCTTGCAAACGGCGGCCTGAGCATCTCCCTCCGGGACTACGCCCGCTTTGCAAGGCTGTACCTGAACGAGGGCAGTTATGACGGTCAGCAGATCCTCCCCAGGGAGTGGGTCAGGGACAGCCTGGACGTCAGCGCGGACTACTCAAAGCCCGGCGCCAACAACGACGGCTATAACGCCATCGGATACGGGTATCAATGGTGGGTGCCGGAGGGAGAGCAGGGCGAGTTCATGGCCATCGGCGTCTATGGTCAGTTTATCTATGTGAATCCGACGAGCCGTGTAATCATCGTTAAAGTAAACGCCGACCCGAATTTTATGTCAGAAAACTATGAGCTCAAGCACGTCGCGTTTTTCAGAACCATTGCGGAGGGGCTTGGCTGACCTGTGGGATGATTTGAACTACGCACAGTTGAAGGCGGGGCTGATAAAGAAGAACTTTGACAGTGCCATCCTGAAAAATATGGATCTGTCCATGCATCGTATCAACGAATACTGACGGAGATACGGCCCCAGGCAAGGTGTTGGAAGTGATGCGATTCTCTGCTTTTCCATTGACAGATGCGGATTTATGGAGTTTAATATAGTTACTTAATAAAGTGTGTTATGAAAGTGCGCTTGCAGCGCACAGAGGCAGAACGTCTGCCAGCGGGAGAAGCATCGCAAGGGCTGTGGTGGGATCGGCCAGCGCGGCTGACCGGTACCCACGCATAACAACAAGGAGGGAATCGCATGATCGACATCGTTGCTTTGGGTGAGATCCTGATCGACTTTACGCCCAGTGGAGAAAATAACCAGGGGATCGCCCTGTTCGCACGCAATCCCGGCGGGGCTCCGGCCAATGTGCTGGCGATGAACACAAAGCTGGGCGGCTCCTCTGCGTTCATCGGCAAGGTGGGGGCGGACGCCTTCGGGGCCTACCTGCGTTCCACGCTGGTGCGCAGTGGAATTGATGACTCCGGTCTGGTGACAGATCCCGCCATCCCAACCACGCTGGCCTTCGTACAATTGGATGAGAAGGGAGACCGTTCCTTCTCCTTCTACCGCAAGCCGGGCGCGGATATGATGCTCACTTCGACAGAGATCCGGCGGGAGCTGATCGACCAATGCAGGATCTTCCACTTTGGTTCTGTCTCTTTGACAGATGAACCCTGCCGCGGCGCTACCTTTGCGGCAGCGGCATATGCCAGACAGCAGGGCAAGCGGGTCAGCTTCGATCCGAACTACCGCCCGCTCCTGTGGGGAAGCGAGGAAGAAGCGCGGGAGCAGATGCGCGTGGGCGTCTCCATGGCCGACATCCTAAAGGTCTCCGAGGAGGAGCTGACCCTCATCACCGGACAGACGGATTTTGAGGCGGGCGCACAGCAGCTGCTTGAAATGGGCCCCGCGCTGGTCCTGGTGTCCCTGGGGGCAAAGGGAGCCTACTACCGGAACCGGAGCAATGGGGGCTGGCTGCCGGCCTACCGTGTAGAGACCATCGACACCACCGGAGCGGGAGACGCATTTGTGGGCGCCATGCTTTGGAGCTTGAAGGATAAGACCCTGGAAGAGATCGGCAGCATGGAGCTTGGCGGGATCGTGGACTTTGCCAACGCCGCGGGCAGCATGACCACCACCCGGGGCGGCGCGATCCCCGCGCTGCCCACGCTGGAGGAGATCCAGAACTGCCGCCAGGGCGGGCGCTTGCTGAAATAAGGAAACGGGGAGCGGACACATTTGGTTTGACAATTCTCCGCGGCGCAGGTATAAATAGTGTTAGTACGCGGCGATTGCCCGCTGAATATGGAGGTAGAGATGAAACAGCTCTCCATTATGATTAAGCCGGCGTCTTCCCTGTGCAATATGCGCTGTAAATACTGCTTTTACGCGGATGTGAGCAGCCTGAGGAGCGTGGATTCCTTCGGGATCATGGCGCAGGATACAACAGACCGTGTCCTTGGGCATATCTTCTCCGATTTGGCGCCGGGAGACCGGCTGATATTGGCCTTTCAGGGTGGAGAGCCCACCTTGGCAGGGCTGGACTATTTCCGCCACGTCTCAGAGGTGGCCGCCCCCCACCGGGCGCGGGGGGTCCAGGTTCAGTATGCCATACAGACCAATGGTCTGCTGCTGGATGAGGAGTGGTGTCAGTTTCTCCATGAGCAGAACTATTTGGTGGGGCTGTCCCTGGACGGTCCGGCCCTCTATCACGACGCCAACCGCCTGGATGCCCAGCAGAAGGGGACCTTTCAGCGGGTCATGGCCGTAAAGCGGCGGATGGACCGGCAGCATGTGGAATACAACGTTCTGATGGTGCTGACCAATCAGATGGCCCGCCATCCCCAGCAGATCTGGCGCTTCATTGAGGAGCAGAATCTGCGTTATGTGCAGTTTACCCCCTGCATGGGGCCCCTGGAAGGCGAGGGAGGGCAGTATGCGCTCACCCCGCGGCGCTATGCCGGTTTTTATCAAACGCTGTTCGATCTGTGGTATCAACGGTACCGCCAGGGGCGCTATATCAGCATCAAGCTGTTTGACGATCTGGTCAATTTGCTGGCCTACGGAGCATGCAACGCCTGCGGTCTGCTGGGCCAATGCCAGGCGCAGATCATCGTGGAGGCGGACGGCAGCGTGTATCCCTGCGATTTTTATGTGCTGGACCACTTCCGGGCAGGAAGCCTGCTGGAAGACTCCCTCCGGACGGTCTATGAGTCTCCCGTCATGCAGGCATTCACACGACGGCCCAAGGAGGCCCTCCCGCTCTGCGCAGACTGCCCCTACCGGAGGATCTGCGGCGGAGGCTGCGCGCGGATGCGCCGGGAGGTGTTCTATGCCCCAGAGGATACGGAATGTGGCCACCGGCTCTTTTTAGACGCCTGTATTGGGCGGATACAGCAGCTGGCCTATGAGATCAGGCGGCGATAAAGCCCTCTGCACGTCCCCTGCAACCACTTCTTGACAGATAAAATCCCCTCTGATGCAGGTCCTTTTCCTGCGTCAGAGGGGATTTTTCAATCGCCGGGTTTTGCCGGAGCGGTCCGGCATAAAACGGGTAGGGTCCTTTTGCGCGGCGCGTTCTCTGCCTTAGTCCTCGCCGTCCACATCGATCAGGATCTTCATAGACGTCTCCCGATTGGCGTCGATGAAGCGGTATGCCTCAGCATAATCCGCGAAGGCAAAGTGACGGCTCATCAGGGGACGCAGCTGAATGGCCCCCTCATTCACGAAGCGAATGGCGTCCAGGTAATCCGGATGGCGGTACATCATGGTGGTGTTCAGGTCCAACTCGTGGTCGTTGAGCACGGCCAGATCTACGGTTGCCATTCCGGCGTATACGCCCACCAGGATGATGGTGCTGCCCTTGCGGGCATATTTGATGGCCTGCCCCATGGTGGTGTCATTGGCGGCGCAATCATAAATCACGTCCGCCTTATCCGGGCCGAAGCACGCGACCATGGCCTCGCCAAAGTCCTCCTTGGCGGTATTCACCACGGCGTCTACGCCACATTCCAGGGCCTTGTCCAATCGGAGGTCAGACACATCGGAGATCAGCACTTTGCTTGCGCCGCAGGCTTTGGCGGCCTGGGCCACCAGGTTGCCGATGGGGCCGGCGCCCAGCACGGCAACGTTCATCCCAGTTACATCCCCCGCCTGCCTGACGGCGTGGATGGCCACGGCGGTGGGCTCGATCATAGCGCCCTCATCGTAGCTCATACTGTCAGGGAGGGGGGTGACCTTAGAGGCGTCCACTGCGAAAAACTCACTGGCTGTGCCGGTGGTCTGGAACCCCATCACTTTCAGTTCCTCGCACAGGTTATATTTTCCGTGGGTACAGGGGTAACACTTCCCGCAGTAAACCTGGGGCTCGATTGTGACCTTCTGCCCGGGGGTGAGACCGGTGACGCCTTCGCCCAGGGAGACGACCTGGCCGGACACCTCATGTCCCTGGGTGACAGGATAGGAGGTAAAGGGGTGCTTGCCGTGCCAGACGTGGATATCGCTGCCGCACACACCGATTTTCTTGATTTTTACAAGAACCTGGCCTTTTCCGGGGACCGGCGTGGGGATCTCGCGGAATTCAATGACACCAGGGCTTGTCATGACCTGCTGTATCATTCTTGCCTCTCCATTTCTATCATATTGTCAGGGCTGAGTCAGACGCATCCGCTCATATTGCTCGGCGGGGACGTCCAGATCCTTCATCGTGGCGACCATGATGGCCTCCAGCTCATCGCCGGGGAGGTGGACCATATGGTACTCCTTTACTTTTTTATTTTTACAGACCCGGACAAGGTCTGTGAAAATACGCGCCTGTCATCAGAGACTTAACAAGCTCATTTATTAAAATGACTTTACTAACATAATAGCACCACTTTTTGGGGTTGTCAATATGAGTTAAAAAAATCAATACTGTACCGAGAACTTTGTGCAAAGCAGACAGAAGTATGAAAAGGAAACTGGCAATTATGACAGGGCGCGCTGCGCAAAGGGGCGAAACTTTATAAAGTTTATTTATAAAAGCGTTGCGCGTTGCCGGGATCAGTGATATGATGGTAACAATCATAGAGAACGGGGGCAAATTATGAATATTTCGATCATTCCTCCTCCGGATCAGGGAACCAGCCGCAACCGCATCTACCGACTGATCTTTACCCACGACAGGATATCAAAGCCGGAAATTTCCAAGGCGTTGGACCTGAGTCTGCCCACCGTGATCCAGAATGTTCGCGCCATGATAGAAGATGGGATCCTGCGGGAAAATGGCTACCTGCAATCCAATGGCGGGCGAAAGGCTGCCGCCCTGTCCTGTGTGGAAAACGCCCGGTATGCCGTGGGCCTGGACATCACCCAGCGGCATATCAACGCCGTGCTCATCAACCTTCGTGGGGAGATCATCCAGCAAAGCCGGATTCGACGCGGCTTTGAGGCATCCCAGGGGTATTACCGTGTTTTGGGCGATCTGGTGGAGCAGCTTACCGCAGAGTGCCGGGACAGCGTGCTGGGAGTGGGGATCTCATTGCCCGGACTGATTTCCCGGGACAAGCAGGTCCTGGAGTATTCCCACGTTTTCCGCATCAGCAATGAAAAGTGCAGGGACATTGCCCAGTTCATCCCCTTTCCCGCGCAGCTATATAACGACGCAAATGCTGCGGGCACCGCAGAGCTGTGGGCCCGGCCGTCCATTCGGGATACCTTTTACCTGTCTATCAGCAACAGCGTAGGCGGAGCCATTTTTATCAATGGGGAGCTGTACGAGGGCGCCAATCAGCGGGCGGGCGAGTTTGGGCATATGACGCTGGTGGACGGAGGCCGGCTCTGTTATTGCGGGAAGCCGGGCTGTGTAGACGCCTATTGTTCCATGAAGTCCCTCCTGGACGATGAACAGGAGAGCTTGGAGGACTTTTTTGCGGCCCTGAATGCAGGGGATAAAAGCCACCAGGCCCGCTGGGACAGGTACACGGATGATCTCAGCATGGCGGTAAACAATGTGCGGACCCTGTTTGATGGGGATATCATTGTGGGCGGCTATCTGGGAGAACAGATCGGCGAGCGGATCGAGGAGCTGCGGGAGAAGGTTGCCGCGCGCAACACCTTTGAGGGGAGCGCGACCTATATCCAGCCCTGTGCGTTTCATCGCTCAGCGGCTGCCGTGGGCGCGGCCCTGGTGTTTATCCAGCAATTTATCCACAGCGTGTGAGCAATGTTCATGGGGTAAGGCACATCTGCCTTCAAAAAAGACTGTGGCCAGAGCGCCCTCCGGGCTTGCGGGCGTGTCTGGATATCAAAAAGCGTTTGGCTGCCAAAATGGCAGCCAAACGCTTTTTTGCAAAGTCGGTAAGGTCGTCGGGGTCAGCCCCTGTTGATGTTCAGCGTCCGGCAGACGCTCCGCAGGGTCAGGCGATAGACGAGGAAGAGCACGGCGGACAGTACGCCGACCACTGCGGCGCAGACGCCCATGCCGGCCAGCTCCCCGGAGGTGAAGCGGTTGTCGTTGAAGTACATAATCATGACATAAAAGGCGGCGATGAGGGCGGTGCCCGCCAGGGAGGGGGCCAGGAACACCTTGGAGACCTGCCCCCGCACGGAGCGGAACAGGTAGGCGTTGGAGGCGCCCAGACGGCGCAGGTCGTCATAGACCCGGGCGTTGGTCAGGGCGATGGTCATACAGCGGGTAAAGGAGATCACGATCACCGCCGCGAAGCAGATGAGCGCGATGAAGACGAACAGCAGCAGATAGACCGCCATGGTGGTGACAAAGTCGTTCCGGTCCAGCACCCGGAACTGGGGCATGTAGAGCCAGGCGGTGCGGAACTCCGAGGAATCCCGGTCGTCGTAGTCGATGATGCTCAGCCCGTGCTCCGCCAGGTAGGCCCGGCTATCATAGCGATAGCTGCCCGCCTCGGCAATCTCGATGTCCCGCTCCACCGGGTTCCAGGCGTTGAACACCTCCACCTCCGGGCCGGAGCGGTCCACGATCTCGTTGAAAAGGGCCTTGGCAAAGGGATAGCTGCCATCCGCGTCGGCCACATTGAAAAAGACGTAGGTCTCCCGCCAGAGGTCGGTCAGCCCAGTGGTCATGGCGGCGTAATCGGCGTCATCCAGCACATAGCTGCCCAGCAGCATGGTGAAGCGGAGGGGCTCCACAGGGGTCACAGAGAGGGCCTTCCCCGTGACGGTGTTGGTCACCAGGGTGATGTCGCCGCCGGCGAGGTAGTCGCTGCCCCCCTCGTCGTCCAGCACGTTGGCGCAGGTACCGGGGGCCAGGTCCACCCGCTGGCCGGTGAGGGCGTTCCAGGCCCCCTCGGAGAAAAAGGTGGCGCCGGTCAGCAGCTCCCGGTATTCCTTGGTATAGGTGGTCCCCAGCGCGCCGTTGTCCTGCTCGATGGAGGCATAGCCGTCGGTCCCGAGCAGGGCGGCCCCCTCCTGCGCCCAGGAGGTGAGGGTCACGCCGTGCTCTGCCGCCAGGGCCTCCACCTCATCCCGTCCGGGGAGGGACTGGTCGTCTCTCCAGTGGTATTCGTAGTCGATGGGACGGGTCTCAAAGCTGTAAACGGAGCTGGTGCGCAGCATGGGGGCATAGAAGCTGGCAAAATAGCCCCCGGCGATGAGGAGGGTCATCACCAGCATGTTCCGCACCGTCTGGCGGCCCTGAAATTTCATCATGGAGGCGGAGATGATGTCCTTGTAGGCGTGCCCCTTCCGCCAGCCGTTGACCACCGTGTGGAGCAGGATCATGTAGAGCCCCGCCAGGGCCGGCAGGTAGCACAGGCCCTCCAGCACCGCCGGGGGATACCAGTGGAGGGTCCGGATGCAGAAGGAGGGGAAGAAGTAGCCCAGTACGCCGCCGGCGGCCAGCAGCGCGATACCTGCCGGACCGTACCACGAACGGACCGCCCGGACGGGCTCTGACCGGTGGGACTCCTGGACCACGTCGATGATGTTGGTCCGGCGGATGGACCGGCTGCCCAGGAAAAAGAGCATGGCCGCCACATAGACGGCGAAGGCCAGGCTGAGCAGATAGGACTGGGGATCGAAGGAGAGGGCCATCTCCTGGGAGTCCACCAGGAACAGGCGGAAGAGCTGCCACACCCCCCAGGCCAGCGGCCCGCCCAGCAGGGCGCCGGCGGCGCAGGAGACCAGGGAGAGGGCGGTCAGCTCCTTGCCCAGCTCGGCGCGCAGCTGGCGGCGGGTGGCCCCCAGGGCCAGGAACACGCCGGTCTCCCGGGACCGCTGCCGGAAGAAGAGCCCGGCGGCGTAGGTGGTGAAGACGGCGCAGCCCACCACGGCCAGAACGAATACCATCATCACCTGCTTGCGGCTGTCGCCCCCCTCCGGCAGCACGGAGAGGATGGTGGGGGAGCGCATCATGCACACATAGGCGGTGATGAGCAGCACGGAGAAAAAGCTGCACCCCGACAGCAGCGCGTACTGCCGCCAGTTTTTGCGGCGCAGCGCGTGGCAGACCTGAGAAAACTGGCTCATGTCCTCACTCCTTACCCATGTCCCGGATGACGTCCAGGAGCCGATCCTGGAAGGCGGAGCGCTCGGCGCCGCCCCGCTCCAGGACCTGCCACACCACCCCGTCCCGGAGGATGACCACCTGGTCGCAGAAGGAGGCGGCGAAGGAGTCGTGGGTCACCATGAAGATGGTGGCGTCCAGGGCGCTCCTGGCCTGTTCAAAGGACCGGATCACCGCCCGGCTGGACTTGGAGTCCAGATTGCCGGTGGGTTCGTCGGCCAGGATGAGCAGGGGGTGGTTGATGAGGGCGCGGGCCACGGCAGTGCGCTGCTTTTCGCCGCCGGAGATCTCCGCGGGGTATTTGCCGGCGATGGCGGAGATGCCGAACACGTCGCAGAGCTGGTCGGCACGGGCCTCCGTCTGGCCGGAGACGGCGCCGCCGATGATGGCGGGCAGCAGGATGTTTTCCCGGACCGTCAGGCCGTCCAGCAGCAGGAAGTCCTGGAAGACAAAGCCCAGCTGCCGGTTGCGGACCTGGGCCAGGTCGTCCCCGCTGAGGTCGGACAGCTGCCGGTCTCCCAGGGTGATTTGGCCGCTGTCCGCCGGGATATAGCAGGAGATACAGTTCAGAAGGGTGGTCTTGCCCGAGCCGGAGGGGCCCATGACGGCCACGAAGGCCCCGTCCGCCACCTCCAGGGACACCCCTTTGAGCACTTCATAGGTGGTCTTGCCCACCCGATAGGATTTATGCAGATCCTTGACGGTCAACATACGCCGCTCCTTTCCGGCCCGGGGTTTTTCCACCGGCGGCCTGAAAACAGCATACCCCCAGGGCAGGACGGCTGCAAACCGGCCTGTCATCTCCGGCGGCGGAGGGGTCAATTTTTGCGGGGCAGGCGGCGGCGATGTCAGGAATGACCCTTTTTCCGTCAAGTTTGGTTTGGAGGGCCGGGGGGAACTGTGGTACAATAGGCGGCAGAAAAGCTCGGCTGCGGGAGGTGGGGAGATGCTGCGCATCGGCATCTGCGACGACGTATACGACGCCCGGCTGGCGCTCCGCGCCGCCCTGGAGCGGGTCCTGGAGCGGCGGAAGATCCAGGGCCGGTTCTGGGAGTTCTCCTCCGGCGAGGGGTTGCTCCGCTGGCTGGAGGGCCACGCCGGGGAGCTGGATCTGGTCTTCCTGGACCTGGAGATGGGCGCGGTGGACGGCATGGAGACCGCCCGGCGGCTCCGGAGCGGGGACAGCGGCCTTCAACTGGTCTTCGTCACCGGGCATGACGACGGCGTTTTCGACGGGTACCGCGTGGGGGCCCTGGGCTATCTGCTCAAGCCACCTGCGCCGGAGCAGCTGGAGGAGGTGCTGGACCGGGCCCAGGCGGCGCTGGTCCGGGACCTGGAGCGGGCCTATGTCTGCCGCAGCGGGGACACCTACTGGCGCATTCCCCTGCAAAACATTTTGTATTTTGCCTCCGACCGGCGGCAGGTGAGCTGCGTCACCGCCGGGCGGACCTATACCTTTTACGGGAAGCTGGACGCCGTGGCGGCGGAGGTGGGGGCGGACTTTATCCGCATCCACCAGCGGTATCTGGTCCGCTGCGGGGCGGTGGAGCGGATGGAGAGCGGCGAGGCGGCGCTGCTGGGCGG
>NZ_JAPFEA010000027.1 GCF_026169115.1 Intestinimonas sp. | reverse complement strand
CGGCGTAGCCCAGATTGGTCACCGCGCCGGTCTCCTCGTCGGCGGAAGGATCGATCCCGCAGTGCACATCGTTGGTGTGCAGGATCACGATCTTCCCGCTCTCGCTCTCTTCCGCCGCCAGGGCAGGCGCAGCCAGGCCCAGCACCATGGCCGCCGCCAGAAGCAGCGCGAGCATCTTTTTCTTCATTTTCACGTGTTCCACCTTTCCGCTTGTTTTTCGTGTTGCCAGCTGTCTTTTCTCTGGTACACTCTATATAGTACCAATGTGGGAAGAAGAATACAATAGCGTGGGAAAGAAAATTTTAGTCCCGGCATGAAGTACCGGAATAAAAGGCCGGAGGACGAGCATGCTCGTCCTCCGGCGGAACTCTTATTTGCTGGCCCAGTTTCCGGTGGCATAGGCGGTGAGGTAGGCGTTGATGAAGCCGTCCAGGTCGCCGTCCATGACGGCGCTGATGTTGCTGGTCTCGTAGGCGGTACGGTTGTCCTTGACCAGCTGATAGGGCATGAAGACATAGGAGCGGATCTGGCTGCCCCACTCGATCTTCATCTGCACGCCCTTGAGGTCGGAGATCTTCTCGGCGTGGGCCTGCATCTGGAGCTCCACCAGCTTGGAGCGGAGCATGCGCATACAGGTGTCCTTGTTCTGGAACTGGGAACGCTCCTGCTGGGAGGAGACCACGATGCCGGTAGGCTTGTGGATGAGGCGGACGGCAGAGGAGGTCTTGTTGATGTGCTGGCCGCCGGCGCCGGAGGAGCGGAAGACCTGCATCTCAATGTCCTCGGGGCGGATGTCCACCTCCACATCGTCGGGGATCTCGGGCATGACCTCCAGGGCGGCAAAGGAGGTCTGACGCCGGGCGTTGGCGTCGAAGGGGGAGACCCGGACCAGCCGGTGGACGCCGTGCTCGCTCTTGAGGAAGCCATAGGCGTTCTCGCCCTCGATCATGATGGTGGCCGACTTGATGCCGGCCTCGTCGCCGTCCAGATAGTCGATGATCTGGTAGGTGAAGCCGTGGCGCTCGGCCCAGCGGGTATACATGCGGTAGAGCATCTGAGCCCAGTCCTGGGCCTCGGTGCCGCCGGCGCCGGCGTGGAAGGTGAGGATGGCGTTGGAGTTGTCGTACTCGCCGGTGAGCAGGGTGGCCAGCTTGGCCTCGCCGATCTCCTCCTCCAGCTTGGCATAGCCCTCCTCCAGCTCGGGCACCAGGGACTCGTCCTCAAACTCGTTTCCCATCTCGCACAGGGCCATCAGATCGTCCCACTCCCGTTCCCGCTTCCGCTGGGCCTCCAGCTTGTTCTCCAGCTGGCGCATCCGGCGGGTGACCTTCTGGGACTTCTCCAGATCGTCCCAGAAGCCGGGGGCGGCGCTCTCCGAGTTGAGCATATCCAGCTCCCGCTCGGCGGCGGGCAGGTCCAGGGCCTGGGAGAGCTCGTCCAGAGAGGGCTTGATGTTGTTGAGTTTCACTTTATACTCGTCAAATTGCAGCATTGCTTGCACGCTCACTTCCGTTGAAATAGCGCATTTATTATACCCGAATCTTCCCAGTATGTAAAGGAAAACCCGTCCAAAACCGCAAAATAGAGGGCCGCCCGCCCGAAAGGCGGGCGGATTCATCGCTGACTGCTGACGGGGTGCGGCTCCTCCCGGAAAATGAGATCGTCCACATCCTCTGTCCGCCGCTCCCGGCCCTCCTCCGGCTGCCGCTGACGCTCTTTCACAGGCCATCCCCCCTCTCCGGCCAGACCGGCCACAGCTCAGTCTATGCCGCAAGGCCGGGCTTGGCGCCTGTCCCGCTTGTTTTTTCCCCGCCGGGCCGATATAATAATGCTTTAAGCCCGATAAAAAACCTGTGAGAGGAGGTGTGCCCATGACCGAGGAGGCGTTTTTCGCCGGTCTGCCCCTGAAGCTGAGCCCCCAGCAGCGGGCGGCGGTGCTGGCCACGGAGGGTCCCGTGCTGCTGCTGGCGGTGCCGGGCAGCGGCAAGACCACCGTGCTGGTGGCCCGGCTGGGCTGCCTCATCCACTGCCGTGGGGTCTCCCCCAGGGAGATCCTCACCGTCACCTATACCGTCTCCGCCGCCGGGGACATGGCCCGGCGCTTCGCCGCCCTCTTTGGGGAGGACCTGGCCCGGCAGCTCTCCTTCCGCACCATCAACGGCCTGTGCGCCTCCATCATACGCACCTACGCCCGGCGAAAGGGGGTGGAGCCCTTCGCCCTGGCCGACGGCGACGCCCGCCTGAACGCCGTCCTCCGGGACCTGCTGCTGCGGACCGGCAGCGACTACCCCACCGAGCAGCAGATCAAGGAGGCCCGGACCCACATCACCTACTGCAAGAACATGATGCTCTCCGAAGCCGATATCCACCGCCACACAGTGGAGGGGATGGACTTCCCCGCCGTCTACTTCGAGTACCAGGACTACCTGCGCCGCAGCCGCCTCATGGACTTTGACGACCAGATGGTCTTCGCCCTGCGCATCCTCCGCCGGGAGCCGGAGATCCTGGCCCGCTGCCGCGCCCGGTGCCGCTGGCTCTGCCTGGACGAGGCCCAGGATACCTCCAAGATCCAGCACGCCATCCTGGCTCTCCTGGCCGGGGAGAGCCGCAACTATTTCCTGGTGGGGGACGAGGACCAGAGCATCTACGGCTTCCGGGCGGCCTGGCCCCGGGCCCTGCTGGACTTTGAGCGGGACTGGCCGGGGGCAAGGGTGCTGCTGATGGAGACCAACTACCGCTCCACCGGGGCCATCGTCTCCCGGGCGGACGCCTTCATCCAGGGGAACCGGGACCGCCACAGCAAGCACATGCGCACCGACAACCAGGATGGTGCGCCCATCCGCCGGGTGAGTCTCTCCGATTACAGCCGGCAGGCCGCCTATCTCCTCCAGGTGGCGAAGGACTGCCGGACCTCCACCGCCGTCCTCTACCGCAACAACGACAGCGCCCTCCCCCTCATTGATCTCCTGGAGCGGGAAGGGGCGCCCTATGTCTGCCGCCAGCGGGAGGGATTTTTCTTCACCAGTCCCATCGTCCGGGACCTCACCGATGTGCTGACCCTGGCCTACCGGCCCGACGACCGGGAGCGGTTTCTGCGAATCTGCTGGAAGCTGGACCTGAAGATCAAAAAGGCCCTCCTCACCCAGCTTTTGAACCGGCAGCGGCCGGGCGAGTCCGTAGTGGACTGCCTCCTCTCCGGCGGCGGACTCACCGGCTGGCAGATCGGCCGGGTGAAGGCTTTCGGCACCCACCTTGCCAAGCTGCCCCAGCTGAGCAGCTTCGCCGCCCTCCGACGCATCGTGACGTACATGGGCTACGGGGACTATCTGGGGGAGGAGCGGATGGACACGGGCCGGCTGGACGTGCTGCTGGCCCTGGCCGTCCAGAATCCGGAGCCCAGCCGGTTCCTGGGACGGCTGGAGGAACTCCGTGACCTCTGCGCCGCCGGGGGCGGCGGGGCGGACTGCCCCTTTGTCCTCTCCACCATCCACGCCAGCAAGGGCCTGGAATATGACCGGGTCCTCCTCGTCGACGCCGCAGAGGGGGTCTTCCCCGCCCGGCGGCAGGCCGACCTCTCCCCCGCCGAAGCCCGGCGGGCCCTGGAGGAGGAGCGGCGGCTCTTTTACGTGGGGGTCACCCGGGCCAGGCACACCCTGGAGCTCCTCACCTATGAAAATAAATTCGGCGAACCGGTCCAGGGCCGCTTTCCCTTCGTCTCGGAGCTGCTGGGAGAGCCGGACCGGCCCGCCCAGGCCGCCGAAGTCCCCGCCGCCCAGTGGGAGCTGGACTTCGCCCCCGGGACAGCGGTGGTCCACCGGCGGTTCGGACCCGGGGTCATTGAGAGCCGGACTGGCAGCATCGCCGTCATTGACTTCGCCGGCTCAGGGGTCCGGCGACTGGACCTCACCGCCTGCCGGAAGGGCGGACTGCTGAAGCGGGCGGAGACATAAGAAAACGCGGACGGCCCGGAAGGCCGTCCGCGTTTTCTTATCGTTTCTGTTCTTCTTTGTCCACGCTCTGCCGCAGGTCCCGCTCCAGCAGCTTGAGGAACTCCAGGTCGCTGGAAAAACGGTCCCGCCGGCCCCCCTCCACCCATTCCAGGATGCCCTGCCAGGTGGCGTTCTGTCGGGTGAGGATGCGCAGGACAAAGGTAGCCCTCTCCCCCCGGGCCGCCGCCACCTCTTCTGCCGTCATGGCGTTTTCAGGCAGCAGGCCCGCCGGGTGGGGCGGGACCTCGTCGGTAAAGGAGCGCATACGCTGAAATGCCTGGGGGAAATTCTGCCGTTCCAGCAGCAACTCCAGCTGGAGCAGCAGGCTCCCCAGGTCGGGAAAGGACATGGGGGCGGCGAGCCGGCGGCTGACCACCCGCCCGGAGGCCCGATTCCCGTCCAGCCGGTCCACACAGATGTGAAGGGTCCCGTTCTGATGGTCGATCTTGGTGGCGCTCATGGCGTGATCCCGTCCTTTCTCAACTCAAAGGGTGGAAAAGCGTTTTTCCATCCAGTCGGGGTTGGAGGCGTGCCGCAGAGCGGTCTCCTGGGTGATACGTCCGGCCTTCAGCAGGGCCAGGATGCTCTGATCCATGGTGGTCATGCCCAGGGCCGACGAGGTGGAGATGACGCTCTCCAGCTGGAATGCCTTGGACTCCCGGATCATATTCCGCACCGCCGGGGTGACCACCATCACCTCGAAGGCAGGCGTCATGGTCCCGTCCACAGCGGGCAGCAGCTGCTGGGACACCACGCCCTCCAGCGCCTGGGAGAGCTGGGTGCGGATCTGTTGCTGCTGTCCGGGGGGAAAGGCGTCCACGATCCGGTCCACCGTGTTGGCCGCGCCGATGGTGTGGAGGGTGGAGATGACCAAGTGGCCAGTCTCAGCGGCGGTGACGGCGGCCTTGATGGTCTCGGCATCCCGCATCTCCCCCAGGAGGATGATGTCGGGAGCCTCCCGGAGGGCGGCCCGGAGGGCCGTTTCATAGGACTGGGTATCGGTGTAGAGCTCCCGCTGGGTGACCACGCTCTTTTTGTGGTGGTGGAGATACTCCAGGGGGTCCTCAATGGTGATGACGTGGGCCTCCCGGGTCTCATTCACCGCGTCCACCAGGCAGGCCAGGGTGGTGGTCTTGCCGCTGCCCGCCGGGCCGGTGAAGAGGACCAGTCCGTGGGGGGCGTCGGCGAAGGCCATGACGTTGTCCGGGATGCCCAGGGCGTTCCGGTCGGGCAGGACAAAGGAGACCACCCGGATGACCAGTCCCAGGGAGCCGCGCTGCCGCAGGGCGTTGACCCGGAACCGGCTCAGACCGGGGACAGCGAAGGAGAAATCGTCGTCCCCCTGCTCCAAAAACCGCTCCATGGGCCGTTTGGCCAGGGTGTAGAGCTCCTCGGCCAGGGCCTGGGTCTGGTCGGGGAAAAGCCGCTCCCCCACCCGGTCAATGTGGCCGTTGACCTTATAGGACACCGGCAGGCCGGCAATGATGAGCACGTCGGAGGCTTCCCGTGAGACGGCCTCCTGCAAAATATCGATGAGCGGCATGGCTGGCAGCTCCCTTTCCTTTGAATTTCCGGCCTTATCCGCCGGCGCCGTAGACCGGCAGGCCGGACCCGATGTCCAGCTCCTCCTCCGCCGGCACCGCCCGCCAGTCCAGCACGGACACGGCCCCGTCGTCGGCCCGCCGGAAGCGGACATAGAGGCCCTGCCGCTCCGTCATGGGGAGGGTGGTTTCCAGCTCGGGCCCGGTCCCGGCCTTGAATTCCTCCAGCAGGGCCGCGGCCTGGGCGTCGGCGGCATACCAGGCCGCGACGGTCTCGGCGTTGATTTGGGAGAGGGACAGGTCGGCCTTGGCGGTGGCATAGGTGAGGGCGGAGAAGACGGCCAGGATGAGCACCAGCAGGATGGTGAGCACCGTGAGCACGCCCACCCCCACGGGGGAACTCGCTCTGTCTCTCATGGCGCGGCCTCCTTCCAGACGGTGAGGGTATAGACGGCGCGGCCGCTCCCGATCTCCAGCATGGGTACCACGGAGATCTCCACGGTCTCCGCCCCCGCTTCATAATAGACCACATAGTCCAGCCAGGCAGAACTGGCCCCCGGCTCCAGGGAGCCGGGTCCCACCGCCGGAACCGTGGTGACGGGGGCGCCGTCGGCGGTATAGCCGCTGTAAAGTTCCTCCCCCGCCCGGAGCCGCTCGGCGGCGTCCTGGGCGATGTAGACCGCCTGGGTGAGCCGGGTGCTCTCGTCGCTCATGGACCGGGCCCGGAAGAGCAGGGCCACGCACACGGCGGCGCACAGGGCGAAGATCACAAGGTCGGCCACCAGCTCCAGCAGGAGCAGCCGGGACTTGGGTACCGTTCTCACAGCTCGCCCACCTCCTCAAAGCCGCACCGGGGAGACACCGAAGCGGTGGACACAACGCCGTCGGGCGCGATGACGGCAAAGGTGATGACGGCTCCGTCGGTCTCCACCGACAGGTCCTCCAGGGGAAGGACGGCCAGACCGTCGGCAGGCTCCAGGCCGCTCCCCGACTCGGCGTAGAGCTCCATGAGCTGTCCGTCCAGGCAGTAGAGATAGGTCACATAGTCGGTGTCCTCCACCCGCTCGGTGAGGGCCAGGGCGTCGCCGCCCCCGAAGGTCCCCACCGCCACGCCGCCGGCCCGGTCAGCCCGGCGGACCTGATTGATGAGGTAGGATAGGGCGGTGCGGCGGCTGTCGTTCTCGTCGGCGGCCTCCGCGGCGGTCCGGTAGGCCCCGCTGGACAGGAGGGCCAGCCCCACCGCCAGCACGGCGAACAGGCCGCACAGGGTCAGCACGGCGGCAGAGCGCAGGGCGCTGTGTTCACGATCCACCCGGGGCACGCCCCCTTTCCTTTACGCATCCCCCGTCAGGGGGACCACTGTGATGTCCGGCATCAGATTGGAGCCAATGTAGATGTAGTCCACCCGGCAGCGGTCCTCGTCCACCGCCACGCCGTATCGCTCGGCCAGGTAGGAGAAGTCCTGGGGATAGGCCCCCTCCAGGGCATAACACTGCACGGCGGCCCGGCGGACGTTCTCCTCCACCAGGGCCAGGGACTCCGCCGCCGCCCGGTCTCCCAGGCGTCCGCCCAGCCACCCCAGGCACAGGGGCAGTCCGGCCAGCAGCACAGCGGCGGGCAGCAGAAAGCGCAGCAGACGTCTCATGGTCTTACCCTCCCACGGCGGAGAGCACCCCCAGCAGGGGGAGCATCACCGAGAGAAGGACCAGCCCCACCGCCGCGCACAGGGCGATGACCAGTCCGTATTCAAACCGGGAGAGCAGCTGGCTCAGCCGCTCGTCGGCCTCCTCCTGGCAGCGGCGGGCGATCTCGGCCATGGCCTCCTCCGGCGCGCCGGTGCGGAACCCGGCGGAGAGCAGCCCGGCCTGGAGCCCGCCCAGCACGCCGGACTCCTCCACGGCCCGCGGGAAGGAGATCCCCTCCTCGGTGCGGCGGCGGCAGTCGTCAAAGGACTGGGCCAGGGGAGAGCCGGACAGGAGACCGCCGGTGCGCTCCATGGCCTCGTCCATGGGCAGGCCGCTCTGGAGCATCAGGGCCATGGCGGAGGTGAAGCGCCCTCTGGCGATGGCCTCGGCCACCCTGCCCCGGCCCAGCAGCCGAAGTCCCCGCTCCCCCCGGAAGAAGAAGATCAGGGCGGCGGCACACAGCAGCAGGAGGGCGGAGAGGGCGTAGGCGGCATACTTCACCCCGGAGCCGGAGCCCAGCAGCACGGCGGCGGTGGGAGAGAGCCCCGCCCCCATCTGGGCAAAGGCCCGGGAGAAGATGGGGAGGACCCGGGCCACCAGCACCAGGAAGACCAGGCCGATGAGGGCGGCCATGACGGCGGGGTAGGTCACCGCCCGGCTCACGGCGTCCAGAGTGGCCGCCTCCCGGCGGTAGTAGTCGGAGAGGGCGTCCAGGACCCGGTCCAGCCGGCCGGCGGCCTGTCCGATGGCGACCATGCGCAGCAGGTAGGGCGGATAGTCCCCCGCCGCCTCCATCGCAGCGGACAGGGGCTCCCCCATGCTCAGGGGCTCCCGGAGCCGCTCCAGGGCGGCCCGGAGCCGGGGGGGCTGGCTGTCCTCCAGCAGGAGGGCGGCGCACTCGCCCCAGGGCACGCCGGCCTTGCCCAGCTGGGCCATCTGCCAGCACAGGGCGGAGAGCTCGTCGGCAGTGAGGGGCTTGACGTTCGATCCGTTCATGGCAGTTCCCTCTTTCCTAAGTGGTGGAAACGCCGACGGGCGGCCCGGAGGGGCCGCCCGCAAGGCGCGGCGCTGGATGCGGTTCCCGGCGGCGGGCGCCGCCGGTCGCCGGTCAATAGGCGTATTTCTGGGTGTAGTTGGTCTTGTCCGTGACGTATTGCATGATGGACTGGCTGCGGTTGCCGGTGGAGGTGAAGGTGGGGTCCATGAGGGTCCAGTTGGTCCCATCGAAGTAGATGGCCTGGTCGACCCAGCCCACGCCCTCGATATACACATTGATCCAGGCATGGTAGATCTCCCCGGCGTAGCCCACCACCAGCTTGCAGGGGATGTTCTGGCTGCGGAGCATGGCGCTCATCACAGCGGCGTAGTCAAAGCAGATGCCCTTTTTCTCGGCCAGGACGGTGTCCACCACCGGCAGATAGCCGGACTGGACGGTGGCCGCCTTGTCGTAATCGTAGGTAAAGCTGTCCACCACCCAGTCGAAAACGGCGGTCACCTTGGCAAGGTCGTCGGTCTTGCCGGTGCACAGCTGGGCCCCCACGGCCACGGTCTGGGCATCCATGGTGTAGTTCACATACTGGTTGGGGTAGAGGAAGGGCAGGAAATCGTTGCGGAGGGTCATGGTCACCGAGGTGGAGAACGCCTGGGCGTATTTGGTGCCCGTGGTGTTCTCGAAGACCTTCACGGTGTAGGTACCGTCGCCCTCGGTGAGGGGAAAGGTCTCCACAGCGCCGGTGTTGTTGAGGTCGTAGGTATAGGTGGCGCCGCCGCTCTTGGTGATCTGCACCTTGATGCGGACGCTCTTGCCGCCGGTGTACTTCACCATGAGATAGCCCTCGGCCAGGTTGGAAGCGTCCACACTGGCCTTTTCATTGGCATAGACGGTGACGCCGGTCTTGGGCTCAGCCTTCTGGGGCAGGACGGCGGCCTTGGCCGCCTTGGCCTCCCATCCGGCGGCCCCCACCGTCAGGGCGGCGGTCCCCAGCAGGGCCAGGGCCAGCACAAAGGTCCCCGCCCGCTTCAAAATGTTCTTTTTCATGTGGTCTCGTCCTCCTCAGACGCATTGGTGATGAAGTCGAAGTCCTCGGTGTAGTCAAAGATCTGGTCCAGGGCCCCGCGGCAGACGATGCGGTGGTCGGAGATGCCGATGGGCTCACAGGAGGTGATGGTGATGCAGGAGTCCCCCGTGGTGGCGATGGGGCTCCAGTCGTCGGGCTCCACCACCCAGGTGTCCTCGTAGAGATAGCGGTAGACGTGTTCGCTGTCGTAAAGGTAGAGGTAATCCCCCTCCCCCACCTGGTCAATATAGTAAAAGGGCGCGTAGGGGGTGATATTGCCGTTTTTGTCGACGCCGTTGCGGTGGCCGGCCAGGGAGACGTTCCGGTTTCCCTCGCCGGGCAGCTGGGCGTATTCATAGAGGCCCACCCCCCGGTTGAGGGTGGCCGCGTCGGTGCCGTTGTGGACGGCCCGGGTGATGTCGATGCAGGGAATGTAGAGGGTCAGGCTGTCCTCCACATAGTCCTTGCGCTCCTGGGTGATGGGCCAGGCCCCCACGGGCAGGCCGTCCACCAGGTCGGGCGTCTTTGTCTCCGCCGGCTCCGGGGTGGGCGTCGGCGTCGGGGTCACTGTGGGCGTGGGGGTGGGCACAGGGGCGGGCTCCGGCCCTGCGCCGGCGAAGAAATAAATGGCGGCGGCCAGGCACACCACGGCCGTCACGGCCAGGGCCCAGGTGAGGACCCGTCTCTTCTTTGCGTCCATAGGCTCAGTTTAACTCCAGTTCCCGCACCCGGACGGTGAGCTTCAAAAAGCTGCGCCGGTGCTGCTGATAGAAGGCCCGGACCACCCGGTCCATGACCATGTTGCTGTCTTCAAAGTTGGCGGCGGGGAGCATGATGACATACTGTGCGCCGCTGAATTTGGACACCACGTCGCCCCGGCGCAGGCTGTTCACCAGCACCTCCAGAAGCTGATCCATGGTGACGGAGAGGGCCTTCAGGGACGGCATACCGCCGTCGGGCAGGGAGACGGTGATGAGGCACAGGTGGACGCAGGTGCCGCTGCGGACGGCCCGGCGGACCTCCAGCCGGTAGGCTTCCTTGAAAAAACCGTACTCGCACACGAAGGCCCCCGGTCGGGCGGCGGCCTCCCGCAGGTCGTTCATGATGACCCCCAGATCGGTCTCCAGGGTCTTCTCCGTGGCCATGATCTCCTTGTAGAGCGCCCGCAGCTCCTCGGAGGGGCGCACCCCCAGGTTCCGGTAGAGGAGGTCGGTGGCCTTCTCGTAGTGCTCCAGGGCGGCGGCGTCCTTCCCCTGGCGCAGGAGGGCGCGGACGATGAGGGTATGGAGACCCTCGTCCAGGTTATCCAGGTCGCCGGCCCGGGCGCAGACCTGGTGCATCTCATCGTAGAGCCCCTTCTCCTCCAGCAGCCCGGCGAAGTCCTTCACCGCCGCGATGTAGGCGGCGTGGTACCGCACCGACAGGGGCACCAGCCACATCTGGTGGCTGAGCTTGGGCAGCAGATCCCCCTTGTAGAGCGCCACAGCCTCCCGATAGGAGTCGATGCGCTCCTCCCGGCTCCGCCGGGCGTCCCCGCCCAGCCGGCACAGCTCTTCGAAGTGGTCGACGTCCAGCACACACTCCACCGCCGGGTTCCATATGTAGGCCCCACGCTTGGACAGGATGGGCTGGGTCTCCGTCCCGAACAGGGGCTCCAGCATGGCCCGGATGCGGTAGAGCAGGGTCTTCAGGGCATTGGCCGGATTGGCGCTGTGATCGTCCGGCCAGAAGAGCTCGATGAACTCCGACTGGGGGACGGCCCGGTCCCGGTGCAGGGTGAGGTAGGCCAGCACGCTCCACAGCTTCAGGGAGCGGTTGACGTCGTCCGTCAACGTGGCCCCGTCCACCTCCAGCGCAAAACCGCCCAGCAGAGAGACCGAAACGACTTTCTTCTCCTCCAATGCCGGAGCTTTTTTCATGGCCCGCACCCCCCCAACGTCCTTTCCTCACCCTGTGCGCACGCGCCTTTCAGCCCACAGAGATTCAGTGTTTATTATACTTGAAAGTCCCAGAAAATGCAAAGAAAATTTCCCCCTTTTTTTCTTTTTTTCCCAGCTGCTCCACTCCCTTGCGTTTCTCGGGCGGCTGGTGTAAAATGGAGTGCTATACAAAAGACTGATCCGACGCGGCGCCCTGCCGGCGCCGGAAGGGAGGCATCATGGACGGGATCTATTCCATCGCCCGGCCCGAGCTGCTCACGGTCACCCAGGGGGAACGCTCCTGGCAGGGGGCCGACCAGCGCTGGTACCGGGACGAGTGGCAGCAAAAGGCGGGCTGCGGCCCCACCGCCGCCGCCGTCATGGCCAGCTATCTGGCCCAGACCCGGCGCGCCTGCGCCCCGCTCTACCCCTCGGGGAGCTGGGAGCGGCGGGACGTGCTGGCCCTCATGGAGGAGCTCTGGGGCTTCCTCACCCCTGGGAAGCACGGGCTGAACACCACCCACCTCTTTACCAAAGGCTTTACCGCCTTCGCCGCCGGCAAGGGGGTCACGCTGCCCATGCGGGAGCTGGACATTCCCCGGCTGCGGCTGGCCCGGCCCACGGCAGACCAGTGCGCCGCCTTCATCCGCTCGGCCCTGGCCGCCGACCAGCCGGTGGCCTGGCTCAACCTCCACAGCGGCGAGGTGGAGGAGCTGGACGACTGGCACTGGGTCACCATCGTGGCCCTGGAGGAGCGCCGGGACGGCGCTGAGCTGTGTACGGTTCTGGACGGGGGCCGGGAGTATGCCGCCGATCTGCGGTTGTGGTTCCAGACCACGAAGCTGGGGGGCGGCCTGGTGGCCCCGGGGGCGGGGATATGAGGGCCTTTCTGGCCGACCACTGGGCGGTGCTCGCCCTGTGGTACGGCTTTGCAAGCGCCATTGACTTTGCCCTCATGGGGGTGGACAAGTGGAAGGCCCGGCGGGACGCCTGGCGCATCCCGGAGGCCACCTTGTGGCTCTTTGCCCTTGTGGGGGGCGCTCTGGGCGGGACCCTGGCCATGCAGGTCTTCCGCCACAAGACCCGCCACTGGTACTTCCGCTTCGGCTTCCCCCTGCTGACGGTCCTCCAGGTCGCCCTTCTTCTCTGGGTGGCGCTGGGCGGGGCCCACTCTGCCGCACTTTTTTCCTAGACGCCGAACTTTGCGCAAGAGCCTCGCAGAGTTCCGTTGTCCGCAGACGACGGAATACAGTGGAATCTGTTTTTTTCCGGCGACATGCGCGTCGGAAAAAACACTGCTCAGGCCGCAAACGTGCGGCGCAGTCTCTTCGGCTGCGCCGTGCGCTGCAGCGGCCTGCATCCCTTCGAAAAAATGCTTGCATTTTTGAGAGAGCCTGTCGACT
>NZ_JAPFEA010000144.1 GCF_026169115.1 Intestinimonas sp. | reverse complement strand
TCGCTGCGCTGCGCATTTACGGCGGCATTCCCCGCCGGTGTCGGTGTTGGCGATGGGAGGTTTTTCCATGTCATATACTGCCGAACTCATCGCCGTGGGTACGGAACTTTTGCTGGGCAACATCGCCAACTCCCACCCGCAGATGATCTACCCGGGCCGGTCCCGAAATGTCAAATACAACTGCTAACTCAATAGGCACTGCGGAAATACTTCGCTGCGCTGCGCATTTACGGCGGCATTCCCCGCCGGTGTCGGTGTTGGCGATGGGAGGTTTTTCCATGTCATATACTGCCGAGCTCATCGCCGTGGGTACGGAACTTTTGCTGGGCAACATCGCCAACACCGACGCCCAGATGATCTCCCAGGGCCTGTCCGCCATGGGCATCAACGTCTACTACCACACTGTGGTGGGGGACAATCCTGACCGGCTCCGGGCCGCCGTAGAGGTGGCCAAGGGCCGGGCCGACATCCTCATCACCACCGGCGGCCTGGGCCCCACCTGCGACGACCTCACCAAGCAGACCCTCTCCGCCGCCTTCGGTCTGCCCCTGGTCTTCCACCAGCCCTCCGCCGACCGCATCGCCGACTACTTCCGCCGGCTCCACCCAGACCGCCCCATGACGGAGAACAACCTCCAGCAGGCCATGCTGCCCCAGGGCTGCACCGTCTTTGAAAACGACTGGGGCACCGCCCCCGGCTGCGCCTTTGAATCTGGAGGCATCCGGGTCCTCATGCTCCCCGGCCCGCCCCGGGAGTGCCGGGCCATGTTCGAGCACCGGGCCCTCCCCTACCTCCAGTCCCTCTCCGACGGGGTCATCCTCTCCCGCACCCTGAAGCTCTTCGGCATCGGCGAGTCGGCCATGGAGGCAAAGCTCCGGGAAAAAATGAACGCCATGACCAACCCCACCCTGGCCCCCTACGCCAAGGAGGGGGAATGTGAGCTGCGTATCACCGCCCACGCCCCCGATGCCGATGCCGCCCGCGCCCTCATCGCCCCGGTGGAGGCCGACATCCGGACCCTCTTTGGCCCCCTGATCTACGGAGCCGACGTGAAGAATCTGGAGTCCGCCGTCCTCCAGCTTTTGAAGGACCGGGGCCTCACCCTCGGCTCCGCCGAGAGCTGCACCGGCGGCCTCATCGCCAAGCGCATCACCGACCTGCCCGGCGCTTCCGCCGTTTTCCGGGGCGGTGTGGTGAGCTACACCGACGCCGTCAAGCACAATGTACTTGGAGTCCCCCAGGACCTGCTGGACCAGTACGGGGCGGTCTCCCCCCAGGTGGCCCAGGCCATGGCCCAGGGGGCCCGGAAGGCTCTGGGCTGCGACCTGGCCGTCTCCACCACCGGGGTGGCCGGCCCCGACAGCGACGACTGGGGCAACCCGGTGGGGCTGGTATACGCGGCTCTGGCCGGTCCCGACTTCTGCCAGGTGAAGACCCTCCATCTGGGGGCCTCTGGCCGGGCGGGCATCCGCAACCGCGCCGCCCACCACGCCTTCGACCTGGTCCGCCGCCACCTCACCGGCCTGCCGATGGACTGACCGCAATCAGACAAAAGGTCCCGAAACAGTACGCTGTTTCGGGACCTTTTTCTGTCTTTTTGTGGGCCGCCTCAGCTGCTGCTCTGGGCCTCCACCAGGCGGGTGGAGCAGTACTGCTCCCGGAGCCTGGGCTTTTCGATCTTGCCGGTGGCGTTGCGTGGGACGGGGGCGAAGATGATCCGCCGGGGCCGCTTGTACCGGGGCAGGTCGGTGCAGAACCGCTCGATCTCGTCCTCGGTGCAGGTCTCCCCCTCCCTGACCTGGATGATGGCGGCGGCGATCTCGCCCAGCCGCCGGTCAGGCAGACCGATAACGGCCACGTCGTGGACCTTGGGGTGGGCGGAAAGGAAATCCTCGATCTGCACCGGGTAGAGGTTCTCGCCGCCGGAGATGATGACGTCCTTTTTCCGGTCCACCAGGTAGTAGAAGCCCTCCTCGTCCTGCCGGGCCATGTCGCCGGTGTGGAGCCACTCGCCGTGGAGGACCTCGGCGGTGGATTTGGGGTCGTGGTAATAACACACCATGACCCCGGGGCCCTTCACGCACAGCTCCCCCACCTGGCCCTGCTCCACCTCAGCGCCGGTCTCGTCCACGATCTTGGCCTGCCAGCCGTAGCCGGGGACACCGATGGCCCCCACCTTGCGCATGTTCTCCAGGCCCAGGTGGACGCAGCCCGGACCGGTGGACTCGGAGAGGCCGTAGTTGGTGTCATATTTGTGGCCGGGGAAATAGCCCATCCAGTGTTTGATCAGGCTGGGGGGCACCGGCTGGGCGCCGATGTGCATGAGCCGCCACTGGTCGAGCTGGTAGTCGGACAGCCGGACGGTCCCCCGGTCCAGGGCGGCCAGGAGGTCCTGACACCAGGGCACCAGCAGCCACACGATGGTGCACCCCTCCCGGGAGACCGTTTGAAGGATGGCCTCTGGGGAGTTGCCCTTGAGCAGGACGGCCTTGCCGCCGGTGAAGAGGGAGCCGAACCAATGCATTTTGGCGCCGGTGTGGTAGAGGGGCGGGATGCAGAGGAAGACGTCCTCGTGGGTGGTCTGGTGGTGGATGGCCTCCATCCGGGCCGACTGCATGAGGGCCCTGTGCCGCAGGAGAATGGCCTTGGGGAAGCCGGTGGTGCCGGAGGAGTAGTAGATGGCGGCCTCGTCCTCGTCGTCGATGAGGACCTTGGGGGCCACGCTGGAGCAGTTGGCTGTGGCCCGGTGGTAGTCCTCGGCAAAGGAGGGGCAGCTGTCCCCCGCAAAGAAGAGGAGCCGCTCCCGGCCCAGGTCGTCAGCGATGTCCTCCACCCGGCCGATGAACTCAGGGCCGAAGAAGAGCACGTCGGCGTCGGCGAGCTTCACACAGTAGTCGATCTCCTCGGCGGTGTAGCGGAAGTTGAGGGGGACGGCCACCGCCCCCGTCTTGAGGATGCCGAAATAGATGGGCAGCCACTCCAGGCAGTTCATCAGGAGGACAGCCACCTTCTGGCCCTTTCGGATGCCCCGCCCCAGCAGGAGATTGGCCACCCGGTTGGCCTTTTCGTCAAAGACCGACCAGGTGATCTCCCGGCGGTAAGGCGTGGTGGAGGTGGGCTGGATGAGGGCGTATTCCCGCCAGGTCACCCGCTGCTTTTCGTGGACCTCGGGATTGATCTCCACCAGGGCGATCTCATCGCCGTAGAGCTTGCTGTTGCGCTCCAGCAGGTCGGTAATGGGCATGTCGGCTCGTTCCTTTCCACGGCGGAGACCCGCCGGTTGTTTTTCCCTTTAACCCGTTAAAGTATCATAGCCGATTTCCTTTCTGCTGTCAAGGCAGGCGGAAATTTTTTTGAAAAGGCCAAATTTTTTATTTACTGTCGCGCTTTAATGTGCTAATATTGAAACGATGTACCCGGCTGGCAGAGACCAGCCTATCATGATCGTCCGGAAGGAGTATATTATGGCAAAGGCAGAGCGCAGAGAGCGCAGTCTGGCGCTGTATGAGACCATTACCAAGCTAAAGGACCCAGAGGAATGCTGCCGGTTCTTTGAGGATCTGTGTACGCCGGTGGAGCTGCGCTCCATGGAGCAGCGTTTCGACGTGGCGGTCTATCTCCAGCAGGGGCTGGTGTACCTGGACATCCTGGAGCGGACGGGGGCCAGCAGCGCCACCATCAGCCGGGTGCGGCGGGCCATGTTGGACAACGGCGCCGGCGGCATCATGCGGGATGTGATCTGCCGCACCGGTCTGGACAGGCAGGAGGTCCTGCCGGACGCCCAAGAAACACAGGAAGGCAAGGTGGAAGTGGAATGAAGCAACTGATGCTGGGCAACGCCGCTGTTGCCCGTGGGCTTTACGAGGCCGGCTGCTGTGTCGTCTCCAGCTATCCCGGTACGCCCAGTACGGAGATCACCGAGGAGGCCGTCCGATACGACGAGCTCTACTGCGAGTGGGCCCCCAATGAGAAGGTGGCCATGGAGACCGCCTTCGGCGCGTGTCTTGCGGGCAAGCGCGCCTTCTGCGGCATGAAGCATGTGGGGCTCAATGTGGCCGCCGACCCCCTCTATACCATGTCCTACACCGGCGTCAACGCCGGTCTCGTCATCGGCGTGGCCGACGACGCCGGGATGCACTCCTCCCAGAACGAGCAGGACTCCCGGCACCACGCCATCGCCGCCAAGCTCCCCATGCTGGAGCCCTCCGACTCCGCCGAGGCCCTGGCCTTCACCAAGCTGGCCTATGAACTCTCTGAGGCGTTCGACACCCCAGTGCTGCTGAAGATGTGTACCCGGGTCTCCCACTCTCAGGCCATCGTGGAGACCAGCCCCCGGACGGAGCCCCCGGCAAAGCCCTATGAGAAGAACATCGCCAAGTACGTCATGATGCCGGGCCACGCCAAGCGCCGCCACCCCATCGTGGAGGAGCGGACCCGGAAGCTCATCGCCTGGGCGGAGACCGCCCCGGTCAACCGGGTGGAGCTGGGCGGAACCGCCCTGGGTGTCATCACCGACTCCACCTCCTACCAGTACGTCAAGGAGGTTTTTGGGGACTCCGTCTCCGTCCTCAAGCTGGGCATGACCAATCCCCTGCCGGTGGCGCTCATCAAGGACTTCGCCGCCAAGGTGGACCGTCTGGCCGTGGTGGAGGAGCTGGACCCCATCATCGAGGACCACTGCCGCAGGCTGGGCCTGGAGGTCCTGGGCAAGGACGTCCTCCCCCTGGAGGACGAGTTCTCCCAGAACCTGGTGGCCGCCGCTTTGGGGGGCGAGGTACATACGGGCCGTACCCTCTCTGACGCCATCCCGCCCCGTCCCCCCGTCATGTGCGCCGGCTGTCCCCACCGGGGCCTCTTCTATACCCTGAACAAAAACAAGTGTACCGTTCTGGGCGACATCGGCTGCTATACCCTGGGAGCGGTGGCCCCCCTGGCGGCCATGGAGATGACTCTGTGCATGGGGGCGTCGGTCTCGGCCATTCACGGCTTCAACAAGGCCCTGGGCGGGGAGAGCGTGGGGAGGACCGTGGCCGTCATCGGCGACTCCACCTTCATGCACTCCGGCATGACAGGTCTGGCCAACATCGCCTACAATCAGTCCAACTCCACCGTCATCATTCTGGACAACTCCATCACCGGCATGACCGGCCACCAGCAGAACCCCACCACCGGCTACAACATCAAGGGCGACCCGGCGGGGAAGATCGACCTGGAGGCCCTGTGCCGGGCCATGGGCTTCAACCGGGTCCGGGTGGTGGACCCCTACGACCTGAAGGCCTGCGACCAGGCCGTGAAGGAGGAGCTTGCCGCCAACGAGCCCTCCGTCATCATCTCCCGGCGGCCCTGCGCCCTTCTCAAGTACGTCAAGCACAAGGCCCCCCTGGCGGTGAACAAGGACAAGTGCATCGGCTGCAAGTCCTGCATGAAGATCGGCTGTCCCGCCATCTCCATGAAGGAGGGGAAGGCCCATGTGGACTTCACCCAGTGTGTGGGCTGCGGCGTGTGCGAGCAGCTGTGTCCGGTGGGCGCCTTCCAGAGCGCCGGTAAGGAGGGTTGAGCCATGGAAACCAAGAATATTATGATCGTGGGCGTGGGCGGCCAGGGCTCGCTGCTGGCCAGCAAGCTGCTGGGCCACCTCCTTGTGGAGCAGGGCTATGATGTGAAGGTCTCTGAGGTCCACGGCATGAGTCAGCGGGGCGGCAGCGTGGTGACCTACGTCCGCTACGGCGACAAGGTCTACTCCCCCGTCATCGACAAGGGCGAGGCCCACTGCATCGTCTCCTTCGAGCTGCTGGAGGCCGCCCGGTGGCTGGAATACCTCCGGCCCGACGGTCAGATCGTCACCTCCACCCAGCAGATCGACCCCATGCCGGTCATCACCGGCGCGGCGGCCTATCCCGAGGACCTGGTGGAGAAGATGAAGGCCGCCGGCGCCAAGGTGGACGCCCTGGACTGTCTGGCCCTGGCCGCAGAGGCGGGCAGCAGCAAGACGGTCAACCTGGTCCTCCTGGGCCGGCTGTCCCACTACTTTGACTTCCCCGAGGAGACCTGGCAGGCCGCCATCGACGCCTGCGTGCCGGAGAAGTTCCTTGAATGGAACAAAAAAGCCTTTGCCCTGGGGCAGAATGCCTGAATATACCGATTTGAGAAAGAGATGATCCCCATGGAACGCTATTACCAGCCTGAGATCGAGTGCGCCTCTCGGGAACAGATCCGCACCTGGCAGGACGAGCGCCTGGTCAGGCAGGTCCGGCATGTATGGGAGCACATGCCCTACTACCGGAAGAAGATGGAGGCCGCCGGCCTGACCCCCAACGATATCAAGGGGGCGGACGACCTTTACAAGCTGCCCTTCCTCTCCAAGGCCGACCTGCGGGAAGCCTATCCCTACGGCCTGCTGGCCAAGCCCCTGAAGGACTGTGTGCGCATCCAGTCCACCTCGGGCACCACCGGCAAGCGGGTGGTGGCCTTTTACACCCAGCACGACATCGACCTGTGGGAGGACTGCTGCGCCCGGGCCATCATGGCCGCCGGCGGCACCGACGAGGACGTCTGTCAGGTGAGCTACGGCTACGGTCTCTTCACCGGCGGCCCCGGCCTCAACGGCGGCAGCCACAAGGTGGGCTGCCTCACCATCCCCACCTCCTCGGGCAACACGGAGCGGCAGATCATGTTCATCCGGGACCTCCAGGCCACCATCCTCTGCTGCACCCCCTCCTACGCCGCCTATCTGGGGGAGACCATGAAGGAGATGGGCCTTACCCCCGACCAGATCCCCTTAAAGGCGGGCATCTTCGGCGCCGAGGCGTGGAGCGAGGAGATGCGTCAGGACATCCAGAACACCCTTGGCATCAAAGCCTATGACATCTACGGTCTCACCGAGCTCTCCGGCCCCGGCGTGTCCTTCGAGTGCTCCGCCCAGAGCGGCATGCACATCAATGAGGACCACTTCATCGCCGAGATCATCGACCCCGACACCGGCGAGGTGCTGCCCGAGGGCAGTCAGGGCGAGCTGGTCTTCACCTCCATCACCAAGGAGGCTTTCCCCCTCCTGCGCTACCGCACCCGGGACATCTGCACCCTCACCCGGGAGCCCTGCCCCTGTGGCCGCACCCATGTGAAGATGGTCAAGCCCAAGGGCCGCACCGACGACATGCTCATCATCCGGGGCGTCAACGTCTTCCCGTCCCAGATCGAGACCGTCCTGCTCAATCACGGCTATCCCGCCAACTACCAGATCGTCGTGGACCGGGTCAAGTCCACCGACACCCTGGACGTCCAGGTGGAGATGACCCCGGAGATGTTCACCGACAACCTGGGCGAGGTCTCCCGCCGGCAGGCGGAGCTGGTGGACGGCCTGCGCTCCATGCTGGGTCTGGCGGCCAAGGTCACCCTGGTGGCCCCCAAGTCCATCGTCCGCAGCGAGGGCAAGGCCGTCCGGGTCATTGACCGCCGCAAGCTCTGAAGGGAGGTACTACCATGAGTCTCAAACAGATCTCCGTCTTTCTGGAAAACAAGCCCGGCACCCTCCACGCCATGACCACCGCCCTGGCCCAGAACGGGGTGGATATGCGGGCCCTGTCCCTGGCTGAGACCAAGGACTTCGGCATCGTCCGCCTCATTGTGGATAACGTCTACGCCGCCACCACCGTCCTCAAGGACGCCGGCTTCATCCACAGCCTGACCCCGGTGCTGGGCGTGATGATCCCCGACGAGCCCGGCGGGCTCAATCAGGTCCTCCAGGTTCTGGACGGGGCCGCCGTCAATGTGGAGTACATGTACGCCTTTTTGGGGGGCGCCGACGCCGACCACGCCTATATGATCTTCCGGGTCCAGGACGGAGAAAAGGCCGCCGCCGCCCTCACCGCCCACGGCATCCGCCTGGTGGACCAGGACGAGGTGGCCGGTCTGTGACCCTTCCGGGCCGGGGGCTGAACCGCGCATACCTTCCCCCTTGACAGCCGTGCCCCGGCCTGGTACAATGCAGATACATACTATGAGAATGTAATGTTGGGAGGGAGTCCCATGGCCCGGAACAAATACCCCGAGCTCACAGAGGAAAAGATCCTGGAGGCCGCCCAGCGGCTGTTTCTGGAAAAGGGCTATGAGAACACCACCATCCAGGACATCGTGGACGAGCTGGGGGGGCTCACCAAGGGGGCGGTCTACCACCATTTCAAGTCCAAGGAGGAGATCATGGACGCGGTGGGGGACCGGATGTTCCTTGAGAACAACCCCTTTGAGGCCGTCCGGGGGCGGACCGACCTGAGCGGTCTGGAGAAGCTGCGGGAGGCCATCCGTCTCAATCAGGCCGACCCCGCCCGGACCAGTATGACGGCCCAGGCCATCCCGCTGGTCCGAAACCCCAGGGTGCTGGTGGGGATGATCGAGTCCAACCGGCAGCTCCTCACCCCCTACTTCCAGGCCCTTTTGGAGGAGGGCAACCGGGACGGCTCTCTCCACACCGACTACCCCAGGGAGCTGGCCGAGCTGCTCCCCCTCCTCACCAGTTTGTGGATGCTGCCCTCTGTTTTCCCCTCTGACCGGGAAGGGCTGCGGCGGAAGTTCTCCTTTTTGGGAGACATGCTGGAAAAGATGGGCGTGCCCCTCTTTGACGGCACCATCCTTCCCCTGGTGGACGAGCTGCTGGACCGTGTCCCCACCCAGGACTGAGATCCTGCACACCCTCTGTCCGTCTTCCATTTCCGTCACCCCCGGGCCGCCGGACGGCGGCCCTTTTCTCCCCAATATACATTCATTCATAATGTATGATATTGATTTATGTCCATATACATACCTTTCAAAGGTATGTATATGGACACAGAACTGGAGGCATGTCCCATGAGATCTCTGTTCACCCGCGGCTTCACCCTGCTCCTTCTGGGCCAGATCAGCTCCCTCATCGGCAACTATACCCTGAAATTCGCCCTGTCCATGTACGTCCTGGAGGTCACTGGCTCAGCCTCGGTCTTCGCCGGCCTTCTGGCGGCGGGCATCGTGCCTACCATCCTCCTCTCCCCCTTTGGCGGCGTCCTGGCTGACCGGCTGGACCGGCGGCGGCTCATGGTGGCCCTGGACGCCCTCTCCGGGCTTGCCGTACTGCTGGCCGGGCTGCTCCTCCCCCTGGGCGGCATCCCGGTGATCGGCGGGCTGCTCATCGTCCTCTCGGTGCTGGGGGCCTTTGAGTCCCCGACGGTCCAAGCCTGCGTCCCCCAGCTGCTGCCGCCGGAACAGCTCCTCCGGGGCAACGCCCTGGTCAGTCAGACGGCGGCCCTGGCCGGACTGATCACCCCCTTCCTGGGCAGCCTGGTCTACACCGCCTTCGGTCTCCACCCCGTCCTCCGCGTGACGGCAGTCTGCTTTTTCCTCACCGCTCTGCTGGAGTGCTTCCTCCGCCTGCCGTCTCACCGGCGGGAGGACCGCCCATGCTCCATCCCGGCCATGCTCCGGGCTGACCTGGGAGAGAGTCTGCGCTTTCTGTGCCGGGAGGAGCCATCCATTTTGAAGCTGCTGCTTCTGGCTGCCCTGGCCAGCCTCTTTGTGGCCGGGGTGGCGGTGGTGGGTTTCCCCTACCTGGTGCGCACGGTGCTGGGCCTGTCCGCGGAGCACTACGGCGCAGCGGAGAGCGTCATGGGGGCGGCAGCCATCCTGGGCAGCCTGACGGCGGGGGTGCTGGGGCAGCGGTTCCGTGCCCGGTGGCTTGCCGGGCTTCTGATGGGCTTCGGGCTCTGTCTGCTCCCCGCCGGACTGAGCTTCCTGCTGCCGCTGGGACCCTTCCCGCGATACCTGGTGATGGTGGCCGCCTTCGCCGCCTGCCAGCTGGGGTGCAGCCTCTTTTCCACCTGTGCCATCACCCTCATCCAGGCCAGGACGCCGGAGCGCCTTATGGGAAAGGTCATGTCCTGTGTCTTCACCCTCTCCCTGTGCGCCCAGCCTCTGGGGCAGCTGATCTACGGCGGCCTTTTTGACCATTTCTCCATCGCCCCCCACTGGGTCCTCCTCCCCACCGGTCTCCTGGTCTGCGCCCTGGCCGCCGCCTCCGCCCCGCTCTTTGGGTCGCTGGAGCGGCCATAATATCCCCTCTCCCGTCCCACGGGGAGCATCGAAGGAATTTCTCCCCGATAAAAAGCCTGGAGCCGCAGCGACTGCTGCAGCTCCAGGTGCTTTTTTATCCACTCTGGTCTTATAGCCGATTCTCGGTCCTGGCAATGATTTCATCCTGGACAGCTTTTGTAAGGAGTGTGAAGTAAGTGCTGTATCCAGCCACACGAACCACCAGGTCCCGGTAGTCCTGGGGCTTTTCCTGTGCCTTGTGCAGAGTCTCGTTGTCCACTACGTTGAACTGGATGTGCTTACCTCCATTGGTAAGATAAGTGGTAATAAGCGTACTCAGTTTCTTCAGATCGTCGTCACTGTTGAGCGCAGTGGGGTGGAGCTTCATGTTGAGCAACATAGCGTTGAAGGGATCCTGGTCAATCTTCATGGCGCTGCACAGGGATACTGTGGGACCCTTGAGGTCGGTGCCCTGAGCGGGGGAGGCCACACCGTCCGGCAGCGTATCTCCGGCATGCCGGCCATCGGGGGTAGCGCAGGTGTAGCCGCCTCCAGGGGCGTGTGCGGTGATGGAAATGCCAGTGGGGCGGGGAGGCACACCATAGACGGTGGTGAAGGTGTTGCAGCTGGCAGCCCAGAACTGATAGAGGTCGGCGGCGATGTCATCCACCAGGTCCTCGCCATTGCCGAACTTGGGGGCGTCCACACACTTCTTATGCAGATCCTCATAGCCCACCCAGTTGGCCTCAATGGCGTTGAAAAGCTCCTCCATGGTGCAGGTCTTGTCCTGGAAGACCAGCTTCTTTACGGCGGCCAGGGAGTTGGCCACACAGATCATGCCCACGGGATTCATCAGAGAGGCGTTCTCGTAGGGCATCTTCCGCTCCATGATATCCTTGCCACACTTAATGCCATCATAGGCGAAGGCAGAGTGGACCACATCGCAGTTGACGGCTCTGGTGACCCGGATGAGGATGTTGTGCTCCTCGTTGTACATGTCCATAAAGTGGTAAAGCTGCTTTTTGAAGGCCGCCTCGAAGTCCTCATAGGTCTTGAAGTCCTTCATCTCACCGGTCTCAGGCCCGATGCGCTCGCCGGTCTCCCGCATGATACCGTTGTGCATGGTGATGTCCAGCACCTTGGGCACAATGAACATACCCAGAGCGTTGATACGGGACTTGCCAGGCAGGTTCAGGTCCAGGCAGCCGGCCAGCGCATAGTCTCTGGCCTCCTCCAGGGGCACGCCCTGGTCCACCAGGCCCTGGATATAACTCTTGTCGGAGACAAAGGCGGGCATACCCAGGCCGGTCTTGACCAGCTCCAGTGCCTTCTTCATCAGAGGCTCGGGCGTGCCCTCGTGGACCCGCAGGGTGATGGTGAAGTGAGGAGTACGCACTTCATTGGCGGCCTCCAGCACCAGATAGGAGAGCTCGTTGGAGGCGTCGTTGCCGTCCTTGTCTACACCACCAATGAGGAAGTTGTGCCACCGGGCCATACCAGCCCACTTGTCCCGCTGCTTGGCGTTGCCGGAGACAAAGTTGAACTGCATGATCTTGATGCGCAGGCACTCGATAAGTTCCAGTACGTCGGCGTCGGTGAGGGTGCCGCTCTCAATGTCCTTCTTGTAGAAGGGATACATGTACTGGTCAAAGCGACCACCGGGAACGGTGCCGTGGGTAATCATCATCCAGTAGAACCAGAAGTTCTGGATGGCATCCCGGAAGCCCCGGGAGGGCTTTTCCGCAATCCAGTGGCAGGTCTCGGCCATCTGCTCCAGCTCGGCCTTCCGCTTTGGATCACCGCACCGGGCCGCTGCCTCGGTACAGGCGTCTCCATAGCGGTGGTACATGCGGACCATGGCCTCTAGGGCAATAATGACCGCCTGAAGATAGATGGCCTTATCAAAGGAGTCATTGTCCACATAGCGGACGTTGCGTAGCTCCTCTTTGGCATCGTCCAGGGTCTTGTGGATACCCTCAGTGACGATTTTTCCATAGTCGGGGACAAAGAAGCTCAGCCCGATTCCCAGGCCCCAGCCAAAGCCGGCGCCGCCGGAACCGCGGCCCTTGACCTTGCTGGTCCAGGGGGGGCAGAGGATACCGGAACGGATAAAGGGCCACAGCCGCTCGTCATCATAGAAGCGACCCTGCCACTCGTACATCTGACGGTCCTGTCCGTCCCAGAAGGAGTCCAGACTGCGCAGAGTAGCCCGGTCCTCGTCGGAGATGGTGTAGTTACCCTCCAGGATAGAGTCCAGGTCCTCGTCGTCCCAGAAGGGGCCCCAGCAGGATGCCTCCAAGCCGTGGGGCTTGCATGCCACATTGCCCACAATGATCTCGTCCTCGTCCACATAAATGGTGCGGTTGTCCAGATAGTCAGCGGTGGCGTGTGCCCGGCTGAGGATGGCGGGCAGCCCTTCGTGCTTCTTCCACGAATCAATGACCAGCTTGGCCTTTTCGGCACAGAAAACGTACTTGTCGGTTTTCAGCGCCGCCTGCATTCTTTTGATCCTGTCTGTCATGATGGTCCTCCAATCTTTCTACCAATGTGTTTTGCTGATTGACTCATAGTCTGGAGAAAAGGCGGTCCACATCCTCCAATTCTTCCAGACGCCAGATATCGTCGTAAATGGCCTCCAGTTCCGTCCCTGGATAGGGCCGGCTGGCTCGGGCGGCACAGTCGAAGAATTTTTGTCGCAGCACCTCTCTGCCCATGGGATGCTCTACACAGCCCAGGGGATGTTCCAGGTGCCGATAGAATGCCCCACGGTCAGTAATGATGGTGATGTCGGTATACTTGTTCTGCTCCTTTGTGAGCGTTGGGTCAATTTCACAGATCACCTTGTCCCCCATAGCCAGTACCGCCTGGTCATTCAGCCGCTCCGGGGTAAAGCTGTCCAGGCCCACAGCTCCATAAATCACGGCTGTCCCTACCACAAAGGGGAGACTGAACTTGGCCACGGCGGAGGACTGTGGCCGGTATTTGGCATCCCGGGGTTCGGTGACCATGCGGCCAATCTCCTGGAGCACGATGTGGATCTCCCGGATCTCCTCCGGACGGATGTGGTGCTCCTCCATCAGGGAAAGCGTCCCCTCAATGGAGGTATGGGTGGCCCGGCAAGCAGGCCAGGGCTTGAAGCTGATGAAAGCCCCCTGGAAGACGGTGCCAAGGCCGCCCAATGCCTTTTCTGGGGTATAATTGTCCCGTGCGTACATGTGATAATAACCCAGTCTGCCCTCAAAGGGCTCATCCAGCCGGGCAAGTACCCCCCGGTCGGCCAGAAGGGCCGACTGTACCGCTGCCTGGGCGGCAAATCCCTCCCGCACGCTCCGCAGGGCGGAACCGGCACTATTGGCTGCCTCTCCTGTACAGGTAGCCTGACATAGGTTCAGCGCCAAGGCATCAGCGAGCTGACCGGCATCCAGTCCCAGCAGCTTGCCTGCCCCCAGCACCGCCCCCATAGAACCGTGGACAGGAGGCATGTTCCAGCCATACTTGAGCAGGTCTTCATTGACGGCCAGGTCCAGGCGGCAGCAGATATCGCTGGCCAGAGCCATAGCGGTGAGAAAGCGTTTCCCCGACACATTCCCTAGATGCTGGCTCAGGGCCATCAAAGCGGGGAGGGCGGCGGAGTTGGGATGGACGGTGGCCACCTCATGGGAGTCCTCATAGTCCAGGGCGTGGACCAGGGCTCCGTTGGCCAGAGCGGCCAGGGTAGGGGTGGTTTTTTCCATCCGCCCCAGGATGGTACATCGCCCCTGCCCCTCCGCCGCCAAAGCGGCGAAGGGGGCGGAGGCAGCATCCAGTCCGGTGGCCGCCAGCATTACGGCCAGCATATCGGCCAAAGACTGTTTCTGAGCTTCCACCGCTGCGGCGGGAAGGTCTTCATACTCCACCGACAACACATGATCGATGAGACGTCTGGTAAATCCTTTCCCGCTCATAGCTTACAGCAAGCCGTAGAGGCCAGTGACACCGAGAACTGTGGCCACCAGCACCAGAACTGCGGCAGCAATGATGAGGGGCAGGAACATCTTCTCACGGATCTCGTCCTGTTTAATGTTGGCCAGGGTGAGGGAGCCGCCGCCGGAGAAGGGGGACACAGCGGAGGCATTGGCGCCGATAGCAATGCCGGCATAGACGGCATGGTAGTTAAGGGTAGGCGCGCTGGCGGCCAGAGCAGGGACCAGGGCAAAGAGGGTGGGAGCCACCACAGAAGCTCCAGCGGCGAAAACAGACATAAAGCCGGCTAGCAGGACAAACATGGGCACGATCATGGCCTGGGGAACATTGCCGCCAATCCAGGAGCCAATGAGATCCACGGCTCCGCCTTCGGTGGCCACGCCCACCAGCATGGACACGCCAGCCAGCATCATCAGTGTGTTCCAGGGGATATGCTTATTGACCACAGTCTTGGCGTCGGCCAGGTTAAGAAGGGCGGCAACCATGGCCAGAGTGATGCATACCAGGGAGATATCCAGCTTGGAGGAGAGGGCCTTCATGGGGGCTACGCCCAGCACGCCCATCAGGGAAGGGATCACCATCAGAACGATGAGGATCAGAATGAGGGCAAAGGTCTTTTTCTGGGCGGCATTCATAGGCTCGGGCATGGTGATGAAGTCCACATTGTCCACATGGGCCCGCCAGCCCTTATACAGGACGAAGGTGAGAACGCCGGAAACGAGGGCAAAGAGGGCGCAGGTGATAAAGCCGTTCCAGAGAATGGAGTCGATCTCCCCGGCGTGGATGCCGGCCTCCAGCACGCCCCTCTGGATATTGGCACCCTGGCCCCAGGGCACCTGGGAGCCCAGATAGGAGCCGATGTTCACCATCAGGGAGCCGAACAGCGGATTCATGTTGGTGGACAGGCAGATGGAGATGATGATGGGCATGAGCACGGCGTTGGGCGCATAGGGAGAGGCGCCGGTCATGGTAATGAGGCCAGCGATGAAAAAGAAGACCCAGGGCAGAATGCTGGGATATTTGCGGAACTTGTAGACCAGGATCAGAGTGATCTGACGGAGGGTGCCGTTTTCATTGGCATAGCCGAACAGCCAGCAGATGCCGATGATGGTGAAGAGGATCTTGGCAGGAAAGGTTGCCACAACAGCAGACGCTTTCATTCCAATGAGAAAGACTCCGATGATGTAGGCGAAGGTCATAGAGAGCAGGCCGATGGCGTTGAACTTGTTTCCCACAACAATGGAAATCACCATTGCTACGAGGAAGAGGATCAATACGGTCGATGCCGACATGTAAAACAACTCCTTTGCGCTCGTCTCTTTCTGATTCTGAAACCCGATTAGAGGCGGCCGCGGTTCCGCCCCGATCTGTGGTGAGCATAGCATACCACCACATCTCTGCACAACCGTTTGCATCCGGCACTCCAGCGAGTGTGTGCAGAGATGTTGTTTTTCATCCCGCGCTTCAGCATAGATGCACATATTTTCTCCGTTCTAGAAAATGGGATGACACTCCTCTGAAAGGCTGTTATAATGAACATGTTCATACGAGTAGTTCTCAGAAAGGGAGGCCGCGGCATGTTACAGCTCACCTGTTGGCTGGCACCACTGCAAGGACATATCCTTCATCAAAGTTCTGCCGACGCATCGCTGTCTCAACACTCTTCCGTCCGGTTTGCCCGGTACTGGGATGGACCGGACCCCACCGCCCTTTGGGTAGGCGACGGTCAGGAACTCCACACACTGCTGGAGCAGTATGTTGGTCTCTCTGTCCTACAGGGGCATGCCTTCTTTTCCACCGGAACCGCACAGGGTCTGGAGGAGCTGGCCCAGGTCATGGGTGTGGCACTGGTAGTCACCGATCTGGAGCTGCTGGAGCTCCACGAACGTCTCTCCTCCGTCCTTCGCCGGTACCGGAGCTGGGAGCTGCGCCTGGTGGAGGCGGCAGGCCGGCGCCACAGCATCCAGGATGTGGCCGACTGTGGCGCCGAACTGGCTGGCGGTGCCCTTTTTCTGCTCAGCACCGGCGGCCGTGTCGTCTACTATGGTGGCCATGCCTGTCTGGACTCCGACCCCGCCCGTGAGATGCTGGACCACGGCATCCTCTCCCCCGCTACCGCCACCACCCTTCTCCCAAAATCGGAAGGCGTCCCCTCCCTGGTCTGCCAGGCCATGGGAAGCCGTGGCAAGTGCTGGGCCAGTGCCGTATACAAAGGGGGCAGCCTTATCTCCCATATGTTGCTCTTTACGCCCACAGGCTGGCGTGACAGCGACACTGGTCCCCTGCTTGAGCTGGTGAGTCAGAACGTAAGTCGGGTTGCAGCCTGCCGGGAAGGGCGCTACTGGGCCGGCGCGGATTTCAAAACACTGCTGGCTGATCTGCTCACCGGCCAGCTTACCGATGAAGAGGAGATCCGCCACCGCTTCTCTCTCATTTCCCGTATCCCTCAGCAGTTTTGCAGCTTCATCATTGTAGAGCCATCCCGCCCCGGCAGTTTTGCCGATCCCCCCTCCGCCCTTCTGGCTCAACTGGAGACCATTTTCCCCGAGAGCAACGCTGCTGTCTATGATGGCGGCATCGTCCTGCTCCTCAGCCGTCCCGACCGGGATTTCCAGCCCGCCCCCATTTTTGACCAGCGGCAGCTCCAGGAGCTGCTGGTCCACTACGACGCCTTTGCCGCCATCAGCAACGCCACCAGCCGCCGCTCCATGCTGCGCACCAACTACCTGCTGACCAAGAGCGTCCTTCAGCTTGGCCGCGCCCTGCGGCCCTGTGCCAACCAACGGATCTTCTTTTTTGAGGACTACGCCGAATATGTATCCATCGACCTGTGTATCAACAGCTTCAACGCTCTGCTGGGCCACGACGATATCATCTATCTCACCCACCCCGACGCAGTGAAGCTCTACCGCTACGACCTGCTCCACAAAACCAACCTCATCGATGTCCTCTATTACTACTGTCTCAACAACGGCAGTGTCTCCCAGGCCGCCAGGGCAGCTTACATGCACCGCAACACCTTCTCCGCCCGGCTCGCCAAGCTTCAGGAGCTCATCAAAGCCGACCTCACCAGTGGAGAGCTTCAGCAGCGTATGGTCTTCTCTTGTAAGATCCTCCGCTATTATGACCGCTATGCCAAGATCAACCTGGGCAAGCGCCTGTGTGTTTCACTTCCCCAGGAAGGAAAGGAATGACCGATATGTCTGACACGCTTAGAGCCATAACTGGTACCATCTTCAACATCCAGCACTATTGCATCCATGATGGACCGGGTATCCGCACCAATGTCTTTGTCAAAGGCTGCCCCCTGCGGTGCATATGGTGCGCCAATCCTGAGTCTCAGTCCACCGTCCCCCAGCTCATGTATCTCTCTGATAAATGTGTAGGCTGCGGCAAGTGCATCGAGCTCTGTCCTCAAAAGGCTGTCTCCCGCCGGACTGACCTTGCCAACCGGGTCCAAACCAATCGCACGCTCTGTATCGCCTGCGGACAGTGTACGGATATCTGCCCCACAGAGGCACGAAGCATCTCAGGACGCATCGCCACCGTGGGAGAGGTCTTTGACGAAGTCATGGGAGATAAGCTCTTCTATGGCTCCGACGGAGGAATCACCGTCACTGGCGGCGAAGCTCTGGCCCACCCCAAATTCACCGGCGCGCTGCTCCAGCTGTGCCGGGAGGGTGGTATCACCACCGCCGTGGAAACCTGCGGCGCTGTGCCCTGGGAGGTTATGGAGCCAGTGCTCCGGTACACCGATATTGTCCTCTATGACATCAAACAGATGGACTCCGACCGGCATCTCGCCTACACTGGCCAGGGCAACGAAACCATCCTGTCCAATCTGGAACATATCTCCCAGCAGACTGAGTGCACCATCATCGTCCGCTGCCCTGTCATCCCCCCCTGCAACGACACTCCAGAGGACATGCACGCACTAGGCCGCTTTCTCACAGAGCGTCACATCCGCTGCACCGAGATCGACCTGCTTCCCTATCACAATCTGGGCGAGGGCAAACGGGAACAGCTGGAGCCGGATTGTGCAGGCTTCCTCAGCCATACACCAACAGACGGAGAAATGGAGGCCCTTCGTCAGATTCTCCGGGGCTATGGCTTCTTGGTCAAATAGATCCTTAGACATTGCGCTGTTTTCCTCCCCCGGCAGCATTTTGATGACCGCAACTGCTTCCCATCAATCGCGTTCTCTTTTCTCCCACAGCAGAGGAGCTGCCACTCCGGCGGCTCCTCCTACTTTTTATCTACATTTGTCCGCACATTGCGGACATTTTTTCTTCTTTTGTCCCTATATGCAGGATTACAGCCTCTTCCCTGCCCTTTTGACCCACAAATTGGTATATATCAGGCGCCGGGAAAAAAATATGCGCTTTTAGCCGGAAGCATCTTGCATTTTCTCTATCGCTTTGCTATAATAAAGCAACGGCTGTGGACATTCGTTCTCATATTAGGGACATTTTATCTCAGCCCAGAACGGACAAGGAGGAACCTGTGACCATGAAAAAGTTTCTTGCATTCGCCCTTTCCTGTTCCCTGGCCCTGACGGCTCTGGCCGGCTGCTCCAGCACGCCCCCCTCCAGCGCCGCCCCCGAGACCGGCGCACCCGAGGCCTCCGCCCCCGCCGCCCAGAGCGGCGACAAGGTCATCCGCATCGGCGTCTTTGAGCCCTCCACTGGCGACTCCGGCCCCGGTGGCAAGCAGGAGATGCTGGGCATGCAGTACGCCAACATCGAGACCCCCACCGTGGACCTCGGCGGGGAGACCTATACCGTCCAGCTGGTCTACGCCGACAACGGCTCCGACTCCGCCAAGGCCCCCACTGCCGCCGCCGACCTGGTGGCCCAGGATGTGGCCCTGGTGCTGGGCTCCTACGGCTCCGGCGTGTCCATGGCCGGCGGCCCCATCTTCGATGAGGCCGGTCTGGCCGCCATCGGCGTCACCTGCACCAACCCTGGCGTCACCGCCGGCAACGACTATTACTTCCGCATCTGCTTCCTGGACAACTTCCAGGCCCAGGTCCTGGTGAACTTCGCCGAGGAGAAGTTCTCCGCCAAGAAGGCTTATCTGCTGGGCGAACTGGGCAACGAGTACGACCAGGGTCTCATCAGCTACTTTGAGCAGACCTTCTCCGGCGAGGTGGTCAAGGACTCCTTCCCCGCCAACACCTCCGATTTCACCACCTACCTCAGCAAGGCCGTGGCCGAGGGCTGCGACGTCATCTTCTGCCCCGTGTCCATCGCCTACTCCACCCAGATCGTGAAGCTGGCCGCCGACATGGGTCTGGAAATCCCCATCCTGGGCTCCGACACCCTGGACAGCAATATGGTCCTGGAGGCCGCCGCCGGCTCCACCGTGAAGCTCTACGTCTCCACCTTCTATCAGGAGGGCGGCTCCGAGGCTTTTGACGAGGGCATCAAGGCTTACATCAACGGCGATTCCACCGCCATGACCAACAACGGCGGCAACGACACCATCGCCGCCGTCACCGCCATGGGCTACGACGCCTACTACGTGGCCCTGGAGGCCCTGAAGGCCGCCGGCTCCCCCGATCCCGCCGCCGTCAAGGCCGCCCTGCCCGGCGTCACCTACACCGGCGTGTCCGGCTCCATCGCCTTTGACGAGCAGGGCGACGCCGTCCGCGACACCGCCTACATCAAGACCGCCGACACCGCCAACGGCGTCTGGACCCTGGAGACCGTCCAGACTGCCAGCTGATCTCTGAAAAGAAACCGCAATGCCGCCTGGCGGGGCGACCCCCGTCAGGCGGCATCTTACCTGGGCACCGCGGCTCCCGCTGCGGCCCTCCATAGGGCCGTCTCGAAAGCTGCCCTTCCCGGCCGTTTTCGAGACGGTCTTATCCCATCCTAGTTGAGAAAGAAAGGGAGGTCGTCCCTGTGCAATACGCCGTATCCATCCTGCTCTCCGGCATTTCCCTGGGCGGACAGTACGCCCTCATCGCCATCGGCTACACCATGGTCTATGGCATCCTGCGCCTCATCAACTTCGCCCACGGCGACGTGTTCATGGTAGCGGGCCTCATGATGGTCTACCTCAGCGCGTCCCTGCCCCTGATGGCCAGCCTGCCCCTGATGCTCCTTCTCACTGTGCTGCTGGGCTTTGTCATTGAGCGGGCGGCCTACAAGCCCCTGCGCTCCGCCCCCCGCATGAGCGTCATGATCTCCGCCATCGGCGTGAGCTATCTGCTGCAAAACCTGGCCACCTACATCACCGGCGGTCTGCCCCAGATGTATCCCTCCCTGCCCTTCCTCTCCGAGTCGGTCACCATCCTGGGGGCCCCCACCAAGTGGGTCACCGTGGTCACCCCGGTGCTGGTCATCCTCCTGGTCCTGGCCCTCACCCAGCTCATCAACCGCACCAAGGTGGGCATGGCCATGCGGGCCGTGGCCAAGGACTTCGAGACCAGCCAGCTCATGGGCATCAAGATCAACTCCGTCATCTCGGTGACCTTCATCATCGGCTCCTTCCTGGCGGCGGTGGGCTCCATGCTCTACTTCACCAACTATCCCTCCATCGTGCCCCTCTCCGGCGCGCTGCCCGGACTGCGGGCCTTCGTGGCCGCCGTCTTCGGCGGCATCGGCTCCATCCCCGGCGCCGTCATCGGCGCCTTCCTCATCGGCATCTGCGAGAGCGTCATCAAGGGCTCCGACTGGAGCGTCTTCTCCGACGCCTTCACCTTCGCCCTCCTCATCGTGATCCTGGTGGTCAAGCCCACCGGCCTCTTCGGTGAGAAGGCCACCGACAAAGTGTAAGGGGGCGCTGATATGCTGCAACAGAAAAGCAAAAAGGGCGCCTTCCTCGCCCTGGTGTGCGTGGCCGCCCTGCTGGCCCTGGTGGTGGCGCTGGAAAACACCCTGGACCCCACCAAGAACATCCTCCTCTTCACCTCCCTGAAAAAGGGGGCCGTCTACGCTCTGGTGGCCGTGTCCATGAACCTGCTCAACGGCTTCACCGGTCTCTTCTCCCTGGGTCAGGCCGGCTTCATGCTCCTGGGCGCTTATACTTATGCCATCCTCACCATCCCCGTGGAGAGCCGGGAGAGCGTCTACTACCTCTATGGCGGCTCGGCAGTGAAGTTCTCCCTCCCCGACCTCTTCGGCGGGGCAGACACCGTTCCCGGCCTGGTGCTGGGCGTCCTCATCGCCCTCATTCTGGCCGGCTGCGTGGCCGCGGCGGTGGCCTGGCTCATCGGTCTGCCGGTCCTGCGGCTCAAGAGCGACTATCTGGCCATCGCCACCCTGGGCTTCGGCGAGATCATCCGGGCCATCTTCCAGTGGGACAAGCTGGGCCCCGTCACCAACGGCGCCAACGCCCTCAAGAACTTCCCCACCTTCTCCAGCTTCAACATCACCAATGCCGACGGCCAGGTGGTCTTCCGCCTGTCCACCTTCGTGGCCTTCCTCATCGCCGCAGTGTGCATCGCCCTCATCGTGCTCCTCATCAACTCCTCCTATGGCCGGGCCTTCAAGGCCATCCGGGAGGACGAGATCGCCGCCGAGGCCATGGGCGTCAACCTGGCCAAGCACAAGCGCCTGGCCTTCTGCGTGTCCTCCTTCTTTGCCGGGGTGGGCGGCGGCATGTTCGCCATGTTCGCCAACCAGGCCCAGGCCAAGACCTTCACCACCGCCATGACCTATGAAATCCTCCTCATCGTGGTCATCGGCGGCATCGGCTCGGTGTCCGGCTCGGCCATCGCCGCCTTCCTCTATGTGGCGGCCAGCGAGTGGTGGCTCCGCTTCCTGGACGCCGAGATGTGGGTCTTCGGCATCAAGGTCCCCTTCCTCCGCACCGGTTTCCGGATGGTGGTCTTCTCCATCATCATCATGATCGTGGTCCTCTTCTTCCGTCAGGGACTTATGGGGAGCCGGGAGCTGCCCGACCTCTTCCGACGGCGTCCCAGGAAGTCCCCCCGAAAGGCTGGTGAGCACAATGGCTGAAAACGTACTGCGGCTGGAGGACGTCACCATGCAGTTCGGCGGCGTGGTGGCCGTCAACAACCTGTCCCTGGAGGTGAACCGGGGGGAGATCGTGGCCCTCATCGGCCCCAACGGAGCCGGCAAGACCACCGCCTTCAACTGCATCACCGGGGTGTATGAGCCCACCAATGGCCGGGTGAGCCTGGCCGGGGAGGTCATCGTGGAGAACCATCCCCAGGGCAAGATGAAGACCATGTACCAGGGGGAAAACAGCGGCAAGTACACCGGCGTGGTCCGCCTCACCCCCGACCAGATCACCCAAAAGGGCATCGCCCGCACCTTCCAGAACATCCGGCTCTTCGGGGCCCTCACGGTCTTCGAGAACGTGCTGGTGGCCAAGCACATGCGCGCCAGGCAGAACTTCCTCTCCGCCGCCTTCCGCCTCAACAAAGCAGAGGAGAAGCGGATGCGGGAAGAGTCCATGGCTCTCCTGGAGGAACAGGGCCTGGCCCACCTGAAGGACGAGGTGGCCTCCTCCCTGCCCTATGGTCTCCAGCGCCGGCTGGAGATCGCCCGGGCCCTGGCCACCGACCCCAAGCTCCTCCTCCTGGACGAGCCGGCTGCCGGCATGAACCCCCAGGAGACCCAGGAGCTCACCGACTTCATCAAGCAGATCCGGACGGAGTACGACCTCTCCGTCTTCATGATCGAGCACCACATGGATCTGGTCATGCAGATCTCTGATCGGATCTATGTCCTGGACTTTGGTCGGCTCATCAGCCAGGGCACCCCGGAGGCCGTACAGAACGACCAGCGGGTCATTGACGCTTATTTGGGGGTGGCAGACGATGCTGAAGATTGACGACCTGCGGGTCAACTACGGCGGCATTGAGGCCGTGAAGGGGATCACCTTCGAGGTGCCGGAGCGGGAGATCGTCACCCTCATCGGGGCCAACGGCGCCGGCAAATCCACCACCCTCCGGGCCATCGCCGGACTGGTGAAGCCGGCCTCGGGGCGCATCCACCTCCAGGCCGAGGACATCACCAGCCTCTCCCCGGACCGCATCGTGTCCAAGGGCATCACCCTGGTCCCCGAGGGGCGGCATGTCTTCCCCGACCTCACGGTGCTGGAAAACCTGAAAATCGGCGCCTATCTCCGCACCGACAGCCTGGAGGATGACATCCGCTGGGTCTACGACCTCTTCCCCCGGCTCAAGGAGCGGTCCTGGCAGGCGGCTGGCACCCTCTCCGGCGGCGAGCAGCAGATGCTGGCCGTGGGGCGGGCCCTCATGTCCCGGCCCAAGCTCATGATGATGGACGAGCCCTCCCTGGGCCTGGCCCCGCTGGTGGTCAAGGGCATCTTCGACATCATCAAGGAGATCAACCGCCAGGGCGTCACCATCCTTCTCATTGAGCAGAACGCCAACATGGCCCTCCACACGGCGGACACCGCCTATGTGCTGGAGACTGGCCGCCTCACCATGCGGGGCACCGGCAGGGAGCTCCTCAGCGACGAGGCCGTCAAAAAAGCCTATCTGGGCTGAATACAGCAACGGGAGGACCGCCCTGCGGTCCTCCTTATTTTTCGCGCCGGCGCGGGATATGGCGGTCCGGCCGCAAGTTTTCGTTGCGCCGGACGCTTTACCGTGGTAAAATAACCCCCAGTCAATCAGAAGGAGCAGACCGATATGAAACTTTCCCAACTGCTCACCCAGGGGCGGGTCACCGTCTCCTGTGAGCTCTTTCCCCCCAAGACCGGCGCCGCCCTGGCCCGTGTGGAGGACGTCCTCCGGGACACCGCCGCCCTCTCCCCCGACTTCATCAGCGTCACCTACGGCGCCGGCGGCTCCACCTCCAAGCGCACCTTAGAGCTGGCCGCCCGGCTCCAGGATGTCTACCGGGTCCCCGCCCTGGCCCACCTCACCTGCGTCTCGTCCACCCGGGAGGAGGTCTCCGACATGGTGGGGCGGCTCCGCGCCGCCGGCATCGAAAATATCCTGGCCCTCCGGGGCGACCTGCCCCAGGACAGCTCCTTTCCCACCCCCGCGCACTACCACTATGCCAGCGAGCTCATCTCCCACATCCGCTCGCTGCCTGGCGGGGCGGACCTGTGCATCGGCGCCGCCTGCTACCCCGAGGGCCATGTGGAGTGCCCCCACTTCACCGCCGACCTGGACAATTTGAAGCGGAAGGTGGACGCCGGCGCCGACTTCCTCACCACCCAGATGTTCTTCGACAACGATGTGCTCTACCGCTTCCTCTTCCGGGCCTTGGACAAGGGCATCACCGTGCCCATTGTGGCCGGTATCATGCCCGTCATCACCGTGGCGCAGATCCGCCGTTCCTGCGAGCTCTCGGGCACCGTTATGCCCCCCCGGCTCCAGGGCATCGCCGACCGCTTCGGCGACGACCCCGCCGCCATGCGCCAGGCCGGCATCGCCTACGCCACCGAGCAGATCCTGGACCTCATCGCCCATGGCGTGGAGCACATCCACATCTACACCATGAACAAGCCGGAGGTGGCGGCCAGGATCATGGACAACCTCTCCTGCATCCTCCGTCCCCATGGCTGAGATCGACTGGAAGGAGGCCCGCCGGTACCTGGGCCTCCACCGCCCCGGCGGCAGGGTGGACGAACCGTTGGAGGAGGCCCTTCGCTCCTGCGGGGCGGAGCTGCTGGCCGCCGCCCGGCCCAGGGCGGTGTGGCGGCATTTTCCACTGACGGTGGAAAACGGGACGGTGACCTGCGCCGGCATGACCATCCCCAGCGCCCACCTAAGCCGCCATCTGAACGGCTGCGGGGAAGTGTATCTCTTCACCGCCACCCTGGGGGCGGAGACCGACCGACTCCTCCGCCGCTGCGCCGTCACCCAGGTGAGCCGGGCCGTCATTCTTCAAGCCTGCGCCGCCTCGCTGTTGGAGAACTACTGCGACGAGTGCTGCGATGGTCTGGCCCGGGAAGCAGCGCCGGAGGGGCTCTTTCTCCGGCCCCGGTTCAGCCCGGGCTACGGGGACTTCCCCATCGCCTTCCAGCGCCCCCTGCTGGAGGCCCTGGAGGCCCCCAGGCGCATCGGCCTCACCGCCACCGAAGCCATGATGCTCACCCCCACCAAGTCGGTCACCGCCCTGGTGGGGCTCTCCCCCACACCCTGGTGCCCTCCCACCGGCTGCGCCGCCTGCGGCAAAACGGACTGCGCCTTCCGGAAGGGATGACCCACACCTTTTTGCAGAAAGGAAGTTCCCCCATGGACATCAGAGAAGAACTCGCCCGCCGGGTGCTCCTGTTTGACGGCGGCATGGGCACCATGCTCCAGGCCGCCGGTCTCCCCGCCGGCCATGAGCCGGAGCTGTGGAACCTGGAGCGGCCCGACGCCGTCCGGGCCGTCCACGCCCAGTACCTGGCCGCCGGGGCCGATATCGTCACCACCAACACCTTCGGCGCCAACGCCGTCAAGCTCTCCGGCCACCCGGTGGAGGAGGTCGTCACCGCCGGCGTGACCCTGGCCCGGCAGGCCGTCGACGCGCATGGCGGCGGCTTTGTGGCATTGGACCTGGGCCCCACTGGCCGGCTGCTGCGGCCCATGGGGGACCTGGACTTCGAGGACGCCGTGTCCGCCTATGCCCCCGCCGTCCGGGCCGGAGCCGCCGCCAGGGCCGACCTGGTCCTCATTGAGACCATGAGCGACCTCTACGAGGCCAAAGCCGCCGTACTCTCCGCAAAGGAGAACTGCGATCTGCCCGTCTTCGTCTCGGTCACCTTGGATGAGACTGGCCGTATGCTCACCGGCGGGGACCTGTCTGCCGCCGTGGCCCTGCTGGAGGGCCTGGGGGTGGACGCCATCGGGCTCAACTGCGGCCTGGGGCCCGAGCAGATGGCCGAGCGCTTCCCGGAGCTCTGCGCCCTCACCTCCCTCCCCACCTTCCTCCAGCCCAACGCCGGCCTCCCCGAGTGCGTGGACGGCTGCACCCACTTCCGGGTGGGGCCCGAGGACTTTGCCGCCGCCATGGCCGGGCTGGTCAGGACGGGGCTGCGGGCGGCGGGGGGCTGCTGCGGCACCACCCCCGACCACATCCGGGCCCTCTCGGCAGCCTGCCGGGACCTGCCCGCCCTACCCGTCACACCCAAAGGCCGGACCTGGGTCTCCTCCTACGCCCGCACCGTGGTCTTTGGGAGCGACCCCGTTGTTATCGGCGAGCGCATCAACCCCACCGGCAAGCCCCGGCTCAAGGAGGCCCTCCGGGCCGGGGATATGGACTACGTCCTCCGGCTGGCCATCGAGCAGCAGGAGAAGGGGGCTCAGGTGCTGGACGTGAATGTGGGGCTGCCCGAGGTGGACGAGCCCGCCCTTCTCCCCCGGACGGTGGAGGAGCTCCAGGCCGTCACCGATCTCCCCCTCCAGATCGACACCAACCACCCCGGCGCCATGGCCGCCGCCATGCGCCGCTACAATGGCCGGCCCCTGGTCAACTCGGTGAGCGGCAAGGCCGAGAGCATGGCCGCCGTCTTCCCCCTCTTGAAAAAATACGGCGGCGCCGCCATCGCCCTCACCCTGGACGAGAACGGCATCCCCGCCACCGCCGAGGCGCGCCTGGCCATCGCCCGAAAGATCATCGACACCGCCGCCGGCTATGGCATCCCCAAAGAGGACCTCATCTTCGACCCTCTGGCCCTCACCATCAGCGCCGACCAGAGCGCCGCCGCCGTCACCCTGGAGACGGTCTCCCGCATCACCCGGGAGCTGGGCTGCCGCACCAGCCTGGGGGTGTCCAACGTCTCCTTCGGCCTGCCCCGGCGGGAGGCGGTCAACGCCGCCTTTTTCCTGCTGGCCCTGGAGCACGGCCTCTCCGCCGCCATCCTGAACCCCAGCTCCGCCCCCATGCTGGACGCCCTGCGGGCCTTCCGCGCTCTGCGGGGCCTGGACCCCAGCTGTCAGGACTACATCGCCGCCATGGCCGGGGAGACCGCCCCCGTCCCCGCCCCGCCCGCCGCCGGCCTGGACCTGGGCGCCGCCGTGGAGCGGGGCCTCAAGGAGAGCGCCGTGGCCGCCGCCCGGGCGGCCCTGGACCGGGGAGAGGCCCCCATGGACCTCATCCATTCCGGACTCATCCCCGCCCTGGACCGGGTGGGAGCCGCCTTTGAGACCGGGAAGCTCTACCTCCCCCAGCTCCTCATGAGCGCCGAGGCGGCCAAGGCCGTCTTTGAGCTCCTCCGGGGCGTTCTGACGGTAGAGGGGGACCGCCCCGCCGCCAAGGCCACCGTGGTCCTCTCCACCGTGAAGGGGGACGTCCACGACATCGGCAAGAACATCGTCAAGGTGCTGCTGGAAAACTACGGCTACCAGGTGGTGGACCTGGGGAAGGACGTCTCCCCCCGGGCGGTGACCGACGCCGTGGTGGCCGAGCACGCCGCCCTCTGCGGTCTCTCCGCCCTCATGACCACCACCGTGGGGGCCATGGAGGAGACCGTCGCCCTCCTCCGCCGGGAGGCTCCCTGGTGCAAAGTCATGGTGGGGGGCGCCGTCCTCACCGCCGACTACGCCCGGCGGATGGGGGCCGACTTCTACGGGAAGGACGCCATGAGCGACGTGCGCTACGCCGACGGCGTCACCGAGGCCCACTAAGCTCAGAAGTGGGTTTTTATGGAAAACGACACACTTCCAGTTGCTTTTTTCCACCATCAACGGTATACTTGGTATAAAGACCTTATGTCGACCTCTCTGGTCGACTACCACATGTCCATGGAGGTGCCCCGCATGAAAGTGAAACGACTGCTCTCCTGCCTGCTCTCGCTGGTCATGGTGTTTTCCCTGACCGCGCTGCCGGCATCCGCCGCCACGACCTTCCCCGACATCCAGACCCACTGGGCCAAGAGCTACATTGAGGCCATGACGGCCGCCGGGATGTTCAAGGGCTATGAGGACGGCAACTTCAAGCCGGAAAATCAGCTCACCACCGCCGAAGCCCTGGCCCTGTGCGCCCGCGCCATCGGCCTGGACTCCAGCACCACCATGGACATCGCCACCGACTACTATGACACGGTGAAGACTGCCCTCAACAACGAGCAGACCTGGTTTTATCAGGAGTTCTCCGTCTGTCTGGCCACCGGCATCCTCACCGCCTCTGACCTGAAGTCCCTCTACCGGTCCGGAGACCTCACCGACCCCATCGAAAAGGAGGATCTGGCCGTCTATCTGGTGCGGGCCATGCAGCTCGGACCCATGTCTGAGCGTCTCACCTCCTACCCCCTGACCTTTGACGACGCCTCCTCCATCTCCGGCGCGGCCAAGCCGTCGGTCTACCTGCTCCACGTCTACGGCATCGTGGAGGGCGACGAGTTCAACGACTTCAGTCCCAAGCTCAACGTCACCCGGGCCGTCATGGCCACCATGCTCACCCGGTCCATCGCCTATATGCAGGCCCATGGCACCTCTCCCGACCTGCCTGAATACACCGACTACGCCTTCCGCCAGGGCGTCATCGCCTCTTCCACCACGACCAACGGCGTCATTCAGCTCTCCCTCAACAGCGATCTCACCGGCGCCCCCATCGGCGTCGTCACCCTCCCCGCCAACGTGAAGATCTACGAAAACAACATGGAGAGCACCGCCGCCGCCCTGAAAAATGGCCGCCACGCCCGGGTCTGCCTGGACAGCACCGGCAGCCCCTTCGCCGTCCGGGTCAGCGCCGATCTGGAGGTCTTCACCGCCACCGTCAACGGCATCGACGGCCGGAATGTGGCCGTCACCGCCGACGGCTCTGGCCGTCTCTTTACCATGGACCGCTTCACCCAGGTCCAGATCGGCAGCAAGACCACCGGCGACTACTCCATCGTGAACTCCGGCGACAACTACACCACCGCCGTGTGCAAGGTGGATGACCAGGGCCGGCTGGTGGCCATCCAGTTCACCGGCGGCACCTCCACCGTGGAGGGCATCCTGGCCGACTATACCCGGGTCTCCACCAGCTCCGCCAAGGCTTCCATCCAGCTCATCGGCTTTGACGGCGTCACCCGGACCTACACCATCCCCGCCGACGCCACCGTCACCGTGGACGGCCTGGTGGACGACCTGAGCTCCAGCCACAGAAACAGCTATGTGGTCCTCCGGCTGCTGGACGAGGACGCCTCCGTCCAGTCCGCCGCCGTGGATACCAAGTCCAACTATGTCCAGGGCATCATCAAATCGGTGGACCGCTCGGACAACACCATCACCATCACCCGTCTGGCCAACGACCGCAACGCCACTTACGACGTCACCTCCTCCGCCATCATCACCTACAAGGGGGAGACCACTCGGCTCCGGGACCTGGACAAGAACGACTTCGTCACCATCCTTCTGGATGAGAAGGACGACGCCACCATGATCCAGGCCTATTCCAGCTCCACCACCGCCGAGGGCACCATCAGTGAGCGGACCTTCGGCTCCGGCAGCGACACCACCCTCACCTTTGTCATCACCCAGAAGGACGGCACCAAGGCCAGCTTCAAGGTGGACCTGTCCGATCCCCCCGCCGTGGAGCGGGACGAGGAGGACTCCACCGTGGATAAGCTCCGGGTGGGCGACGAGGTGGTCTTCACCATCCGCTACGGGGAGGTCACCCGCATCGAGGCCACCACCCAGAACGTCAACCTCACCGGCACCGTGGAGCGCATCATCCAGGAGAAGAGCGGCTACACCCTGGAGCTCCTCCTCTCCGACGGCGAAGAGGTCTCCTACACCGTGGACAGCACCGTCTCGGTCACCCAGAACAACAAGGAGGTGGCCCTCTCCTCGCTCAAGCCGGGCTACAAGCTGGGTCTGGCCGTCAACGGCGACCAGGTGGTGGCCATTGAGGTCCAGCAGGCCGTCAACACCGGCAACAAGGTCTCCGGCACCATCCTCTATGTGGACTACGCCGAGGATCTCATCTATCTCCGCGCCACCACCGACACCGGCGCTGAGGAGATGGTCACCGTAGAGGTCCCCTCCTCCGCCGTCCTCCTCAGCGCCGCCAGCGGCGCAGAGCTCTCCCTCCGGGATCTGGACTCCGGCAATGTCATCGAGGTCAACGGCGCCTACAACGGCACCCTCTTCCGCGCCACCGTCATCCTCCGCCAGTAAACACCTCTGGGCCGGAGCTCCCCAAACGTTCAAAATGCAAAACGCCCCCTGATGCCAGGCATCAGGGGGCGTTTAAGCCTGTCGACAAAGTCGACAGGCTCTCTCAAAAATGCAAGCATTTTTTCGAAGGGATGCAGCCTGCCGCGTCGCACTTCGTCAGTCCCCAAACAAAGCCGCTTTTTGGGGCTTTGTTTGGGGACCAACTCGCACGCTTGCAGGCTGAGCAGTGTTTTTTCCGAGGCACATGTCCCCGGAAAAAACAGATTTCAAGATTTACAATTCAAGTGCAACACATGGAGATAGGTAAAAAAGGAGTGACTCATAGGCGGCGATGCCCTAAAATGGTGTTTGTGGACAGCCAAGAAAGGGGCAGCATCCTATGAGTCACTACAAACACCTTACTATAGAAGAGCGGGAAAGTCTATACCTACTGAAGGGGCAGGGATACAG
>NZ_JAPFEA010000050.1 GCF_026169115.1 Intestinimonas sp. | reverse complement strand
GCACCGGCGCCTACGCCGGCGACCGGGCCGTGACCCGGGCCGAGCTGGCCACCATCTTCGCCCGGTACGCCGAGGTGAAGGGTCTGAGCACCACCACTGGCGACCTGAGCGCCTATGCCGACGCCGACGCCGTGGCCGACTGGGCCGCCGACGGCATGGCTGTGGCCGTGGGCTCCGGCATCCTCTCCGGCAAGCCCGGCAGCCGCCTGGACCCCAACGGCACCGCCCTCCGCGCTGAGCTGGCCACCATCCTCCTCAACTTCTCCAAGCTTACCCCCGCCGAGGAGACCGAGGGGCTTACCCTGAACACCTACCTGGAGCAGTCCGAGTACGACTGGTTCCGCACCGGCAAGACCTCCTACACCATTCAGGGCAAGATGGTCTCCGCCCCCACCGAGGTCTACAACAACCTGGAGGATGTCCACTACACCGCCGAGCCCAACGGCCAGGATGTGGTCCTCAAGGGGACCGGCGGCGAGGAGTGGGTGACCGGTCTGGAGAAGGTCATGAAGACCTACACCAAGGCCGACGGCTCCGCCCTCACCGCTGAGGACTTTGTGGCCGACACCTATATCGACCTGAAGACCAAGGCCGAGCCCGACACCAATTACGCCATGTTCATCCCCGCCGACGTCCAGGTGATCGTGGAGACCTCCTGGGGCGATGTGCTCACCGCCAACCGTCCCCAGGTCCCCCACGGCGAGGGCGACTATCTGGTCTGCGCCGTGGGCGAGGACGGTCAGCCCAACCTGGCCGACGTGTGGGTGGTCAACGGCGCCACCTTCCCTAACACCTATGATATGACCAACGCCGCCTGAGCCCGGCACATTCCAGCATCAAAAAAGACGTGGAGCCGTAAAGGCACCCCCGCAAAAGGACAACAAAAAACCAATTTTGCGCATCAGCGTGGAAGGGCCTGCGGATTTCCGCAGGCCCTTCTTTTTGCGCACATCAGAAAAGGGCGAAAACAGCCGGTTAACTGTCCTTGCCCCCGCTATTTGAGAAGTGCTGCGAAAAACGATTTCTCGATACGGTTAAGCCCCAGCAGTATATGGGGAAAATGAGGGCATGTGGTGTTCCACATGCCCTCATTTTGGCCTATACTTCACAAAAACGACTTCCAAAATTTGGAGGCAGTTAAATTGCAGTAATGCAAATATTGTTGTGGCTTTTTCTATCCGCTTGTGGTATGTTGTCTTGCTACAAGGGGGTAGGATAATATGCGCAATACACTGAAACTGCTGTATGATAGATTTTATACACCTGTGCCCATGGCAGAAGCTGAACAGGAAATTGAAGTTTGCCACCGTCAGCTCATCGAGCGACTGGAAAAACCGGAGAGAAAACTGGTGCTGCGGATCATGGATACCCAGAATCTAATGGCGGAAGAGCGCTCCATGGACAGTTTCCTCTGTGGCTTTCACCTGGCTTTGGAAATGGCAAACGAATTGAATTACTATAAACAGGATAGGCAGTCATTGCCAGCTGAAGAAGATGAGACAGATGCCGGTTCTGATGATTGTAACAGGAAGCAGTAGGCATTTAGCACATCTCACCTATACACCTGCCAGGTACATCTCGATGAGAGCTTCTTCCACACCGCTCTCCCGGCGACGATACCGCTCAATAATGGCGGTCTCAAAGGATATCCCCTTGAGCTTGGGCACCTTGAGGGTGACATCCCCGGAAGTGGTGGTGAAGTTGCGGCTGTAGTGGCCGCTGCGGCAGCCCTGGCGCTGTTCATTGCGCTCGTACCGGGCTGCCTGGGTCAACTTCTCTGCTTCGGCCTCCAGCAGCTAGTTGAGGCTTCCATCCACGCTGCCTCGCACCAGCTCATTGAGCTGCCCCTTTATGACTTCCTCGTTTAGCTGTACAATCTTCTCGGACATGGTCTGATGTCTCCTTTCAGAATGGTGTGTCGCGACTCCATTCTAGCAGAGATCTGCAAACCATCTCTCTTTTTGCTTTTGCGAAACTTATTCTACCTGACCCTGCTTTTCTCCTTGTCTCAAAAGAAGTGAAACGCAAGTAAAAAGAAGCGCTCAAAATAAAATGAGCGCTTCCTTACGATTAAATGCAAATTTTCTTGGATATTAGTACATCCAATTTTTCAATGATTTCTTTCTGACTATTTTGTACTGATATAAACTTTTGGGCAATCTCCTTTTGAAGTGAAAGGCTAATATTTCCTTTACCATCGACAGGAATTGGTACCATAATGTCGCTTAACATCGAAGGATATAGTTTCGTAAATTCATCTTCTCCGTTATCGCCTTTTCTACCTTTAGCCAGCTCCCGGAATATGGGTTCTAATGTAAATTTCATATAATCGAAGTCCAAATCTTGACGCCCGTTTTTAGGAACCAAGATTCCACGATCTCCGTTAATAGAAAATTTGCCATCCAGAATAAGAATCGTACCTGCAAATCCATTTGTTGACCATGTCATATAACGACCATCATAATCATAGGTATCTAAATGGGTCAGTGTCCCTTGACTTGATGCCGAGTAGACAGGGTAGGGGCCTGAGTGCAGGTTCCCGTACTTTTTGGTGTACTTTGACTTTCCTTTAATAGTGTCAAATAGCTCACTCAAAGGCAAATATTCAATCGCATATTCGTCACAATTCGGCACAATAGAAACCTGTGAGAGATTTGCAATTTGTTCAACAACAGTTTCTTTGGTTTGTTCCAAAGTTACATAACCTACAGCGATTTCTTTTTGCTTTTCAAGCCAAGGCTCTCCATTATACATTCCCTTCAAAACACCTAAATCGCTAAGGTACTTGAAGATGAAAATCTCAACAAAGGTGTACAAACAATTTTCAGGCGTCGCTCCTGAAACAGCCCATAAATCTTGCCATACTTTTTCGGCCAGAGGCAGAGGATCAACAGACGCAGCAGCCTTGATTTGATTATTAGTAGCATTAATAGAGGCTCGAATCTTATTGATGAGGGTAATACACTCTGTGCTACTCTTGTCAAAATTTAATGTAATGCGGCTACCATCTTCCTGTAGAATTTCTTGACCGGTAGCGGGGTTAATCCAAAAAGTTTTCTTGCCGTCAGTAACAATGTAAATTTTTGCCTGCAATATCTGGGCTGTCCCAATTTCTTGTGCAATAGCTTTAGCAATTTGCTTTTCGGTTCGCAACTCCTGAGGGGTTTTATACTCGATAGCTGCGATAATAATTGGCTTTTTAACAATTAAGGCATCCGGCTTTTTTCCCTCATATGCCTCATAGTCTTTATCGGGAATAATCTTCGCTCCTTTAAGAGCTTTTAATGTAGTAGCGCCAATATTGTAGAAATTCCAATCGCCCATTTTTTCAGGAGCTTCTATCAAATTACGCTGAATCAGTTCTTCACTCAATGGTATCTGCTCCTTCCTGCCCCGTACTGGTGGCGTTTAGATAGGCATCTATGTCATCTTTACGGATGCGCCAGCTTCTACTTCCTACTTTGGAAGCAACAAGTTCCTTAGAGGCAATCATTCGCCGTACCGTTTTATCGCATACTTTCAAATATTCAGCCGCTTGAGCAACTGTAAATAGTTCGTCTGCCATAACACATTCACCCCATTTTGTCAAGTATATCATTATTTTTTGGGGGCTGCAATATATTGGGGGGAAATTTTGTGAATCTATCAAACTCAAATAGACAATAGTGGATTTAATTGGACAATTTTCGTTTTCCATTGTCCAAAAATTTTTTCTTTTTGAAGATTAATAGATGGGATAAACCATTGATGTGCTCATTTTGAACATAAGGATTGAACCAATTTAATTTAGGGTAGCGGGTTTGCCGTTAAATTCTTACGTGATGCTTTACCACAAGCTGTTCCAGAATGGTTACCTCAGCCTTATGGAGAGTCGGAACGATTTTCATATAGGCTAATTTTAACCAAGGTATTGACTTGCCTCCAGCGGTAAAACGCCCGCCCTTCTGGGCGGGCGTTTTACGCAAGCATAGCGTTTTGATGTCAAAACGCGCTTGTAGGGGAAACCCCTGTCCCCAATGCCGCCTGCGGGCGGAACCTTTTGACAATGTTGCCGAAAAGTTTTCGGAAGATTTTCCACGCAAGATCGGGTTTGACAAAATTGTCAAACCCGATCTCATTTGAACATTTGGCAATT
>NZ_JAPFEA010000150.1 GCF_026169115.1 Intestinimonas sp. | reverse complement strand
CCCTGAACCTGTGTGTAATTTCGTTTCCGCATAACGATACCCCCTGATGTAGTCTATTTTCCTACATCAGGGGGTATTTTGTCACTGTCCGTTTTTACTGGTTCAGTTCACTTCCTGAATCCGCCCGGTAGATAGTTTTGTAGAAGGCGATTATCAAGCGAGAAGTAGGAGTGGAAGCAATGGAACAGGTTTACAGTGCCAGTGCGGTTTCCAGACCGTTCTGGTATGTGGAATTCAAAAAAGTAATGAGCCTTCTCAATCGGGGGATGAGCTATGAGGAGATCCGCACCAAAGCACTGGAGGACAACCTCTTCGATGTAGCCAAGGAATACCGAGCCAAGGAGATTTATGGTGCGGTGACCCGCAGAGCCAAGACGCTGGATGGACAGGGCGTGGCTTTGTTCTGCAACAGCGACATGGCTACCATGAAGCTGATAGCGTTTATTGCCATCATGCAGACCGACCGGCTGCTGGCCGAGTTTATGAGCGAGGTTTATCGGGAGAAGGTCATGATGGGAGATTTCGAGCTGAGGGATGCCGACTTTAATACCTTCTTTAAGCGTAAGCAAGATCAGGACGAAGGAATGGCCGGCTGGAAGGATTATACCCTCAAGAAGCTCCGCAATAGCTATATCAACTATCTCTCCGAGGGCGGACTACTTTTCCGCAGCGGAAATACCAAGACGCTGACGCCGCCACTGCTCACTGAGGAGCTGAAAGCGTATTTACAGCAAGCCGGTTTCGGTGTTTGTATTTCTATTTTTACGGGGGTGAGATAATTGGCACGAACATTGGAAGAACGGCTGCATGAAGCAGAAACTGTGATCCGACAGCCCAGTTTTCTGGAAAATAAAGGACTTGGCAATGAGGTCGGATATTATGTGTTCGATTATCCCGCCGAACAAGAACTGGTGGTGCGCAGCCGCATTGCGGAGATGAAAGCCAAGTACAACATCCCCAACAGCAGCTTCCAGATCATCGAATACGACCTCTACGATATGGTTATCGACATTCTTCTGGAGAAGGGCTATCTGGAAAAGTGCTTTGAATTTGAAAAGCGCAAGGGATTTGATCGAATTACCAAATCGGTAGGAAACCTGCTCCGCATCTCCGGAGATGACAGCCTGATCGTGCAGCATATCCGGGACAACACCCCAGACCGCTGCGTGGTATTCCTCACCGGTGTCGGAAAGATCTATCCCATTCTGCGCTCCCATAAGATTTTGAACAATCTTCATCAGGTGGTGGATCATGTGCCTGTGGTTATGTTCTACCCCGGTAAGTACGACGGTCAGGAGTTGATCCTGTTCGGCGACAAAGAGGCAAAGGACGACAATTATTACCGAGCTTTCCAGCTCGTCAGAGGATAAGGGGGAGCAAATATGCAGATCAAGGATATGTTTGCCAAGCAGATTGACCGCGACATCAAGGGAGTTATCAAGGTCGGCCAGGGCGATGACGCCAATGTTCAGCAGGAACTGTCTGAGTATGTTGTGACCCGCGAGTTGCAAAAGCATTTCGCGGATTTCTTCGTAAATTATAAAACCGGTATCGTGGGCAACACGGATAAGATGGGCGTGTGGATCTCCGGCTTTTTTGGAAGCGGTAAATCTCACTTCCTGAAGATACTCTCCTATTTGCTGGATAACCGTGAGGTCGATGGCAAGCGTGCCATTGACTACTTTGTGGACGATAAAAAGATCACTGATCCTTATGTGCTGGCAGATATGAAGCTTGCTGCCGACACCCCTGCAGATGTGATCCTTTTCAATATTGATTCTAAGAGTGAGATACAGGGCAAGCAGAGCAAGGACGCCATTGTGTCCGTCCTTTTGCGCGTTTTCAATGGGAGACAGGGTTTCTGCGAGTCCAACTCCGTCATCGCAGATCTGGAGCGAAGCCTGTCCGAAAAGGGGCAGTATGATAAGTTCAAAACAGAATTTGAGAGCATCAATGGTTCGCCCTGGGTGGAAGCACGCAATGAGTTTGACTTCATTCAGGACGATGTGGTTGATGCTCTTGTCGCAATCGAGTTTATGAGTGAGGAAGCCGCCCGCAACTGGTGCGAGAAGGCAATGGACGGCATCGACCGCAAGAGCATCGAGGACTTTGCAAAACTTATCAAGCGCTACATCGACCAGCAGGGTGAGAACCACCATGTCGTCTTCCTGATCGATGAGATCGGCCAGTACATAGGAGACAGCCGCGATTTGATGCTGAATCTCCAGACCGTGACCGAGGATCTGGGCACCGCATGTCAGGGCAAGGCATGGATCATCGTTACCAGCCAGCAGGACATTGACTCGGTGGCAAAAGAGATCAGCCACAACAAGAATGACTTCTCCAAGATCCAGGGTCGCTTCGATACCCGCCTGTCCCTATCCTCTGCCAATGTGGATGAGGTCATCCGCAAGAGAATTCTGGAGAAAAGTGATGCTGGCCACGATACTCTGGCTCTGCTCTATGACCAGAAGGAGACCGACATCAAAAACAAGATCATCTTCAACGACGGCGTGGAAAAGAAGCTCTATACCAGCCGGGAAAACTTCGCTGCCGTGTATCCCTTTGTGCCTTACCAGTTCAACCTGCTGGGCAGCGTGCTGACCTCCATCCGTACCCACGGCGCATCCGGCAAGCATCTTGCCGAGGGCGAACGCTCGATGCTGGCCCTGTTCAAGGAAAGCGCAGTGCGGCTGATGAATGAAAGTGAAGGTGCTCTGGTGCCCTTCAATATGTTCTATGACGCATTGGAGAAGTTCCTGGATCACAGCTATCGCGGTGTTATCTACAAAGCATGGGACAATGACTACCTGAACCCTGACCGGGAAACGGAGTGCTTCAATGTCAATGTGCTCAAAGTCCTGTTTATGATCAAGTATGTCAAGGAGATCACTGCCAATGTGGAGCAGATCACCTCGCTGATGATCGACAGCGTGGACGCCGACCGCATGAGCTTGCAGCAGAAGGTGGAAGACGCCCTCAAGATGTTGGTCAAGCAGACATTGGTGCAGAAGAACGGTGATATCTACGTCTTCCTGACCGACGAAGAGCAGGAAGTGCAGCGGGACATCGAGGCCGAAAATGTGGAGATCGCCGAGGTCATCGGCGCTGTGTCCGAGATGATCTTCGATGACCTCTATGATACCAAGAAGTATCGCTATCCTGCCATGAATGGCCGCTACACCTTCGGCTTCAATCAATTTGTGGACGACCGGCCTTACCGTGCCAACCAGAATTATGATATCTCTCTGAAAATTATCACGCCGGACTGGGATATGCGTTCCGATGAAGCCACCATGCGGATGCTCTCCGGACAGGAGCGCAGCGTTCTGGTGGTGTTGCCCGATGACCGCGAGTTTATGACCGAGCTGCGGCAAGCCATGCAAATCCACAAATATCTGACGCGGGGCGCTGCCAACACGCTGGCTAAATTTGAGCAGATCCGCCAGATGAAAACCGTGGAGGAAAAGGAGCGGAGAAACAATGCACGCATTTTCCTGGAAGCTGCCCTGCGGGAAGCGGTCATCTTCGTCAATGGCGATAAGCTCCAGCTCTCCGGCAAGGATATTTCCACTCGCATCAATGAAGGCATCGGTAAGCTGATCGCCGCCGTGTACTATAAGCTCAACTACATCGACACCGCCACCAACGAGGGCACGATCCGCAGCCTTCTGAAGTCCTCCGCCCAATACCAGCTGAAGCTGGACGGCGGCGTGGTCATCAATAAGCTGGCTCTCTCCGATCTGGAGGAGTACCTGAACCTGAACACAACCCGCAGTCATGCCCGCACCTCCCTCAAGACGCTGTACGACCGCTATATGAAGGCCCCCTATGGCTTCATTGAGGACGATGTGCGCTATCTGGTGGCCAAGCTGTTCAAGGACGGTAAGATCTCCATGTTCGTCAGCAGTGAACCCATCACGCTCATGAACAAGAGTGACGAGGAGATCATCCGCTATCTCACCAAGCGGGAGTATCCTGAAAAGCTACTGATGGAGTATCGGGAAGTCACCCCGGAAAAGCACAAAAAGGCCGTCCGCGAGATCATGCGGGAGCTGTTTGGCCTTACCCCTGCGGACGATAACGAAGATACCACCATGGCGGATTTTATCCGCAAGAGCCGTGACCTGAAGAACGAACTGGAAAAGCTGGAGATCCGCCAGCAGAGCAACCCACAGTATCCTGGCCGCGCGGTCGTCCGCACCGGCAAGGCTCTGATGAACGAGGTCATTGGCCTGACCTATCCCGCTGAGTTCTTCAAGGCCATGTACGACAAACAGGACGATTATCTGGACTTTGCCCAAGACTACGAGCCGATGAAGGCATTTTACGAAGGTGAGCAGCTGCAGATCTTCGAGAAAGCCATCCGCCACATGAAGATCTACGAGGACAGCAAGACCTTCATCGTCAACGAGGAAATCGAGAGCATCGCCTCCCAGATCAAGGGCATCATGGCGAAGACTGCTCCCTACGGCGAAATTTATAAGCTACCCGGCCTGCTGGACACCTTCGCCAGCCGCTATGTGGCCATGTGCAAGGAGATCGAAGCGCCCATCCAGGCCGCCATTGCTGACGCACGAAAGCGCGTCTTTGACGAGCTGGAGGGCAAGCAGTGCCGTGAGAAGCTGTCCGATCGCTATGTCAGTGCGTGGAATGAACTGCGGGAAAAGGCGGACACCTGCAACAATGTGGCAACCCTCCAGAATATCAAGGTGGAGGCTGACGCCCTCAAGATTCGCCACCTCAACGAGATCGCCGAGACTGAATCCAAGCTTCAGGCCGCAGCGCAGGCCGCGGCAGAGGCGGTAGCTCGGGCAGCACAGGCGGCGGAAGCAGCTGCGGCAAAGCCCGCTGCTCCTGCGGATGTGAAAAGCGGCGGTACCGCGCCGATCCAGCCCGCGCAGAAACCGATTCAGCCAGTCCAGCCGGTTCAACCGGTCAAGTCTGTCAAGATTGAGAAGAAAAAGAGCATCAGCATCAAGAGCGTCACTTCCCAGTATTCCTGGCAGATCAAGACCGAGGAGGACATCGACAAATACCTCCGCGAACTGCGCACCAAACTGCTGGGCGTTCTGGAAGAGGACACCACCGTGAACATCGAGTTCTGATGACTACCAACTTCGGCCGCGCGCCAGATAAGGGGTTAAGTTTATGGATAAGACCGCAATTAAGAATTTTTCCGTTTGGGCACGAAATGCCCTGATTCGCAGCGTTGCCGACCGCTGTGGCCTGGTCGGCGTGCGTCCGGACGGCATTCAGGAGCCGCTGCCCCAGTCCACCCGCGATATGCAGTTTTTCGATGCCGGTACCGGCACGCCGGCCTCCATCTCCGGCGACGAGATCAAAAAGCGCGACGCTCTGGTGAGCGCCATCCGCGACAAAGAGCGGGACAGCGACTACAAAACCGCTTACAACTATATGGTGGAGCAGGTGGCTTACACCTGGTTCAACCGCCTCATCGCCATCCGTTTCATGGAGGTCAATGACTATCTGCCCTCCCGCATCCGTGTGCTGTCTTCTGAGTTGGCAGGCAAGTTGGAGCCGGATATTCTTTCCACCCCCTTCGATGCGGAGTTTGACTTCACGCCTCAGGAGCGGGATGCCATCATCCAGTGGAAGGATCGCGGCCAGAAGGAGGACATGGACGCCCTGTTCCGACTGCTGTTTGTCAAGCAGTGCGACGCCCTGCATGAGATCTTGCCGAACCTGTTCCAAAAGGTAGACGGCCAAGACTATACCGAGCTTCTGCTGAACATCTCCTTTACTGACCGGGACGGCGTGGTCTATCGGCTGGTGAATGATATTCCCGAGAGCAATTTTGATGTCTCTCAAGAGGGCCAGGTGGAGATCATCGGCTGGCTGTATCAGTACTACAACTCGGAGCTGAAGGACGACACCTTCGCCCTGCTGAAGAAAAATGTCAAGATCACCAAGGAGCGCATCCCCGCCGCTACCCAGCTCTTTACCCCCGATTGGATCGTCAAGTACATGGTGGAAAACTCTCTGGGCCGCCTGTGGGTGGAGGGGCATCCCAACGACGGGCTTAAAGAAAACTGGCGCTATTATCTGGAGGAGGCGGAGCAGGAGCCTGAGGTGGAGGCACAGCTTGCGGAGATCCGTCAGGAATACGCCGCGCTGAATCCGGAGGACATCAAGATCATCGACCCCTGCATGGGTTCCGGTCACATTCTGGTCTATGCCTTCGATGTGCTGATGCAGATCTACGAGTCCCAGGGCTATACCCAGCGGGATGCCGCGCAGTCTATTCTGGCCAATAACCTGTTCGGGCTGGATATTGACGAGCGCGCCGCCCAGCTTGCCTATTTTGCGGTGATGATGAAGGCACGCCAGTATGACCGCCGTATCCTGACCCGCGGCATCCAGCCCCATGTGCTTGCCATCCAGGAGAGCAACGGAATCCACCGTGCCCATCTGGACTACTTTGGCGCAGGCATGAGCGAGCTGGAAAAGAACACTGCCCGGATGCAGTTGGAGAATCTGCTGGAAACGCTGCGGGATGCCAAGGAGTACGGCTCCATTTTGCGGGTGGAAAACTGCGAATGGGACCTGCTGCGCCGCTATGTGGCCGGTATAGATGTGGTCAGTCAGATCACGCTGGACAGCATCGGCGTGGAGAGTACAGCTGAGAAGCTGATACACCTGATCAATGTGGGACAGGCACTGGCGCAGAAGTATGATGTGGTGGTGACGAACCCGCCGTATATGGCAGTCAGCAACGCCGGTGCAAAGGTCAACGACTATGTAAAGAAGAACTTCCCTGACAGCAAGGCAGATTTGTTCGCTGTGTTTATGGAGCGCTGCGGTCAGATGGTGAAAAGCAGTGGCTATCAGGCCATGATTACCCAGCACGCATGGATGTTCCTCTCCAGCTTTGAGAAACTGCGTACCAAACTGCTCCTGACGGCGGATTTCGTGAATATGGCACACCTCGGCGCACGAGCCTTTGAAGAGATTGGAGGCGAAGTGGTACAGACCACATCGTTTGTTATCCGAAAGAGCCATGTTCCAAGCTACAAGGGCGAATATTGCCGCCTGATCGAGCCGACCACCCAGCAGGGAAAAGAAGATATGTTCCTCGCCGGTGAAAACCGTCATGCCGCCGACCAGTCCAACTTCTCCAAAATCCCCGGCTCCCCGGTGGCGTATTGGGTGAGTAAAAATATGCTATCTTGCTTTGAAATAGGAAAATCTCTTTCTACTTATGCTATGCCGCGTACAGGGATAATGACCGGTGATAATGGGCGTTTCTTAAGACTATGGTGGGAAGTTAGTAGCGGATGTACTAATTTGACTGCTAATAGTGCAGAAGATGCAACCAGATCTCATGCTAAGTGGTTTCCGTATAACAAGGGTGGCGAGTATCGGCGTTGGTATGGAAATGAAGATTATCTGATAGACTGGGAAAACGGTGGAGAAGTTGTATTTGGGAAAGCAAAATTAGAAAAAAGAAATGCCCAAGATTACCCTATGGAATATAAATTCAGACCCGCTATTTCATGGTCATTAGTTACCACAGGAAAACCTGCATTTCGTTCAAAAATGAATAATTTATCTGATATTGCTGGGCCTGCGCTCTTTACACCCCCAGAGTACTATACATTAGTGCTCGCATTTTGTAATTCTCCAATTGCATATGCAATTCTGAATATGGTAAACCCAACAGTGAACTATCAGGGAGGTAATATCGGACAGTTACCCTTTATTTTTGATGGCATTAACACCATAGTTGTAGACAAATTAGTACAAGATAACATTTTTATTTCAAAGAATGATTGGGACTCCTATGAAACCTCATGGGACTTCAAGTGGCATCCGCTGGTGTGAGGTGAATAAATGGAACAGTTCAAGTTTTCTGTTGAAATTATCAATTCGCAGGACTGGCGCTCCATTATTATTAGTGCACTGATTCCTCTCTTAGTAATGGGGATAACGCTATTTTTTTCACATCGGGAGCAAAATAGGGCATTAAAACAGCAGGCGGAAGAAAGTAAGAAGCAGCTTGATCAACAAGCAAAGGAACACGATCAAGTAATGCTTGAACAGAAAGAAAGTGTTAGGTTGGGTCTGCTGCCAATTTTCAATCTTATTGGAATGAGCGCAGGGATGGAAAAAGTGGCCTTTCCAACCGGAATGACTCTGGAGAATCATGTTTTCAAACTGCAAGTAGAGAACATTGGAAGCGGAATTGCGATTTCCCCATATTT